>CAZSGN010000013.1:0-19321 GCA_964606415.1 uncultured Bacteroidales bacterium
AGCTGACGGATAAGTAAAGCGATTTTTCACTTCGTTTAAATCGCTCAACTTAGGTAAAATATGGTTTAAGGTCGTTTATATGTTGTATTTTAATGGAAATTGTTTGCCCAAAATGAGGAACTTATCGGATACACCTTTATATTTATAACTACCGAAAAATCCCTGTAATAACAAGTATTAAACAAGCTTTCTATGATAAGGCAGTATTGTTGGCCTTTATAACATTTGGCCCTGGTTATTTGCCAAAATAGCTTTATCCAGTGTAAACCCAAAAGTTGTACCCATTCCTGGTGTGCTACGCACTTTAATGGTTTGTCCATGTGCCTCGAGAATATGTTTGACGATGGATAACCCGAGGCCGGTACCGCCTTTTTCTCTTGAACGGCTTTTGGAGACGCGGAAGAATCTTTCAAAAATACGTGGTAAATATTCTTCTTCGATGCCTATCCCGTTGTCTGTTACTTCAATTAAGTATTTTTTATCCATATCATACGTGCCAATGGTTACTTTCCCTCCCGCATGGTTATACTTGATGCTGTTGGTAAGCAGATTGACCAACACCTGGTGTATTTGTTCTTTATCTGCACTCACATAACAGGGGTTTAAGAAACCTTTTTTGAATTTCAGTTCAATTTCATTTTGACTGGCAAGCAAGGATAGTGAGTCAAAAACATCATTCACCAGCTCCCAAAAATTAAAGTCTTCTATATCCAAGTTTAATTTACCGTCTTCGATGAGTGATATCATCTCGAGATCTGTGATGATGGTATTTAAGCGGTCAATGTTCTGGGAGGCTTTTTTCAGGTATTTGATATTGATATTATCATCGTTTATTCCACCGTCTAAAAGGGTTTCTATGTATCCCTGGACATGAAAAATAGGGGTTTTTAGCTCATGCGAGACATTACCCAGGAATTGCCTGCGGTATTCTTCCATACGTCTTAATTGCTCTATTTCCTCATTTTCTGCAATGGCCGATTCCATCACTTCTTTTTCGACATCTGCAATAATGTCTTTGTTCATGTCAATACTCGAGCTGGCTTTAACTTTAGTAGTTTTAGCCTTGGTGATGACCTTATATATTAACTTGATTTTACGATAAATAAAAATTTCAAGTGCGTAATAATAGATGAGGTAACTAAGAATAAAAAATAAAACCGGCAGAAGTATTAACAGGGGCCATGAAATCTGGTGCCCACTAAACAGTCCAGTGCCGAGTAATATTATTATGGAGGCAAAGCCCATGAAAGCCGAAGCTCCAAGAGCAATTTGCCTCGGGGTTGGATTCTTCATCTTGTTTTTTTGTAAAACCGGCATCAAAGATATGTTTCTGGGATAAATCCCTGGTTAATTGTGTGTAAAGATAATATTAATACCAGTAATTCTATCATTCATAGATTTAGATGATGATTTTTTTGTTTTTCTTTGAGCGGCGACTACTTAATGCTGGATTTATTGGTTTGGATGTTTTAATTCATGTTTTGTTGTGAGCAAAAAATGCTTAATGATGGTTATTAGTAAAAGAAGAAGAATAATAGATTATGAAAGATGTTATCAGTTTTTCAGGTACTGTCTATTGATCTTAATAAAAATATTTTTGATAAGTGATAATGTTGTATAATGTGTGGTGTAATTTTTTGAAATTCCTAATTTTGAGCCACTATATATTTTTGGTATAATTAATGCTAAACTTTAATCATTTATATATAAAAGAGTAAATCATGAATGTTTTAATTATTGGCTCCGGAGGCAGGGAGCATGCTTTTGCCTGGAAAATTGCTCAGAGCAATCAGGTTGATGCGCTTTTTGTTATGCCTGGAAATGCAGGCACTCAAAATATTGCTATTAATGTTGATCAGAATCCGGGGGATTTTGGTAAGGTTAAGCAGTTTGTGCTGGAAAACCATATAGATTTTGTGCTTGTTGGCCCTGAACAGCCTCTTGTGGATGGGATCTATGATTTCTTGATTTCCCAGCCCGCGTTAGCAGATGTATATATTCTTGGGCCGGGGAAAATGGGTGCCATGTTAGAGGGAAGCAAGGATTTTTCTAAGGCATTTATGGAACGGAATAATATTCCTACTGCTCGTTATCAATCTTTTGATGCATCTGAAATCGAGAAGGCTAAAAGTTTTCTCGAATCACTTGATCCTCCTTATGTCTTAAAAGCGGATGGTCTGGCTGCTGGCAAAGGAGTCCTTATTGTTGATGAATTAACTGATGCTTTTGAGGCCCTTGATGAGATGTTTCAGGGTAAATTCGGGGCTGCAGGTAAAAAAGTGATTATTGAAGAATATTTATCGGGCATTGAATTGTCTGTTTTTGTATTGACTGATGGGGAAGATTATTTGATATTACCGGAGGCTAAAGATTATAAAAGGATTGGTGAGGGAGATACTGGTTTGAATACTGGTGGGATGGGAGCTGTTTCTCCTGTTCCTTTTGCCGATAAAGATTTCCTTGAAAAGGTTGAGAAGCAGATTATCGGACCGACTCTTGAAGGCTTAAGGAAAGAAGAAATTCCCTATAAAGGGTTTATTTTTATTGGATTAATGAATTGCCAGGGGAACCCTTATGTTATTGAATATAATGTAAGGATGGGTGATCCGGAGACGCAAGCGGTTTTGCCACGCATCAAAAATGATTTTTTTGCTATGTTGCTTGCGGCAGCAAAAGGGGAACTTGGTAAGCATTTTATAGAGATAGAGTCTCAGGTTGTTTCAACGGTGGTGCTTGTTTCAGGAGGTTATCCCGGGGCTTATGAGAAAGGGAAAATAATCAGCGGATTGGATAAGGTCTCCGGCAGTATTGTTTTTCATGCGGGCACAAGTAAACAAAATGAAGATATTGTTTCCAGTGGAGGGCGTGTGATGGCTCTAACTGCTTACGGGAATAATATAAATGAGGCGCTTGCAGCAGCTAAGGCAGATGCAGAAAAAATTCATTTCGAGGGGAAATATTTCAGGGGTGATATAGGAATTGATCTTTTATAAAATTCTTTATGTAGGTTATGTCAATAGTTATCTTGTTTTTTCATTGGTGCTTATTTATTTTTAATAGCTTTGATCATCATTTTGTGTTTTTTAAGGTTATAAATAAATCTTATGTTTTATCAATTATTTAAAAGAAGCCATCCGGGGCATATTATTATTCTGCCAATATTGGCATTTCTTCTTTTCTTGCCAGGGATCCAAAGTGATAAGGCAATAGGTGAATTTGCTTTTGATCATTACCAGGCACCTCTTTATCGGTGGATTGATTTTTTTTTCGAGCAAAGGCCTCTTGCGGGCGCTATTTTTTCGAATATTTTAGTGGTTGTGGTTGCATTTTTGATTAATCTGATCAAGAATAAATACATATTGATTAAGGAAAGCACTTACTTGCCTGCCTTTTTTTATATCATTATTACGCTGGCCTTTGAGCCCATGAACAGGTTAAATCCTGCTTTGTTGGCAATGCCGCTTATTATATTTGCTGTGGATCTTGTTTTAGCTAGTTATAAAAAGGCTTTGCTTGCTTATCATTATTTCGATGCAGCTTTTTTAGTTGCCCTGGCTTCGTTCATTTATTTGCCGGCTATTGGATTAGTGCTGTTTCTTTTCTTTGCCCAGTCTATACTTCGGCCTTTTGTTTGGCGGGAATGGCTGTTTATTATTCTCGGGATGTTAACGCCTTTTGTTATTTATTTTTCTTTTGCTTATGTTTTTCAGGATAATTTGCTTTATGCTTTTGACCGCTTAGCTATTCTTTTTTCTTCAACAAATCATTTTTTTGATCATTTAAATTATGGCACTGGTATTTTTTATGGCTTTTTTGTTTTATTAACAGTGCTTGCTGTAGGACATACATTTGGCCATTTTCAGATGCAGAAAATTGCTGTACGCAATTATTTTACAACGTTTATCTGGTTGTTTCTTATTTTGGTTTTAATCACATTATTGTCTCCTATAACAGGATGGGGAATGGTTTATTTGTTGGCTTTTCCTGCAGCTATTTTTTTGGCAAATTATTTTACTTATTTAAAGAAAAGGTGGCTTGGTGAAGTGATTTTTTTGATCTTGTTTCTCTTACTTTTGTTTATTCGCTATCAGGATCAGATTCATTTTTAATATTGAATGTTTTGATAAAATTTGGTTGATGATGCATCGCAATGTTTTTATTTATTTTGTTTGTCTGTTGTTAATTGGTGCTTGTAGTGCAAAATCTGCACATAAAACTATTCGCGGGGAAATAAAAGATTGCCCGGCTGAAAAGGTTTATTTGGCTGCTGCTTTTGGCCATGGCCTGAATGTATTAGATAGTGCCAGGGTTAGAAAAGATGAATTTGAGATGACGCTTTCCAGCGCCGGAGAAACAGGATTATACCGCATTGTGGTTAAAACGGGTAATGAATCCAGAAGTTTTCCTTTGATTATTGATCAGGAAGATATCATTTTACGTACTGGTTTTCCAGAAATGATTGAAGATATGGAGATAGTGCAGTCCGATGAGAATAAAGCTTATTATGCCTTTATCCACCGGGATCAAGAATTTCAGGAAAAACTTAACTTATTAACGTCAATTCTTGATAAATATCCTGAGGAGAATGATTTTTATAAAAATGCTGGCAATGAATATGAATCTGTTCAGAAACAAAGAAGAGGACTTATAGAGGAATATGAAGATGAACATAAAGGGCTTTTTGCTGCAAGAATAATTCGGATGAAAAAAAAGCCATTTATTAAAGCCCGTTTAACGAAAGACAAACGAACAGCGTTTTTGAAAGAACATTTCTTTGATCCCGTCCGGTTCGCAGATACTATGTTATTAAATAGTGATATTTACCGTAATCTTATTCTTGATTATCTTTCGCTTTACCGGGAACGGAATCTTTCCCGGGAGGAACAGGAGAAAAAGTTTGTGAAGGCTGTTAATGAGATCCTTGATCATGCTTATGAGAACCAACAGGTTTTTGAATATGCTCTTCAGTATATTACAGATGGCTTTGAACGTTATCAAATGGATTATGTACTGAATTTTATCGCTGAGAATCATCTTAGTCGTTTACGTTGTGAGGATGAAGGCATGGATGAAAATCAACGCCTGAAACAGCGCCTGGAATCTTTTAAATTATTGGCCAGTGGCAAGCAAGCTCCGGATTTTCAATTCACATCAGTTGGTGGTGAAAATATACAATTAGATGATTTTAAAGATGATTATTCTTTAATTGTTTTCTGGAGTACCTCCTGTAATCATTGTAAGCGTTTATTACCACGGGTTGATCGACTGTATGATGATTACCGGGATCAGTTGAAGGTGGTATCAGTTTCACTTGATACATCGAAAACGGATTATCAACGTTTTATTAGGCGAATAGATGCTGATTGGGTTTTTAAAGCTGATTTTAAGGGCTGGAATGATCCTATGGCGCTTCGGTATAATATTTATGCTACACCAACAATGATTTTTTTGGATCCTGATTTAAAAATCATTGACACCCCTGTTTCTTTTCGTGAGTTAAAGGGACTCCTCAAAAACCATCTTCGTTAAATTTAACTCAATAACTTTTTCACTGCTTCATTGGCATAGCCTTTGTGTTTTATCAGTAAAAAAAGATATTGATTATGGAACAATTGAAAACAGAAGATCTGAAAAACTATGTTGAGCAGCAATTAAAATGGGATAATCGTATTGCTGATCAGGATATAGAAATTGATGTTACGGATCATAAGGTGGTATTAAAAGGAAGTGTACCTGATTATGCTTCTTATATAGCTGCTGAGAATGATGTATATATGATAGAGGGCATCCATGAAGTAAATAATCGTCTCAATATTATTTATCCACCTGCTTTTGAAGTGCCCGATGATGAGGAAATTAAAGAGAAAGTGGAGAAAATGATTGAGTGGGATAGCAGTATTCGTTCGGAGGATATACGGGTAGAAGCTGATAAAGGGATTATTAAACTTAATGGCTCAACTGAAACGGTTTGGGAAGCTGATGTTATAGAACGACTTGCCAGGGCAGTTAATGGTGTTCAGGGAGTTATTAATCATATTACTATTAATGCACCCAGGGATGATTATACGGATGAACATATCCGCCAACAATTGGAAAAATCTTTTAAGTATAATGCTGTTTTGATGGATAAAGATATTCATGTTAACGTTCAAGAAGGTGTTGTGGAATTATATGGGAAGGTTGATCACTGGTTTGAAATGGATACTGCTTACCGGATGTGTATTTATACCTCTGGTGTGCGTGATGTCATTAATGAACTGGAGATAGGGGATAAGAAGCGTTAATCAGTGGAAAAACAGGTAGCCGATAAATATGGCGGCAATAATACCGGCGATGTCTGCTATTAATCCACAAGTTACAGCGTAACGGGTTTTTCTGATGCCAACTGTGCCAAAATAGATCGCAATAACATAGAAAGTCGTTTCTGTTGATCCCTGGAAAAGGGAAGCCATGCGGCCGGCAAAGGAGTCTGCGCCGTGAATTTCCATCGCTTCAACCATCATGCCTCTTGCCCCACTGCCACTCAGGGGTTTCATGAATGCTGTTGGCAGAGCGGGTACAAAATCAGTATTTACTCCTATAGATGCTATGCCCTGGTGAATGCCTTCGATTAATATTTCCATGGCTCCGGATGCACGAAATACACCGATAGCTACCAGTATGGCAATTAAATAGGGTATGATTTTGACGGCAATCCAAAAGCCATCTTTGGCCCCCTCAATAAAAGTATCATAAATATTGATCTTTTTCCTGACGGCCAGAATTAAAAAACTCATGATGACAATGAAAAGGAATAAATTGCCGGCAATTGATGAAATTTTACTTACTTGTTCCTGCGGAATGGAAGAAAAATAATAGATAATTGAAATAATGAGCAGTAAAAATGCACCGAGATAGCTTAATATGACTTTATCCCAAAGTTTGATTTTTTGAAAAAAGGATACCGCCAAAAGTCCTGCCAGGGTAGAGAAAAAAGTGCTTAATAGGAGCGGGATAAAGATGTCTGAAGGGTTTTCTGCCCCCATTTGTGCTCTGTAAACCATGATACTGATGGGGATTACTGTTAACCCCGAAGTATTTAAAACCAAAAACATAATCATGGAATTGGATGCCCGGTCTTTATCAGTATTTGCCGTTTGCATTTCTTTCATGGCTTTTAATCCCAATGGAGTGGCTGCATTGTCCAGGCCAAGCATGTTGGAGGCAAAATTCATTAAGATAGAACCAAAGGCAGGATGGTCTTTGGGAAGATCAGGGAAAAGTTTACGAAAGAAAGGGCCAAATAAGCGGCCAAGTATCTTAACCATACCGCCTTTTTCCCCGATATTCATTAATCCGAGCCATAGTGTTAACACACCTGTCAGACCCAGCGAAACTTCAAATCCGGTTTTAGCCATGTCAAAGGTGCTGTTGACCATGTCAGGGAAAACTTCGGCATCACCAAAGAATATGAGCCGCACAAGTCCGGTTACAAAGGCAATGGAGAAAAATGCAATCCATAAATAATGTAATGCCATGGTCAATGATGCTTTGAAAAAGTAAAACTAATCAAAAATCATCCAAATGCAAATGGTTTTTGATTTGTAAGGCATTTAACAGAATGTTTTTTTCAGGAGCTGATGTGAGGGATGTCATTCTTGGGTTCGATGATGGAGCGAACCAGGTTAAACAGCCCTTTTTTGTTTAAGGGTTTGGTTGCAAATCCCTGGATGTCGGCATCGCCAAGATCTTTTTTATTCATAGAGGTCCCGCTGATTATAACAATAGGGGTATCAATATCCATTTCCCGGACGATACGGATAACTTCAAACCCATTGAGGTCAGGCATGTGGACATCCATAAAGATGATGTCAAATTCCTCCGTGTTTATTGCATTAAGTGCTTCGAAGCCATTGCCTGCTAATGTTAAATCCCAGTTGGTTTCGACCAGTTGCATGGACAAAAGTTTCCGGTTAAAATGATCATCTTCAACAATTAACAGACGTAATTTTTTATTGCTGATGGCCGGATTAACTTCTTTTGTTCGTTCATCTTTATCGAGGGGATCCTTATTTTTCAGTTTTGCTGCGGGGAAGGGAAGCTGGACAGAAAAGACCGAACCTTCTCCGTATTTGCTTTTTAAATCCACCTGCCCACCCATTAGGTTTGTCAGGTATTTGACATTACTAAGGCCTAATCCCATTCCTGCGGTTTTACGGCTATTTATATCATCGGAGCGGTAGTATTTTTCGAATATTTTTTGCTGTTCTTCTTCTTTTATCCCCATTCCTGTATCTTCAACGGTAAAGTATACGTCGATGGATTGGTCTATATTCTTTTTTTCATGAAAATTGATCGTGACTGCTCCTTCTTGGGTATATTTTATTGCATTATTAGTCAGGTTAATGATAATTCTCGTAACTTTTAATTTGTCTCCATAAAGGAGTTGCCCTTTTGTTATCCCGTTGATACATGTATATACCAGCCCTTTTTCTTTGCATTTTAACGCAAATCCCGGATTCAAATGCTCAATGGTTTGATATAAGTCGAAATATGCAGCATGTAAATCAATTTCATCGGAATTAATTTTTTGCGCCAGCATATAATCATCAAGCAGGCCATGCAGCATTTGTGCCGATTCATGAATGATGTTTGCCATTCTTTTTTTGTTAGCTTCTTTCTCTCCCCTGCTTAAATATTTTGAGAAGCCAAGAATGGTATTCAGGGGTGTTCGGACGTCATGAAGCAGATAGGAAATCTCATTATCACGGGTTTTAGGTTGGTTGTTTTTCGAGTCCAGCATGTTATTGACCAACTGTGTAATATCATTACGGGTGATAATTCCTGCTATATGATTTTTGTTAAATACCACGGCATAATTGGTGTTTTTTTCTGAGAATTCACGGGCAATATCCCAGGGAGAATCATTAAGCTGGCACTGTATGGCCTGATCACCATTCTGTTCTTTTAATGTTTCAGCTCCGGCTTTTTTTAATTTGCCATGTGGTAATACGTTAAATTGATCCTTTTTTTTCAGAATGATATAAAGGGGATTTGATGTAAATTCTGTGTTTATTTCGTTTGGGTTTTGAATAACATCCCAGAGCAGGTAATTGTGACAAATAAGATGCTGAATCATATTATTAATTGATTGATGAATTTTGATTGGCGTAATAAAAAAACAAATTTACGAAAAATGATTAATATCAGCCCCGAATGCCCGTCAACAACAACGAATAAATAACGCTTAATGGTTGTAGTTATTGCATTGAATGTGACTTTTAGGGGCTGATGTTTATAAAGATATTGCATGGAGATTGTTTTTGAAATAGTGATGAACCCTTTATCAATGTCTCTTTTTGAAAAGAAGTAGAGGAGGGGCAGAACAAAATTTGTATAATGATCAATCTTGTTTATTATTTTCTTTTTTCCATGAACAGTTAAGCAATTGACTGAATATACCTGTAAAAAAAATATAAAAAGGATAAATCAGGGCAGCGGGGAGAAAAAAAAGTGAATATTTTTCAAGCTTAAAAAAACGGAGTGCCGGGAAAAGGAATAAGACATCTACCATTAATTTAAGAATAAACAGGCCTAACCATAAAGGGAATAAGTATGTCATGAATAAGGAAATAGGGAGTAGTATGGCCAGTAGACTGTTAAATATGAAAACGGTTAAAGTGGCAAAAATGATATCAGGATCCTGGTAATATTGACTTTTGGATCCCCACCGGATTCGTTGTTTAATAAAATCTTTTATTGTTTCCTGTGGTTTTATGGCAACTGCTGCATCCATCGATTTAAGAAAGTGAATTTTTTTTGTTTTATTTTTTTTCAGGTGAAGTAGTAAAAAGATGTCATCGCCTGAGGGTGTTTTTTCTTTAAGGTTATTACTGGATAAATAATCCTGCCTGGTGAAGATAAAATTAGCCCCGTTACATAAAAATGGTCTGTCAATGCCTGCAGATCCTGCCCCGGAAGCAACAAGGCTGGTTACATCAAGTGCCTCGAAAATATGCAGTGCTTTATTCCCGGGATGGACATAAACAGGGGCAATGATTGCATCAGGGTGGTGGGTGTCCCAGTAAGCCTTAATGGTGTATAGCCAGTTTTTTCCTGGCATTACATCTGCATCAAGGGATATTAAAATATCATGTTTTGCATGCGCAATTCCTTTGCTGAGCGCTTCTTTTTTGCCGGATTGTTTACTGTTTAATTGCAGATGATTTGCCGAAGGATGTTGGTTGCAAAAAGATTCAACCAGGGAAGGTCCTGCATCGGAAGAATGGTCATTAATAAAAAGGAATTCGAAAAGATGGGCAGGAAGCGTTTGATCTTTTAACCTGGTTATTAGAGCAGGCAGGTTGTTTGCTTCGTTTTTGTAGGGGATGATAATAGAAAAATGTGTACCGATTTCAAATGATGTTCTATGAGAGGAAAATGGGTTAATTTTTTTCCAGCCATGAAAAAGATTAACCATGAGTAAGACATAGGCAAGAGCTGGAATTCCTGTTATGAGTAGCCAGAGGCTCATAATAAAAGACCAACAATGCTGGCCGAAAGTAATGAGGCCATCGTGCCACCAAGCATTGCTCTCAGACCATATTTAATGATGACTTTTCGTTGTCCGGGAGCCAGGCTGCCAATTCCGCCGATTTGCATGCCAATAGAGCCGAAGTTGGCAAAACCACATAACATATATGAAGCCATGATGATTGATTTTTCGTTTGCAATAACTCCTTGTTCTTTTAATTCGGATAAGCGCAGGTAAGCAATAAATTCGTTGGCCACCATTTTTTCCCCAACCAGGCTGGCAACGTGGAAAACATCTGGGGTTGGAACACCGGATAACCAAATAACAGGATAAAGAATAAAACCCAGAATGGTTTGCAGGGATAATTCTTTGTATTCTCCATTGGTGAGATGCTCAATTCCATTGTTAATGGTTGTCCATTCCCCGGTTTTAGTGAAAATAAAGTTGATCATATAAATAAAAGCCAGGAAAACAATCAGCATAGCACCTACATTAACAGCCATTTTAACTCCCTGTAGGGTGCCATTGGTGAGGGCATCCAAAACATTATCGCCAACCTCTTGTTTTTCGGCTTCTGTATGTTTGATATCCGGACTTCCGGGCATCATTAGTTTGGCAATAACGATGGCTCCGGGAGCTGCCATAACAGAGGCTGCCAGCAAATGCTTGCCGAACATGATTTGTGAGGCGGTGTCTGTGCCTCCCAGGAAGGTGATGTAAAATAATAGTACTCCGCCGGCGATGGTTGCCATACCGCTTGTCATAATAAGAAATATTCCCGAAGGATTCATTTTGGGCAGGTAAGCTTTGACGAGCAAAGCAGCCTCAATTTGGCCCAGGAAAATATTGCTGCTGACAGCAATGGCTTCAGGGCCACTTACGGGTAGTATTTTGCGGATAATTTTTGCGAAAATCTTAACCAGGAATTGGATAATGCCAAAAAAGTAAAGCACACTTGTTAAGGCAGAAAAGAAGATGATGGTTGGGAGTACCTGAAAGGCAAAAATCACTCCGTATTTTTTTTCATCAACCAGTTCACCAAAAAGAAACCGGCTTCCTTCTTTAGCAAACCCCAGTATCTTAACAAATGCCAGGCTGATCCATTCGAAAAATTGTTGCACATGTGGTACTTTTAATACCAGGAAAGCTAAAAGGAGTTGTAATCCTAAACCGGCAATAATTATACGGGGAGAAACTTTTTTCTTTTGGGGGGAGAAAAGCCAGGCAAAGATCAGAATGATGATAATACCGGAAATTGCTCGCAGAAAAGGAAGAAACATCATGTTATTTGTTAATTATTTTGACGGCGTGACATCTCATCGCGGATAATCGAGGCCCGCTCATAATTCTCATCATTGATGGCATCGTCAAGTAGTTTTTGAAGTTCTTCGTCTTCCAGGTTCTTAAGGTCTCCAAAGCCTGAGGGGCCGGCGGGGAAATCTTCTCCCTGAGTATCTGAGTGCTCCGCTTGTTCGCCTTCTTTTTCAATGTCTATGATAATACCAGCTTTGGACAATATTTCTTCTGTGGTGTAAATGGGGCATTTAAAGCGTAGTGCTAGTGCAATAGCATCAGAGGTTCTGGAATCAATTGTGATACTGTTGTTCCCATTATTACAAATTAACTTGGCATAAAAAACGCCTTCTTCGAGCTTATGGATAAGGACTTCGTTAAGCTCAATATGAAAAGCATGGGCGAAATTCAGAAACAGATCGTGGGTTAATGGCCTTGGGGGGTTAAGACCTTCGAGTTGAATAGCAATAGATTGAGCCTCGAAGCCACCGACAATGATAGGAATTCGTCTTTCTCCGTTTTCTTCGTTTAACACCAGGGCGTAAGCACCGGATTGTGTTTGACTGTAAGAAATCCCAAGTACGTTTAGTTTTATCTTATCCATAACAAAATACTGCGAAAAATCTTTTGATGTATCATTTAATAGAAGGAACAATGTACAAATATTGTTCCGAATGGCTTCCTATGATCCAAAGGTAATACAAAAATATGAAAATGTTGGCGGAGATAAATATTAATAGAAAAAATTTGACAATATAAGAATCTTTTATACCTTTGCACTCCGTTTATTGTTAAATCATTTATAATAAATCCTTTACATAATGTATGCAATTGTTGATATTTCCGGCCAGCAAATGAAAGTGGAGAAAGATCAAAAGATCTATGTGAACCGGTTAAAAGATAAAGAAGGAAGTAAAATAGAGCTTGATAAAGTCATTTTGATTGACAACAATGGCAAGGTCAAGGTAGGAAGCCCTACTGTTGATGGAGCAATGGTTTCTGCCAAGGTTTTGGATCATGTGAAGGGTGATAAGGTTAAAGTTTTTAAGAAAAAGAGAAGAAAGGGATATAAAAAACTGAACGGACATCGTCAGTATCTGACATCTTTATTGATTGAAGATATTCTTGAAAGTGGCGCCAAGAAAAAGGTGGAGGCAAAAAAAGAAGAGGCTCCTAAAGAGGCTGAAACAAAAAACGCTGAGGTTAAGTCTGAAACAAAAACAGAATCTGCCGACGTAAAGGCCAAATCTTCGACAACTAAAACTAAATCAACTGCTGCCACAACCAAGAAAAGCACTTCTGCTTCTTCTAAGGGGAAAGCCAGTGGCTCAAAATCTACTCCTTCGCAAACAAAGAAAACAACTTCTGCGGGAGCAAAGAAAAGTGGAACAGCAGGGACGGCTAAAAAATCAACATCATCCACTACTAAAAAAGCAACAAGTCAAAAGACAGCTGGTAAATCAACAGGAGGTGATGCTTCTAAGAAGGACGATGGCAATAAAAAAACAGACCAGGATAACAGTAAAAAAGAAGAGTAAGGTTTTAAAAGAATCATATTATGGCACACAAGAAAGGAATGGGTAGTTCACGGAATGGCCGTGAATCCGAAAGTAAACGATTAGGGGTTAAATTATTTGGCGGGCAGGCTGCTAAAGCCGGAAATATTATTGTTCGCCAGCGGGGTACACAACATCATCCAGGCAGTAATGTTGGAATGGGAAAAGACCATACTTTATTTGCTTTAATTGATGGAAAGGTTATATTCAGGAAAAAAAGAGATAATAAATCTTTTGTTTCTGTTGAACCGATACAATAAAACTATTTTTTATCGTACTTTTTAATCTCCTGTTTGATTTTTTCTTCAGGAGATTTTTTATTTTTAACTTAAGTTGAGCGGCATCGCTTAATTTGGATTTAAGTTAAGTGACTTGAATGTCATCAAAATGCTTTATTCTAAATAATCTTTATTCGTGTAATTTTTATATTTATTAACCCCCTTTCGTCATTTAATAAGTAACACATATGTTAACACTGGCCCATATTCAGGAACATCAGGATGAAATAATCCGGAAATTAAAAAAACGGAATTTTGATGCCGGATCTTTGATAAAGGAAATTATTGAGTTGGATGATAAACGAAAGAAAACACAGTTTAAGGTTAATGAGACACAGGCCCGCTTGAAAAATGTTTCAAGGGAAATTGGTGAGTTGTTCAAGGCTGGAAAAAATGAAGAGGCAGAAAACATAAAAAAGGAAACAGGTTCACTTAAGGATGATATTAAAATTCTGGAGGAGCAATTAGATTCTATTACTGATCAAATTTCAGGGTTATTGGTGCAAATACCTAATGTGCCGCACGAGTCTGTTCCTGAAGGACAAAACGAAGAAGATAATGAGGTTGTGGAACAATACGGGGATATTCCTGTATTTGAATTTATGCCATTGCCTCATTGGGAATTAGCTGGCAAATATGATTTAATTGATTTTGAGCTGGGAAATAAAATTACCGGCGCAGGTTTTCCGGTTTACAAGGATAAAGCTGCGAGGCTGCAGCGTGGATTAATCAATTTTTTTCTTGATCAGGCCAGGGAAGCTGGTTATAAAGAGTATCTGCCTCCTTTTGTTGTTAACGAAGATTCTGGTTTTGGCACCGGGCAATTGCCGGATAAAGAAGGGCAGATGTATCATGTTACACAGGATCATTTGTATCTGATCCCTACCGCTGAAGTGCCGGTCACTAATTTTTTCAGGGATGTTATTCTTGATGAAGCGGAGTCCCCGGTTAAATGCACTGCTTATACGCCATGTTTTCGTCGGGAAGCGGGATCATACGGTAAAGATGTTAAAGGATTAAACCGGCTGCATCAGTTTGATAAGGTTGAAATTGTCCAGATTGAACACCCAGAGCGCTCTTATCAACGGCTCGGGGAAATGTTGGCTCATGCCGTGGGGTTGGTTAAAAAGTTAGGTTTGCCTTATCGTGTATTAAAATTATGTGGAGGTGATATGGGGTTTACTTCCGCCTTGACTTATGACATCGAAGTTTACTCGGCTGCACAAAAACGGTGGCTGGAGGTAAGCTCAGTTTCTAATTTTGAGTCCTATCAGGCCAATCGTTTAAAATTAAGGTATCGCGCCAAAAACGAGAAAAAACCGCGGTTGGCACACACCCTTAATGGCAGTGCTTTAGCCCTGCCAAGAATCCTGGCTGCTATTCTTGAAAATTATCAGCAGGCTGAAGGTATCCGTATTCCAGAGGTTTTGATATCCTATGTAGGGTTTGATGTCATTAATGAATAAGCTCTTTCTTTTACATTTTACGCTTTATATATATAAGCATTTCAGGTTGTCCGGAGACCCTGGCATAATGGATATGCAGATACACATGGATTGAAAGTCTGCTGTCCCGTTTAAAAATAACAGGCACCTTATTTTGTGCTTTTTTGATTTCCTGCCCGTATTTATTTATCTTTGATCTTCATGCACTTATTCTTATCAATATGAGCTGAGACAGAGCCATTGAAAATACCATATAAACTATGAATTACATAGGTCGTTTAGTTAAAGGATTGTTGATATTGTCGGTAATATGTGTGTTCTTTTCTTCTTGTAAAAAAGATAAAGATGAATACACAGCCAATGACGAATTGTATTTGATCATGAAGCATTATTATTACTGGTATAATCATGTCCCCGATTTAAATCCGGATCATTACAAAGATCCTTTTGGCCTGATGAATGCTTGCGTTTATCATGATGTGGATAGGTGGAGTTCTGTTATGTATTATGATGAATATGAACAATATTTTAAAGCTGGTCAGAGCGAGGGTTATGGAGCTAAATTTTTTCTTGGCGGGGATGGCCATATTTATGTTGGCTATCTTTACGAGGACTCTCCTTTTTATGGTTTTGGCATTCGTCGTGGATGGCGATTGAAAAGTATCAATGAGCAAGAAGTTACCTCATCAAATTTTACAGACCTGATTAATCAGGCTTCGATTCAGGTTACTTTTAGCGGGGTTAGTGGAAATGATACAACGTTTTCCACCGATGCAAAAGCCGTTGACATGAATACTGTTTTATTTCATAAGGTAATAAATAATGGGGGTAAAAAAATTGGTTATTTGGTTTTGGAAAGTTTTATTGATAAGACGGATGATGAGCTTGACCAGGTTTTTGCTTTATTTGGAGAAGAAAATATTGATGAATTAATTCTGGATTTAAGGTATAATGGGGGCGGGAATTTGGATGAAGCCATTTATCTGGCTAGTTCATTGGCTCCTGATATTACCCAGGGAGAACCTTTTGTTAAAATTCAGTTTAATAGTAAAAATAGCGATTTGAATGAGGTTGAGCAATTTATTAGCTCCGGACATGATCTGGGACTGGAAAGGATTGTTGTTATTGCTTCCTCAAGCACCGCTTCAGCAAGTGAAATGATCATTAATGGGATGAAACCATATATGGATGTTACGATCATTGGTGATTCTACACATGGGAAGCCGGTTGGCATGAATATTATTCCTTATGAAGAATATGCATTTGTCCCGGTAACATTTAAGTATGTGAATGCCGATAACAAAGGGGATTTTTATGAAGGCATTCCAGCTAATTATTACACTGATGACGAGTTTTATAAAACATGGGGGGATTCAACAGAAAATAGTCTTCAGGCTGCCCTGGAGTTTATTGAAACAGGACAAGTGAGTTCACAAAAAGCAAGTAAAATAATGCTTCGGAAGAATCTTACGCCTACACCATTTCAGCCTTCTGCAATAAAAGAAAATAATTGGAAACAGAACGAATCATATTAGGCATTGATCCCGGAACAACGATCATGGGTTATGGGTTGATTCTTTGTAAAGGGAAACACCCTTCCCTGATTAGCATGGGGGTGATTGAATTATATAAATATCAGGATCCTTATGTGAAATTGCAAAAAATTTTTGAGCGAACTCTTCATTTAATTGATCATCACCATCCTGATGAATTATCTATTGAAGCACCTTTTTATGGGAAGAATGTGCAGTCTACGCTTAAATTAGGACGTGCTCAGGGAGTAGCTATTTCAGCGGCTTTGTCCAGATCTATTCCTATTTTTGAATATGCGCCCAGGCGCATTAAGCAAGCCATTACGGGGCAGGGTAATGCGTCAAAGGAGCAGGTGGCCGCTTTACTCAAGCATATATTTAATTTTAATGAGATCCCTGATAACCTTGATGCAACTGATGGATTAGCGGCTGCTTTGTGTCACTTCTATCAAAGAGGGGCAACTGCTGGTGCCCCAGACAAAATGAATAGCTGGAAAGCTTTCATCAACAAAAATCCCGGTCGGATTAAACGTTAACTGTTTCTGATACGATTATTTATTTGATTGCTGATTTAATCTTTATGGCAATACCAGCTAACTCCTCGTTAGATAAATGTAGTTTTGGGTTATTAAAATTGATGTCACCCAAATGATTGATAGGAATCAGATGGATATGGGCATGAGGTACTTCTAATCCTAAAACGGCCACACCTACTCTTTTACAAGGAATGGTTTGATCAATAGCATGGGCTACTTTTTTCGCAAAGACCATGATCCCACTCATCAGGTTGTCATCAAGATCAAAGAGATAATCCGTTTCTTCTTTGGGAATGACAAGCGTATGCCCTTTGGCCAAAGGATTGATATCCAGAAATGCAAGATAGTGATCATCTTCTGCTATTTTATGTGCAGGGATTTCGCCATTAACAATTTTAGTGAAAATACTGGCCATAATGAATATGTTTTTAGACAGATATGTTGATAATTTCAAAAGGGATTATACCAGAAGGCACCTCAACATCAACCACATCTCCTGCTTTTTTGCCAAGTAAGGCGGTGGCTATGGGTGAGTTGACAGAGATTTTTCCTTCTTTCAGGTTTGCCTCTTCATCGGGAACAATAGTGTATTCCATTACGCTGTTGTTTTTTTTGTTCTTAATTTTGACTTTATTCAGAAGCCGGACTTCCGAGGCATCTATTTTGCTTTCATCAATAATTCTGGATGTGGCTATGGTTTCTTTGAGTTTTGCTATTTTCATCTCGAGCATGCCCTGGGCTTCTTTTGCCGCATCATATTCTGCATTTTCTGATAAGTCCCCTTTATCTCTGGCTTCAGCAATTTGCCTGGAGATGGATGGGCGCTCAACATTTTCAAGTTGCTCCAGTTCTTCTTTTAATTTACGGAGCCCTTCTGCTGTGATGTAAGATAATTTTGACATGGTTCTCAGGTTATTTATAAAAATATTGAACGAAAAAAAAAGAATCCCGAAACTTCCGGAACTCTTTTCAACTACAAAAGTAGTGAAATTTTATTATTAAGAAAAACAACTGATGTTCAAAAAAACAGCAACTATTTTTCTTTATGGATTAAAAGTATTTAGGATGGATGATTTCACTGTAAAGAATGGCTTTTTTGGGGGAGAAATCTTTGATGATCTTTTTTTTCCGGATTATTGGTTTTTTTTCAAGCAATATTTCTTCAGTTTCTTCCGCCCCTGTTGTTTTATTTTCCTTAAGGTTTAAGGGCTTAGCATTATCAGCAGCATCTTTTTTTGAATCATTTTCCTTAGCAGGATTTGCCTCTTCTGTCTTTTGTATGTCATGATGTTCCGGTATACCACCGAATGCATAAGAAGTATTCCCGGAGGAGTCAGATTCTTTGTTTGCTTTCCTGAAAACACTAATAAAGAAAATGATAACGGTTACAATAATAAATAATATGTCAAAAAGTCCTTCCATAACAATTTATTAATTATTACGTTTACAATGACAAAAATACAATTTTCTAAACAGTATTGATGATAAAGCCTTTTAAAAATCATAGGTTTTTTTGGCCGCTTTTCCTTTTTAGTCTCTTGTTATTAACGTGTGAGAAGGATAAAGAAGAAAGGCCGTATTATTATGTCAATTTTAAGATTATGATTAATCAGCCTCAGTATGCTACCCTGCAGGCTGTAGGGAATGCTATGGTCTTGAAAGATGATGTCTACGGTGAAAATCTCTCTCCGCACGGCGTGATTGTTTATCGGCTGACGACGGATGAGTTTAAGGCCTACGAACGTACCTGTCCTTATAAACCATCTGATAATTGCGCGGTTAGCATTGACAGCACGGGAACCTATGCTGCTTGTCCTTGTTGTGGCTCTCACTATTTGTTGCATGATGGATACCCTTCTAAAGGGATTTCTGAAATCCCCCTCACTGAATACTTTACATCTTATAATGGAAGTGAACTTTTTGTTTATAGCGATTAGTGTTTATCTTTTATCTAAATTGAGAGATCCTTATTAGAAACTGGGGTTATAACTAACTAAAGTTTCGCAGTAAATTAATTACGATTGAGTTTTAATTTATTTGTGTGTGTGGCCAGTGAATTTGGGAAGGAAAGGGCGTAGCCATGGCTTGTGTGGATGCCATAATTCACGAGTATTTTTTTTTGGTTCGTTTTTTTTGTTACGAATGACAAAAAAAATGAACAAGTTTAT
>CAZSGN010000014.1:0-9071 GCA_964606415.1 uncultured Bacteroidales bacterium
AGGTGTTCTCAGTTTCTATGATCTTTTTTCTACTTACCTCCAATGTTTCAGGTGCATTATTATATTCTGTAAATAAACCAGCAATAGTTTTTAATATTGATTTGTTAATTAATAGTATTTATTTTATTGTATTATTCCTTTTTACTTCACAAGGTTTAATTGTAGTGCTCATTATATATTCTATTTATATAATTGTCAAAACAAGCACCTTGCAATTTTTTGCAAATAAACAGTTGACTTATAAGATGAATACTTATTTGAGTCTACTAAAGCGGCCTTTTATTTTTTCAATTATAATGGGTTTAATTATATGGTTATTCCAGTTTTTTATGAAAACTCATTTCTCTAATGCATTAATATTAATCTTTTCTATTATCATTGGAGCAACATTTTATTTAATTTCTATATTTATAAATTCACGGCAAGACTATTTTGAATTATTAGGATTATTAAAAAAAGAGAAAACCATCATGAAATGAAAAATGCAGCAAGAAAAATAAAAAATATGATCGGTAAATTATGGGAAAGAATGGATATATTACTGATCAAATTTTTTTCAAAAAATGAAATTTTAGCCAGTATATATTACCTTTTCTTTTCTAAAAGGTTTTATCTAGAACATAAAGCCGTACTTGCGAGCAGAGTAAAGTATTATAAAAACTTAAATTTAATTGATTCAAATTCAGTTTTAATCAGGAGAAATATCCATAAGCTGGAAAAAGGTATTATAATGAGACCAAGAAAAACTGTATTTGCAACAACTTATATCGCTGAAACAGTAAATGCTTACGCTACTGCTGTAAATAACAATAATAATAATGGTGATGGTTCAGAAACATTAATATGGGCTCATGATGTATTAAAAGAGTATTTTGAAATTACAGATGATTCAAACCCCATAATTAGTAAAGCAAAACATGTTTTCTATACAGTCCCGGAAATTGAAACAAACCACAATTCAAAGCCTTATTTGAGAAAATTTTCTCCGGAATTGACAATTTCTTATGAAGATTTAAAGAAGCTTGCAATAAGACGAAGATCAATCAGGTGGTACAAAGATGAAAAGGTAGAAAGAGAGAAAATCGATAAAGCCATTACGATTGCTGGATTATCGCCAAGTGCGTGCAACCGGCAACCATTTCGGTTTTTGATTATTGATAATAAAGAAAAAATTGAAAGGGTTGCCTGCATTCCGATGGGTACAAAAGGCTTTTCCCATAATTTTTCTGGTTTTATTGCTGTAATTGGAGATTTAAGTTCATATTTCAGTGAGAGAGATCGTCATGTAATTTACATTGATGCCTCTTTAGCTGCAATGTCTTTTCTTTATGCGTTGGAAACACAAGGAGTTAGCAGTAGTATTATTAATTGGCCGGATATTTATGAAGCAGAATTAAAAATGAAAAAAGAACTAAATCTAAAATCTTTTGAAAGAGTAATTATGCTTATATCATATGGTTATGCTGATCCTGAAGGAATGATACCCTTTTCACAAAAAAAGAATATTGATCTTTTAAGAACTTACAGCAAATGAATATAGAAATAAGAAAAGTTCAATTTGTCAATAAAGGAGCAGAATTAATGCTTTATGCTGTCCTTGATAAAATGAAGCAAGAATATCCTGATGCCCGGTTTGTTATGGCACCCGGAAAAAATTCTTCTTTTGAAAAGCGTGGAGAATTACAATTATGGCAAAAAGCTTGGTTATGGAAGTATAGAATACAATTCGGTGATTTGGCAAGGTTTATTCCAAAAATGGTAAGAGAGCAATACGGTATTATTTTAGACAGGGAAATTGATGTTGTTCTTGATGCTGCTGGATTCGCATATAGCGACCAGTTTTCTGGGAAAAGTTGTTCAGAATTAGCTAGGTCATCTAAACGATGGCAAAAAAATAAAACAAAAATCATCTTACTACCGCAGGCATTGGGCCCTTTTGAATCAAAAAAAAATAAGAAGGATGTTAAAACCATTGCAAATAATGTAGATTTGATATTTCCCCGTGAAAAAGAATCGTATGAATATTTAGTAAAATATGTCGGGGAAAGGCAAAATATTGAAATAGCTCCTGATTTTACAAATTTGATTAAAGGTGAAATTCCTGATTATTTTCAACAGAAAAATAATGCTATTTGTATAATCCCAAATTACAAAATGATTGATAAAATATCCCAGAGAACACAAGAAGAATATATTCCTTTTTTAAAAAAGTGCATTAAGTTTTTGCTGAATCATAATCAAAAACCTTTTATACTGGTACATGAAGGTAAAAATGATCATTGGATTGCTAAAGAAATAACAAAAGATGAAAATAGTAAAGTTCCTATTTTTACTGAGGATAATCCATTAAAAGTTAAAGGAATTATTGGTGCATCTAAAGCCACTATAAGTAGTCGATTTCATGGATTGGTCAGCAGTTTGTCACAAGGGGTTCCTGCAATAGGTACTGGGTGGAGCCATAAATACGAAATGTTATTTGAAGATTATCATTTTCCTGAAGGAATAATTGATATATCATCTAAAGATGAAATAATAACTGAAAAACTTAACATGATTATTGATCCGGATTCAAATCAAAAAATAAGTTCTGTTATCAATGATAGAGCTGAAAAGCTAAAATTGTCCTCAGAGCAAATGTGGGAAAAAGTTTTTAAGCTACTTAAAGAATAGATTATATAAGGTCGGTTATATGATCTTTCATCTAAAATGAAATTTTTAAATAATAACAGAGCAAAGCGATACTTCTCCTTAGAGCTAGCCCATAAAGTCACCAAATTTACTCCATTTCTTTCTGTAATTTTTCCGGAGGCAAGCCTTTATTTCTATTGAAAAATGATTTTTACGTTATACAAATATCTGAAATTTGTCTTTTTCTACGATTCTTTATAGTAATATTTTCGCAATTTGCTTTATTGAATCCGCAAGTTTTACTCGAACATAATTTAGTCAATCGTTTGTAATTCAATTAAATACAGATCCATTTTTTGGGCGAACGTGGTATCTTTTGCCGGACAACCACAAGAAAAACTCACATCCTCCGGCGGATCATGGCTCGGTTCATCTCTGATATTGGGTTAAGCCTTTTCTACCATGTGCAAGCCTTCATTCTGACAAAGAACGTTTTCTAATTCGCTTAATTTTCCTATTTTTGAAGACATAAGTAGTGATTTTTTGAGTTTTTTGCTTTTTTGCCTTGTAACTACTTCGAAAATAATAAATTACGATATAAATACCATTATTTATTCCCTTTTTTCAAGCCTTACAAAAAGTGGGGAACTTAAATTATTAATAGGGTTATTTTGATTAAATAGTTTTGAAAAATGTCTTTACCTGACAAACCTTTATTTTCTGTTATTATTCCGGTATATAATAAAGAGCTTTATGTTCAGCGAGCTGTTAATTCAGTATTGAATCAGCAATATGGGAATTTTGAGTTGATTATTGTTTGTGATCCATCTACAGATAATAGTTCGAAAGAGGTTGCCAAATTTGATGATGATAGGATTAGGGTTTTTAGTAGGGAGGTGCCAGGGCCCGGGGGGTATGCTGCCCGAAATTTAGGAATTAAAATGGCTAAGGGGCAGTTTGTTACTTTTCTTGATGCAGATGACGAATGGTGTACGGACCATCTGCTCCGGGCGAAAAGTCTTATTGATAATTACGATGCTTTGCTTTATTCAATAAGTTGGATGGATTCCCGCGGTGATGGGACTTTTACTGAACCTTCTTTTCTAAAGAAATTTAAAAAAGAAGGTGTTCAGATACTTGATTTTATGGCTTATCTTGAATACGCTTCACAAGGTGCTATACCTGTGCATACAAATGTAATAATTGTAAAACATCATTTGTTTGAGCAAATTGATGGGTTTCCGGAAAATGAATGCATAAGAGGAGGTGATTTGCATACATGGTTTAGATTGATAAGGCATGCTAATAAAATTGTTTGTTTGCCTGAGGCAACAGCTATTTATCATAGAGAAGTTTCTACAGTAACCAGGGCATCTTCTCCCAAGGTTCAGGATAATTGTATTTACCTGTTAGTGAAAAAAGTTATTGAGGAAGAGGATGATGTGAAAATTAAAATGAAATTGAAAAAGTTCTCAAATTATCATATTGTTCATGCTTTAAAAGTTAGAGCTATTAATGGAAGATTGAGGCTCGCAGATTGTGCTTTTTATTATTCTTCAGTTGCAAAAATAAATTACCTGTTTTTTCTTTTTTTGAGTTTACTTCCAGGTGGAGTTCAAAAATCAATTTATTGGTTAAAAAAACAGATTAGTTAACTTAAAATACTTTCAGGTTTGAAAATAGCCATACATCATAGGGTTCATTCTTTTAGTGAAAATTGGATTAGATATTGCCAGGAGCATGCTATTGATTATAAAGTAGTAAATTGTTATGATTCTAATGCCGTTTCTCAAATTGCAGATTGTGATGCTGTAATGTGGCATTTCCATCATAACCATCCGGCAGATACATTGTTTGCAAAGCAGTTCCTTTTTTCCCTTCAGCAAACTGGAAAAAAAGTTTTTCCTGATTTTAATACCGTATGGCACTTTGATGATAAATTGGGACAAAAATATTTGTTAGAGCTTTCAGGAGTACCCGTGGTTCCGACTCATGTTTTTTTCTCGAAACAAGAAGCCCTCCAGTGGAGTAATCATGCTTCATTTCCTAAAGTGTTTAAACTCAGGGGTGGTGCTGGTGCCGAAAATGTGATGTTGGTTAAAGATGTTCAAAAAGCCAGAAAGTTGATTAAAAAAGCTTTTGCAAAAGGGTTTCGTAGTAAAAACAGAATTTCTTTTTTAAAAGAAAGAATATGGCATTTTAAAAGGGATCAAAGTATTCAGTCTTTTATTAATATTTCAAAAGGAATAGGACGTTTATTTATTCCTGGTGGAGCAGAAAAAGCGTTGACAAAGCAAAAAAATTATGTTTATTTTCAGGATTATATTCCGGGGAATGATGCTGATATCAGGGTTATTGTAATTGAACATCGTGCATTTGCTATAAAACGGATGGTGCGCAAAGGAGATTTTCGTGCTTCAGGGAGTGGGCAGATTGTTTATGATCCGGCGGCTATTCCTGTGGAATGTCTGAGAATTGCTTTTGATGCGACCAAAAAAATGAATGTACAGTGTATGGCTTATGATTTTGTTTTAAAAGACAATAAGCCTTTAATAGTGGAAATTAGTTATGCTTTTACACAGGCTGTTTACAAAAACTGTCCGGGATATTGGACCGATAAGTTAGATTGGGTTGAAGGTCATTTTACCCCTGAGTTTTTTATGATTCAGGATTTAATCAAATCAAGTGATGGATAATAAAAATAATAATATTACACTTTTCATCAATTCGTTAAGGGGTGGGGGAGCAGAACGTATTTGTGTTACTCTTGCAAATGGCCTGGTTGCTCGTGGATGGGAGGTGACTATTGTTGTTTTAAATCTGCATAATGCGATTCTGGCAGAAGAACTGGATAAAGGAATCGTTTTTAAAAATTTAAATATTAAGCATGCAAGAGGCGCTTTTTTTAAAATATTACATTTTTTAAAGAAAAACAGGGTTGAAAAAATAGTAACTTTTAATCATCAAATTTCAGTGATTCTTGTTCTTTTGAGATGGGTGTTTAAATTGAATTTTATTATCGTTGCCCGGAATATTAGCCATTTAAGTCAGAAGTATAAGGAAGAAAAATCAGTATGGCATAGATATTTTGTTGACAGGTGGGTTAAGTTTTTATATAAATTTGTTGACAGGGTTATTGCTCAGTCTCAGGGGATGAGAACAGATTTGATCAGTAATTATCATATTGTTCCTGAAAAAATATTTGTGATTAATAATCCTCTAAATCCCGTCATTGAAAG
The DNA here is from genome assembly GCA_964606415.1 of uncultured Bacteroidales bacterium. GTDB lineage: Bacteria > Bacteroidota > Bacteroidia > Bacteroidales > JBBRXJ01 > CAZSGN01. Next base: position 5,868 of record CAZSGN010000014.1, read on the forward strand.
ACAGGCACAAGAAACTTTTTGTTCATGGGAGGAGAAACAGGATTATCTTTTATGTGTCGGGCGGCTTGAGAAAGTGAAAGCATTTGATTATGCTATTGAAGCTTTTGCTAAGATTCATAAAGATTTTCCTGAAATGCGGTTGAAGATTATTGGTGAAGGTAGCGAAAGGGAGTATCTTGAAAGATTTACAAAGCAGCTGAAGCTTGAGGAGTTTGTTGATTTTGAGGGATATAAAAAAGATTTGGCTCTTTATTATTTAAGTGCTAAAGCAACGCTTTTAACTTCTCTTTATGAGGGATTTCCAAATGTTTTGGTTGAATCTGTCGCTTTTGGTACACCAGTGGTAGCATTTGATTGTGAAAGCGGCCCGGCAGAAATAATTAACAATGACGTTAATGGATATATTGTTGAATATCAAAATATTGACATTCTTGGCGAAGCTATTAATAAAACATTGAGCAGGCATTGGGATACGAAAGCGATCAGGCAAAGTGTTGAACCTTATCGTGATCATTTTATTATTGATAGGTATTGTGAAATATTTGATTTTCAACTAATGCAAAATAATTGTAAACGATATTAATAAAGGATAGAATAATGCAGGATGGTATAAATCTTAGGCCATTTTTTAGAAACCTTTATATAGCCAGGGATGAGGGGGTTATAATGCATTTATTTTTATTTTTATTTGTGTTTACCATTCCTTTTACGGCCTTACCTTTTAATAGTTCTAAATTGGTAATTATTGTTTTATTTTTTCTGTTTGTTTTTTTTGTACAGAAGAATAAAAATGTTTTAATGTTTAATAAAGGTGCTCTTGTCTTGTTCTCCATTATTCTGTTATTATCAGGACTTAGTTTTTTGACCTCTTTAATACACGATACTGCTGACTACTTACCTGCTTATTCTTATTTGGTTTTTGCTATTGAAGGGTTTGCAGGATCTTATTTGTTTTATATTGTTTTTCTTCGACGATTATGTTTGAATAAGGTGATACGCGCTATTATCAATATTTCTGTTTTTCAGTCAGTTATTATTGTTTTGATGTTTTTCTTTGAACCTCTCAGAGAATTTATATTTGCACTCGTTGAAACGGATTCAGCAGGTATTGTAGAGAGATATGGTGGTTTTAGAGGACTGGGGCTTTCTTCCAGTCTTACTTATGATTTATCTGTGTTTCTGTCTATTTCTATGATTTTTATTGTTTATCTTATTGCTAAAGGAGAAAGAAATTATTTTTTATATAGTTTTTACTGGATATTACTTTTTATTGCTGTATTAATGACGGGTAGGTCTGGTTACATTGGTGTTGTGTTGTCTCTTTTTTTTGTTGTCATTTTAGTTTTTCAAAAGAATATGATAAAATGGGCTGTTACCTTCTTTCTTTCTTTCTTTATTATTGGATTTGCCGGGACTATGTTGATGAAGAGTATGATGCCTGGTAAGCTGGAGGTTGTAAAACAGTCTGTGATTCCATATGCTTTCGAATTTTTTATTAATTTTTCTGAAGATGGAGCGCTTACAACTGCTTCAATACAAAAATTGAATGAGATGTATTTTGATGTATCATCAAAAACTTTTTTCTTGGGTGATGGTTATTGGGATGATCCGGTTGATGATGCTTCTTATAAATCTACAGATGCTGGCTATATGAGGCATTTGCTTTTTTATGGTTTTTTTCCTTCTTTTATTTTGTATGCTTTTTATTTATTAGGTTTTTTTATTATTTACAAGAGTATCAAGGATGGGCTGAAAGAACAATTATTGATTGGGTTTATAGCTTCTATATTTTTTATTATTCATTATAAGGGAGACTTTTTAATGGGGTCGTCAATGAATATTAAACTTTTTTGTATTCTTTTATTATTTTCTTTTTTAAAGAATCAATCTAACGAACAAATACATGAAAATTTTATACCTGGTAAGCACCTTGAAGAATAGCGGGCCAACGAATCAATTGTCTTATATTATTCAGCATTTGGATAGAAATTTTTTTGAGCCTGTTATTCTTACGCTTTCAGAAGAGCCTGAAGATAGTCGTAAGCCTTTTTTTGTAAAAGATTTAAATGTGCAGGTTTACTCTTTGAGCCTTAGTCGGTTAAAAGGTCTTTTGCTGGCTAAAAAGAGGGTTTATGATTTTATTCTATTGCAAAAAGTAGATATTGTTCATAGCCAGGGAATAAGGGCCGATAATTTGTTGAAGGGGATGGCGATCCCGAAGTTGTTAACAATAAGAAATTTTCCTTTTATTGATTATCCTTTGAAATTTGGGCGGATTAAAGGTTATCTGATGGCTTTAAAGCATTTTTCTTCGATAAAAAAGGAAAAAAGTAATGTCATTGCTTGCAGTAAAACCATTGCCAATTTGTTTTCGGATAAAGGGTTTAAAGTGGATTTTATTCATAATGGGGTTAATACTGATTTATATAAACCTTTGTCTGTTGGACAGGTTAATGAATTAAAAAACAAATTGAATATTCCGGATAATTATAATAAGGTGTTTATATCTGTCGGGAGCTTGATTGAGCGGAAAGATATGCGCACAGTGATCGATGGATTTATTAAATTCAATAAGAATAAGAATAATATTTTATTAATTGTTGGTGATGGACCAGATAAAGAATCATTGCAGAAGAGTGTTGGGCAGGATGTCTTATTTTTGGGGAAAGTATCTAATGTCGTTGAGTATTTGCAAATATCAGATTGTTTTATTTCCGCGGCCTTAGCCGAAGGCTTACCAAATTCTGTTCTGGAGGCAATGGCATGTGGATTGCCGGTAGTACTTTCTAATATCCCCTCACATAAAGAACTTTTTCAAGATGAAGAAGGTGTTTTTTTTCCTGTTAAACAGGTTTCCGATTTATCTGGGCAATTAGAACGAATAAACAAGAATATGCATAAGTATGCAGATATTTCTCTTCGATTGATCAATAGCTATTATCGTGCCGAAGTAATGTCAGGTAAATATCAAAATCAATATAGAAAGCGAATATGAGTAAATCATTTAATCAGACAGAAAGGTTAATAGCTGGTTTTCTTGCTAAATTTCCTTTTATTAAGAGTATTGTCAAAAGGTCTTATCAAATTATTAACTATTATTTGTTTAAACGACAGTATACTTATAAAACTAATTTATCTTTTTTTGCTGTTCATCAATCTGGTGAAGCTTTTGGGGGATATTATGATAAATCCCAGGTAAGTCCT
>CAZSGN010000014.1:9081-19184 GCA_964606415.1 uncultured Bacteroidales bacterium
CCATTCACCATCTGCATCCTCTCCTTTGCTGATTCAAATATTAAATTTTCCGCAGCAAACTTTGGTTAAGGAAATGGAAACAAAAGCTTTTAATTGGCAACAAGGTGCAAAATGCCAATGGATTAATAATGAGGAGATTATTTACAATGATTATCGTAATGATCAATATGTTTCTGTTATTTTTAATGCTAAAAAAAATCAGGAAATTAAAATAATTGACTATCCCATTTATGATTGTTTCAATGATCAGTATGCATTTAGTTTGAATTATGAGCGCCTGGCTTACTTAAGACCTGATTACGGCTATTTTGCTTCAGATGAAATAACTTCTCTACCCCATTTGCATGAAGATGGCATATATAAAATTGATTTGAATAGTGGCACAAAGAAACTTTTTATACCTCTGTCTGATGCAGTGCAGGGGACTGTTGACGTCCCTGATGCCAGCCATCTTTTTAATCATATTATGATATCTCCTGATGGAAAGCATTTCATTTTCTTACACCGGTATTTTTTAGCAAATGGAAGACGTTTTGATCGCTTAATGGTTGCTGATGCAGAGAAGGGGCAAATGGATTGTCTTTCGGATGATGGTATGGTTTCTCATTGTACCTGGAAAAATAATAGTGAGATTGTTGGATGGATGCATAAAAAAGGGCTGGGCAATCATTATTATTGCATTGATATCTTGACAAAAAAGGTTTCTGTTGTTGGAGAGAAGCAATTGAAAGAAGACGGGCATCCTAGTATTTCAAATAACGAAGAATGGTTGTTAACGGATACATATCCTGATAAATCAAGAATGTCCTCGTTATTGCTTTTTAATTTGAATACCAATGAGTGTATTCATTTAGGGGCATTTTTTTCCCCGCTTAAGTTTAATGGTGTTAATCGCTGTGATTTACATCCAAGATTTAGCTACGATAATAAAAGTATTATGTTTGATTCTGTCCATGAGGGGCAAAGAAAAATGTATGTAATGGATGTGTCTGATATTATAAAGTGATTTTTATTATGATTTCTGTTATCATTTCTTGTTTTAATGCTGAACATTATGTTGCTGATGCTTTGAATAGTATTTTAAAGCAGACTGCTCATCCTTTTGAAATAATAGTTATCGATGATGCCTCTGACGATGGAACACCTGAAATAATAAAATATTTTGCAGATAAATATGATTTTGTAAGGCCTTTCTTTAATCAAAAGAATATGGGTTTGCCAGAGAATTTAAATAAGGCTATTAAGCATGCAAAAGGTGCGTTTATTGCAAGAATGGATGCGGATGACTTGATGCATCCTGATAAACTTCAAAAACAAAAGGATTTTTTGCTTTTATACCCGGAGGTTTCCATGTGTGGAACAAATGCTTTTTTAATTGATGAACAGGCTCATATAACAGGTGTAAAAAGGGTTGATCAAACGACTGATTTTAATAAATTATTGAAAAAAATTGATGTTATTCATCCTACAGTGATGTTTAGGAAAGATTTTTTTGAGAAATTTGGTTACTATGATCCTGCTTTCAGGCATGCGCAGGATATGGAATTATGGCTGAAGGCAACGCGGAAAGGTGCTGTAATTAAAAATTTGCAGGAAGAATTGTATTATCTCAGGTTTGATCGTAAAACCATCCAACGGCGTAAGAACGGGCAGAGATATAGAATACAAATCAAAAAAAAATACTTAAAAGGATGGCATTTATATCGCAGTTTGATTCCAAATTATTTGGTTTTATATCTGCCGGATTTCTTTTTAAATTTAATTTTACGAATGAAAACAAGAGCTAAGCAATAACACATGAATATTTTAATCACAGGTAAAAACAGTTTTATAGGATCTCATTTTAAGAACAGGTATAAAGAGAAATTCAATATAAAAGAAGTGGATCTGGAAAATCAATCTGTTAGCCAAATTGATATGAAGGATTTTGATGTTGTTTTTCATGTGGCGGCTATTGTTCACCAGTCGGCAAAGCTCCCGGACGATAAGTATTTCCGGGTGAATGCGGATTTAGCTCATGAAGTAGCTGTCCAGGCTAAGAAAGATGGTGTAGGGCACTTTGTTTTAATGAGTACCGTGAAAGTATACGGTGAGAAAACAAATGGTAAACCATGGACAGAAGATACTGATCCTGATCCCCTTGATGCATATGGAAAAAGCAAAATTGAGGCGGAGCGAAGGTTATTGGATGAGGAGGAAGAAAATTTTACAGTCTCTGTAGTTCGAACGCCGGTTGTTTATGGACCGGGGGTTAAAGCAAATATTTCCAACCTCATTAAGTTGATTGATCGTGTACCTGTTTTACCACTTGGAGGTATTTATAACCGCAGGAGCATGGTTTACGTGGGTAACCTGGTTAGTATGGTTGAGGCGATTATACAAAAAAAAGCCCACGGTGTTTTTTTGGCTGCTGATAAGGAAATAATCCCGGTAACGGAACTTGTTCAAAATATTGCTGATGCTTTAGAGAAAAAAAGGATTGTGTTTGCGATGCCCTCTTTTTTATGGAAGCTCATTAAAATTATTAAGCCAGCGTATTATTACAGGTTGCACGATAATCTTGAAGTTAATAACGAGAAAACAAGAGGCCGGCTGGAATGGGAACCCCCTTATCTGTTCAAAGATGGTATTAATCAGACAATAGCTTGGTTTAAAACAGGAAAACAATGAATTATTTATTGGTCTTCATGCTGGTATTGGTTACTTCTTTGTTATTGACTTATGCATACAGGCTTTTTGCTATCAGGCGTTCATTACTTGACATCCCCAATGCAAGAAGTTCTCATGATGTGCCTACGCCACACGGGGGAGGTGTTGCTCTTATTGTTGCATGGTATGCATTGGTGTCTTTTCTTTTTTTTAATGATCAATTTCCACAAAAGCTTTTTTATGTGCATCTGGCGGGATTAGTACTGGTTATAACCGGCTTTTTGGATGATTTGTATGATCTGCCCTCAGGTTTGCGTTTTTTGCTTCAGGCAGTTACTGCTTTTCTTGCGCTTTATTTTTTAGGTGGCCTGCAGTCCTTCGATCTTGGTTTTTGGCAGGTGCAGAATCCTTATATTCTGAATATTATCGCTTTTTTCACTATTATTTGGTTTATTAATCTTTTTAATTTTCTTGATGGGATTGATGGTTACCTGGGGCAGCAGGTTATCGTTATAGGTAGCCTGGGTTATGCTATGATTAAGGTAAATTATTTACTTTTTCTCGTTGCTGCCGTTTTGGGTTTTTTGATATGGAACTGGCCCAGGGCAAAAATATTCATGGGTGATGTGGGCAGTACTTTTCTTGGTTTTCTTGTGATTATTTTGGGGATTTATTACGAAAACACAGACAAGATACCATTGATCCTTTGGTTGCCGCTTTCTGCTGTCTTTTGGTTTGATGCGACCTATACGCTTTTTCGCCGTTGGCTGAATAAAGAAAAACTGACCCGGGCTCATAAAAAACATGCTTACCAAAGATTGACACAGGCGGGATTTTCTCATCAACAAGTATCTTTGGGCGCTTTTTTTGTTAATGTTTTGATAGGCGGAGGTGTTTATATATGCTATTCAATGCAATTAAATAATTTCTATCTTTTGTTCTTCTGTATCATGTTGCTGTTGCTTATGGGAGGAATGAAATATATTAATCGATGTAAGCCTTTTGAGTAGTTTAAACATGATGAATCCTAAATTTGATTGAATGATATCTTTAGCATTTGCAGGATAAATACAAAAAGCACGCCGATTAAAACAAAAATCAATCCATATTTAGCAATATTTAGTATGGATGATATATGTTTTATCTCAACAATGTCAGCATAAACCAACTGAGCAGGTTTGAGATTTATTCGTTCTGTTTCCAGGTTATGTTTGGTTTCGTAAAGATCTGTGAATGCTTCATTAATGAATGTCGAATCATTAAAAACAATTCCTTTCTCACCAGGTATGTAGGTATAGTTTGTGTTTTTTAATTGTTTGATTCTTTTGTTAAGGTCTGTAATAACTTGATCTAACTGTTTAGCTCTTAATTTGACATTTTTATTATAATAGGGCAATGATTCAATAAATATAGGTAAATTATTAGATATGCTGTCTGACAGGCTTTTGTGACTGGTGTGGAATATTATTTTATAGTAATCTTCTCCAAGGGGTTCAATTTTTTCCAGATTAATGTTAAATTTATCTGCATTATTTGATATGGTTGTGTTTTGTTTAAAGAATGATGAGGTTAGATCTTTAAAAACTTCCTCATTCATTTGGTGCTGGTTTGTTAAGTATATATGTGTTGTTTTATAGTTTAAATCTGATGTAAATTCTTTTAATAAACCAATTATCAGGCCAATTGCCAGGAAAAGAGATAATATGAGAATGTTTTTCTTCAATACTTTTAATATTAAACCAATTAAGTTGAAAATATCAATTTCTTTATTTTCCATGTAATTTATATTTGAGGATCAGATTTATTAACCTATTATTAATGCAAATTTAACAAATGAATATATATCTGAGAGAAATGAAAAGGATATTTTAATATGACTGCCGTAAAATTTATATCATTCAATCGAAAAGCGTTTCTGTGGTTATCGCTTGCCGCGGCTTTTTTTATGCCGGTTTCATGGCTTTTGTTCAATTATCTGGCTGTAGTCATTGCTTTATTATGGTTGGGTCATGTTGTCTTTTTGAAGCAATTTGCTGGTTTTCGTCATAAGAGAATCATTTTTTTAATTGGGGGCTTAATTCTTCTATATTTTTTATTGAATGCTGTAGGTTTATTGTATTCTGATAACCTTTCCAGGGGATATAAAATATTGGGCGTCAAAACATATCTTCTTTTGTTGCCTTTGCTTTACTGGTCAATGTGTTGGGGGCGGAATGAACGAATATTGGTTTTGAAATTTTTCATATTTGGTACTTTATTATCATCAATGATTGTGTTTGTGGTGGCTTTATTTGGCGAGGGCACTTTGTCTGAAGAGATACAAAATACCTGTATCGTTCCTTTTCATCATACTTATTATGCTCTTTTTTTGAATTTATCCCAGATTATTCTTTTTTACTTCCTGGAAAAGAAAATTAAGTTTTTTAATAATCATGTCTGGGACCGGATTGTTTATTTTTCTGGCATTGCTTTTTTGCTTTTATTTACTTATTTGGCCGAATCAAGGGCTGGTGTTATAGCATCTTTTATTATTTTGTTGATTTTTACAGTCCGATTGATCAGGTCGCGGAAACGGAATATGTTATTGCTGATATTTTTGTTTGTTGCCTGTATCGGTTTAATTTCAACTTTGATATATAAATCAGAACGGTTAAGTACTTTACAGGTGGCTTTTCATGAGGTTTTTAATCAGGACAGCAAGGCCTCTTTTGAGTCTGCCCGTTTGATTATATGGAATAATGCTTTTGATTTATTGCAGGATCATTATGTTACGGGTGTTGGTACGGGAGATGTGCTTAATGAATTAAAGTCAAGCTATAGGGCGAATGAAGAGTGGCATAGTTACAGGAAGTCATTTAATGCACATAACGAATTCCTTGAGACTTTTCTTCGTATTGGTGTGCTTGGTTTTATTATTTTTCTTGCTATTTTCGTGGTGATAATTTGTTACGCGATCAAAAACAGAGACCTAATACTGATTAATTTTGTGTGGCTCATGTTTTTTTTCTTTAATTTTGAAACCATGTTAAACAGAATTCAGGGTGTGATTTTTTTTGCTTTTTTTATAGCTGTTTTAGTTGCCACTTCAGAATTACCGCTTCAGGCAAATCAGCGTGTAGGCAGTCCAGCGGGAAAGCCATAGCTCGTGTAAATATTTCTTTCAGAATAATAAAAAGTTGATTTTTGAGAAAATGGTTATTGAAATATTCGGATCGTTTTGTTTCAAGGTGGATCATCTTGTTGATTGATCTTTTGGTCGTGCTTTTCTTGTTCCTTTTTGCTTACCTGGTTCGCTTTAATTTTAACATACAGGTTTCGAAAACGCATTTTTTTTTATGGCAACTACCATATGTATTAGGAGTTTTCTTGCTTTTTTTTCTTGTTTTTCGTCCCTTTTCTGGAGTAATAAGACACACAACAGTTACGGATTCAGCTAAAGTGTTTTGGTCCATAACCTTGTCATCCTTATTAATAGGTGTGATAACTTATTATGTGCAATCGACTAATCCGGCACATCCTTTAAATGTACCTTTTTCGATTGTATTGATCCATTATCTGCTTTGTTCTTTTGTTCTTATAAATTTCCGGGTGCTGATCAAGTTGTTGTACTATCAATTAACACAGGGAAGTGATAAGAAAACCAATATTATCATTTATGGAGCAGGAAACCTGGGGCTTATTACCAAAAGCACCCTTTTGCAATCCGGGGCGCGCAATGATAAAGTACTTGGATTTATAGATGAGCATGAGCCTAAGCAGGGAAAACATATCGGCGGGTTAAAAGTTTATTCACCTGACCAGGTATTAAATCACTACTTTGTTAAGAAAGAAAATTTACATGCTGTTATTCTTGCTATTAGTGATATCAGCGCCTCCCGTAAACGTGAGTTGGCTGATCAATGCATCGAACTGGGGGTTGAGCTAAAAGTTGTGCCTCCTGTAGAAAACTGGATTGATGGGCATTTGAGCCCTCAGTCTATTAATAATATTAAAATAGAAGACCTTCTTGGCCGGGATTGTATTGAGCTGGATATGCAAAATATAAAAAATGGCATTAAAGATCAGACAGTCTTTATTTCTGGTGGTGCTGGGTCCATAGGGAGTGAAATTGTTCGGCAAACTTTAATGTTTCAACCCAGGCAGGTTATTATTTATGACCAGGCAGAAACAGCTATGCATGATCTTAAATTGGAATTGCTGGGCTGTGAAAAAGTGTCTTATAATGATAGCAGGATGAAATTTATTATTGGGGATGTAACCAATAAACCTAAAATCGAAAAACTTTTTCAAAAATTTAAACCTTCCCTGGTTTTTCATGCCGCAGCTTATAAGCATGTACCCATGATGGAGGATAATCCTTACGAGGCTGTTAGGGTTAATGTTAAGGGCACTAAAACAGTGGCTGAGGTAGCCATAAAATATAAGGCAAAGCGGTTTGTTGTGATATCTACAGATAAGGCGGTGAATCCAACTAATATAATGGGGGCAACCAAGCGAATTGCCGAGATGTATACACGAAGTCTTCATAATATTCATTCTTCAACGCGTTTTATTATTACACGATTTGGTAATGTCTTGGGGTCCAATGGTTCTGTCATACCTTTATTTAAAAAGCAGATTGAAGAGGGTGGCCCGGTTACCGTAACACATCCCGATATTACTCGTTATTTTATGACGATTCCCGAGGCTTGTCAGCTTGTTATGGAAGCTGCTTTTATGGGGAGAGAGGGGGAGATCTATGTCTTTGACATGGGTGAATCTGTCCGTATTTATGACCTGGCTAAAAAAATGATCCAGTTATCAGGATTGAGACTTGATAAAGATATTGAAATAAAAATTTCAGGACTGAGAAGTGGCGAAAAACTTCATGAAGAATTATTGGCTACCCGGGAGAATACAAAGCCGACTCATAATCCTAAAATATTGATCGGAGCAATTATGGATTATGATTTTAAAAAATTGGTCACGGAGGTAAATACGCTCTGTAATCAATTGGATGAGTTGGAAGGGGTGCAGATTGTGCAGGCGATAAAAAGAATTGTCCCTGAGTATGTTAGTGATAATTCATTTTATAAAGAGTTGGATTTATAAGCCCCGGGGGTGTTGTTTTATTGTTTTTTTTCTTGAATCCTGTTTGCATTTGAAAACCTTTTATTAAATTTGCGACCGATTCTGTCCGATGGTGTAATGGCAGCACTGGTGGTTTTGGTCCATCCAGTCCAGGTTCGAATCCTGGTCGGACAGCTATTTTCTTTTAAGTTTTACTACCTGCCATAGTTCATTCTTTTCTTGACAATGTCAATTTAGGTGGGAAAGATTGATCCTAAAGAGGAGAAGTTTTTACAACATTAAGCTTTTGAGTTAATCCATTTGGTATAATTAAATAATATAAGGGAATAAAAAGTAATGAATAATTTTTGGGTTATTATAAATTATTGATTATTATTGCAACAAATATCCCTGTATATCATATCACAATTCTCATATTAAATTCCCATAAAACTTTGGTAAAGGATTTGTATGCTTCCCATAAGATTATAATAACTATTCATAAAATAAACTAGTACTTTCAGCATGTATGACATTCTTGAACTGAACAAGATGCTGGCTGCAGATTTACGTGAGATTGCAAAGAAGATGAAAATCAAAAAAGCAGACTCTCTAAGAAAGCAGGATTTAATATATAAAATCCTCGACCAGCAAGCAATTATGGCCTCTGACACCAGTAGTCAGGCCCCAAAGGAATCAATCAAAGAAAACACCCGGGACGAGCAAAGTGCGTCGGAATCTGGCAATGATGATTCTACACGGAAACGTGGGCGAAAAAAGAAAAAGGTGGAGAAGATCGAGGCGAATGGTGGTTCTTCCGCTCCCGCTTCATCGGAACAACAGTCTTCGGACAGTGGGAAGCAAACCATGAAAAACGAAGAAGTGACAAGTTCACCTCAATCAAAGGTGGATAAACAAGAGAAATCCCCGCAAGATGCAGGCAGGAAAAGATCCCAAGAAAGGAAAACGCGTCCTGTAGAGCAGAAGCAAGAAAGCGCTCAGCCGGAAAGGAAAAAGGAAGAGCGTCGACCACGGCCGGATAATACTGTGAATGATGCTTCCCAGAACGATAATCGCCCCCAGGGTAATAATGCTAAACGAAACGCCGGACAGGACGACCATAACAGAAAACAAAAGTCTTATCAGGATAACCGGAAGCAACAATCCTACAATGACAAAAAACAAAATAATTATGATAATAGGAAGAGTGGCAGCGATAATGCCAAGCTAAACTATGAGTTTGACGGAATAATCAGTAATTTTGGTGTGCTTGAGATTATGCCGGATGGTTATGGTTTCCTGAGGTCTGGTGATTATAATTATTTGAATTCGCCTGATGATATTTATGTTTCTCAGTCACAGATTAAATTATTCGGATTGAAAACCGGTGATACTGTCACAGGTACAATTCGTCCTCCTAAAGAAGGTGAAAAATATTTCCCTTTGATTAAGATCGAAGAAATCAATGGCAGGACTCCTGAGTTTATCCGTGATAGAGTACCTTTTGATTACCTGACACCTTTATTCCCGGAGGAAAAGTTTAACTTGCTTGGTAGTGGTGAAAACAAACTTTCTGCCCGGGTGGTAGATATGTTTGCTCCTATTGGTAAAGGACAAAGGGGCTTGATTGTTGCTCAGCCTAAAACAGGAAAAACTGTTTTGCTCCAGGAGATTGCTAATGCTATTGCTAATAATCATCCAGAGGCTTATCTCTTGGTTTTGCTGGTTGATGAGCGTCCGGAAGAGGTGACGGATATGGCAAGAAATGTCAATGCAGAAGTGATATCTTCAACTTTTGACGAACCTGCCGAAAGACATGTTAAAGTCGCAAATACGGTGCTTGAAAAAGCCAAAAGGATGGTTGAATGTGGACATGATGTTGTTATTCTTTTAGATTCAATTACTCGCTTGGCCAGGGCTTTTAATACAATTGCACCTGCTTCTGGTAAAGTGTTGTCTGGTGGAGTTGATGCCAATGCATTGCATAAACCTAAAAGATTCTTTGGTGCTGCCAGGAATATCGAGAATGGTGGGTCATTAACCATATTGGCAACCGCCTTGACCGAAACTGGTTCTAAAATGGATGATGTTATTTTTGAAGAATTCAAAGGCACTGGTAACATGGAGCTTCAATTGGATCGTAAGCTTTCAAATAAACGTATTTTCCCGTCTGTGGATCTTAATGCTTCCAGTACACGGCGCGAAGATCTGCTCCTTCAAAAAGATATGTTGGATAAGATATGGATATTAAGAAATTATCTTTCTGATATGACTTCGTTGGAAGCGATGGATTTTATTCGTGATGGATAAAGAAAAACAAGATCTAACGAGGAGTTTCTGATTCCTATGATTGACTAACAAAGATTACACATACGATGCTTATGCACCCTTGATCGTGTTTTCCT
>CAZSGN010000015.1:0-19092 GCA_964606415.1 uncultured Bacteroidales bacterium
AAAGATGAGCTTATCAGATGTAACAATCCACAAAGCCCCCAAAATAAAATAAAGGGATGCGATTTTAAGGGCTATATTTTTTTTAAACAAGGACATTTAAAAACAAATTACGAAAAAAATTGCATCCAGTAATTATTTAAAGAAGAATTTTTAATTTAGCCTTTCTCTAAAGAATGAGGATTCATTTTGTTAAACGATTAAATAATGATGAATAAATCAGACCTTAGTCATGATATCTGGGAATCATGGCAAGTAACAGTCGATTTGATGGCTCAGTTATTAAATGTTCCGTCTGCCATCATAACGCGGGTTGAAGAACCAGAAATAGAAGTTGTAAAAGCCAGCAGCGGGGAACAAAATCCATACAAGGAAGGCCTTGTTGTTGAACTCGAAGGCCTTTATTGCGAGAAAGTGATTAATTCCCGGAAATATATGTTGTTGCCTGATGCAAGAAAAGAGGAGCAATGGGAAAATGCGCCGGAAATTGAACATCAAATGTATGCTTACCTGGGTTTTCCTATTCGAAAGCCTGATGGAGAAATATATGGGACGATTTGTATTATGGATAATAAAGAGAATCATTTTTCAAAGCTTCATCAGTCATTAATTCAGCAGTTCAGACAAACAATTGAGCTCCAATTAAAAACACAATTTGAAATGCTTGCTGTTCAAAAGGCTAATCAATTCAGGGACCGGCTGATATCCATTATCAGTCATGATCTTCGCAGCCCTTTTAATGGTTTGCTGGGTTTCTCCAACATTCTTGTCAATCAATTTGATCAGTTGACGGAGACCAAAAAAAAGAAATATGCTTCTATGTTACAGATCAATGCAGAGAACACCTATGAATTGGTTGATAATCTCTTTAGCTGGACACTAATGAATGCTGACAAGATGACTGTTCAGCCACAAAAAATCAACCTTACCGAGTTGATTAACGAGCATGTAAATATATTTAAACCTTATACTGAATACAAGGATATTAGCATCCACCTGAATTTATCAGATAACATAAATATTAAAGCGGATATTAATATAATCAGGTCAGTTTTAAGAAATATCATTTCTAATGCCGTTAAGTATACGGATAAAAAAGGCCAGATTTTTATTGGAGCCTGTTTAAACGAAGGTGGAATTGAAATTTATGTGAAAGATACCGGCCAGGGAATGCATCCCGATATCATCAGGAAAATAAATGAAATGGTACAAATTGAGCAGGCTCCTACAACTAATCGGAGACAAAGTTCAGGCTTAGGCCTGTCTATGAGCTGTCAGCTCATTAAAGAGCATAAAGGGTCCTTTCATATTACCAGTGCTCCAAACCAGGGAACTGAATTTCGTTTTACGCTTCCTCAGTAATGTTTTTTATACCCACATTGAGCGGAATCGCTCAATGTGGGTATAAAAATGCAGTATTGGCACTAATATTGTTTTTATTAATTCATGAAAATGACAGCAATAATTACTGGAGCAACTGGCCTGGTTGGCCGGTATCTGGTTAAGGAGTTAATTAATCACCCTGATTTTGATCTCATTCGTATTTTCACAAGACATTCTGTTCAAATTAATCATCACAAAGTAGAGGAACATTTGGTTGATTTTGAACATATTGAAAACTGGAAACATTTGCTCAGGGGTGATGTTTTATTTTCAAGCCTTGGAACAACACGAGCAAAGGCAGGAGGTAAAACAAATCAATTTAAAGTTGATTATCATCACAATTACGACATCGCTTTTTATGCGGCTCAAAACGGGGTTGCGAGATATGTACTGGTTTCATCAGCAGGAGCAAATCCCAATGCTGTTTTTTTCTATAGCCGCATGAAAGGTCGACTGGAAGAGGCTGTCATGAAATTATCCTTTGAGCGAATAGCAATATTAAGACCTTCTATACTAGATGGCCCCAGGGAAGAAAGCAGGAAAGCTGAAAAGCTGGCACTACAAGCCGGTAAGTTGTTAAAAGTCTTTCCCGCGCTTAAAAAATACAGTCCCATACATGGCAGAATTGTTGCAAAAGGGATGATTCAGGCTATACAAAATCTTAAACCTGGTGAAAAGAAAATAATAAAATCATCCCAAATTCATGCTTTTGTCAAAACAGATGATCATCATTAAAAAATACTGATTTTCAGTGAAATTCATTTTTAATTGAATTTTATTCATTTTTATTAGCATGGTTCATATAATCCTCTTAATTTCGTTTCGTAAATATATTTTTAAACTAAAAAAGGAAATAGATGAATAACACAAATAATCCAGCCGGAGATATTGAGCAATTGGCTTCCTATCTCAAGAAAAACGGCAAGACGGTCATTATTGTCATAGTAGCAGCGCTTTTAGGCTTTAATATTTTTTTCCAGATTGGGGCTGAAGAAGTTGGGGTCATAACGCGTTTTGGCAAGTACGTCAGAACAGAATCTTCGGGTTTAAATACCAAAATCCCCTTTATTGAAAATGTTTATAAAGTTCCGGTTGAGCGGCAGCAAAAACATGAATTTGGTTTTCGGACAAAGAAAGCGGATGTGCGTACAACTTATTCAAAAGCGAACACCCAAGACGAATCACTCATGTTAACCGGTGATTTAAACCTTGCAAATGTTGAATGGGTTATTCAATACCGCGTTTTAGATGCCTACAAATATCTTTTTAAAGTGCGTAATCCCGAGAACACATTAAGGGATATTTCTGAAGCTGCCATGCGTAAAGTTGTTGGTGACCGGACAGTTAACGAAGTATTGACTGTTGGAAGGGCTGAAGTAGCCAATGAAGTACAGCTTATGGCCCAGGCGATGAGTGATGAGTATGATTTAGGTTTGAAAATAGAACAAGTGGTGTTGCAGGATGTTAATCCGCCTGAACCGGTAAAAGCAGCCTTTAATGATGTAAATGAGGCTCAGCAGGAAAAAGAAACATTGATCAATGAAGCAAAATCAGCATATAATAAGATCATTCCTAAGGCAAGGGGCCAGGCAGAGGAAACCATTGAAAAAGCAGAGGGATATGCCACCGAACGGGTAAATAATGCCGAAGGAAATGTAGCTAGATTTAATGAATTATACAAGGAGTATGTTAAAGCGCCGGAAGTAACCAAGAGAAGATTATATCTTGAGACCATGGAAAGGGTTCTTCCTATGATGGGTAATAAAATCATTACTGATCAAGAAGGGAATAATGTACTTCCCTTGCTTCAAATGAAAATGAAAGAAGCTTCCACGATTTTACCCAAGAATGAAAAGAATGAATAAAATCTATCAATCAATTAATAATATTAAAAAGTCTAAATATGTCAAAAAATAATAAATATCTAACAATAGTCATTATTATCGCTGCCGGGCTATTCGTTTTTTTCCAAAGCGCTTTTATTGTGAATGAGAAAGAACAAGTTGTGGTTACCCAGTTTGGGAAACCAGTTGGAGATGCTATTCTCGAACCAGGATTAAAATTCAAGGCCCCTTTTATCCATAAAGCAAATTTTTTCGACAAGAGGTATCTGGAGTGGGATGGCGACCCGAATCAGGTTCCTACCAAAGACAAAAAATTCATTTTTGTTGATACTTATGCAAGATGGCAAATAATTGATCCTCTCCAGTTCTTCAAGCGATTAACCAATGAACTGGGTGCCCAGTCACGACTGGATGACGTTCTTGATGGTGAAACAAGGGATTTTATTGCGAATCATAATCTTGAAGAGGCTGTACGTTCATCTAATCGGAAACCGGAATCATCCGGGATTATCAGCGAGATAGTAGCTGACACCCTGGTTGATATTGACGTGGGACGGGAAAAGATTGAGGAAATGATACAGGAATCAGCAAATGAAAGGGTGAAAGATTTGGGGATTGCCATTTTGGATTTCCGCTTCAAACGAATCAATTATGTTGAAGAAGTCAGAGAACAGGTATATAACAGGATGCGTAGCGAACGTTACCGTATTGCTGAGAAATTCCGGTCAGAAGGGCAGGGGAAAGCTTCCAGGATCAACGGGGAGAAAGAAAATGAACTGAAAAAGATCCAATCTGCTGCATTTCGTCAAGCACAAGAAATAAAAGGATCAGCTGATGGAAAAGCTGCTGCCGTTTATGCTTCTGCTTATAATAAAACAAGGATGGCAAAAGACTTGTATCAGTTCACAAAAACAATGGAAACATTCGAATCATCTATTGATGAAAATACCTCTTTCATTCTTTCAACCGAGAATGATTTATTTCAATATTTCAAAAGCATGAAATAAAAAAACATTGCAGTAAAAAAGAAGCAAAAACCCCGGGATCAAATGATTTCCGGGGTTTTTTATGTTTTTTTGATATTCATGCAAAAGTACTGATTATCAAATAATTATTAGAAGTGCTCAAAAAATATATGCCTTTTTAATTATTCGTACCTGAGTTGAACAATTGTATTTTATATTCCGTAGACGAAATGCCGGAAAAGTGAAAAATACCAGATTTAGACTGAAAAAACAAAAACAGATGAACTTTGCTGCGTTTGTGGTGCCCGAAGTGGGACTCGAACCCACACGTTCTTACGAACACTAGTCCCTGAAACTAGCGCGTCTACCAATTCCGCCATCCGGGCTTTAATGGAATGACGAAATTAATTAAATTTTATGAGAATGAACTGTGACTTAACTAAATTTTTGACCTTCAAAATAAATAAATTCATGAAAGTAATAAACACTAGTAGAAAGAGGAAAGCAAGAAAGAAAATGTTGGGAAAACAGATTTTTAAAGAAACATTTTGTTTTTCTTTTCGTCTTATAATAAAAATTATAATTTTGGATTCTCTATAAACTTAACTAAAAAAAGTTAACATGAAACGTTTTATTTTTGTATTTGTAGCATTAACGATTAGTGTTAGTGCGTTTTGCGGTCCTAAGAAATTTGTCAACCGGGCTTATTGGGCTGTGTCTGCCGATGACGCAGATCTCGAGCAAGTAAAAGAACACCTTGATTCGGCAATGAATTATGAAGAAAATCTATCCGAAGAAAAATTATGGATGGCTTATGGAACGTATGCTTTCAAAAAATATGAGTCAGATCCGGGCGCCAAGGTTGATGGAGAACCAGCACTGGTAAAAGCATATGAGGGTTTTAAAAAGCTATCGGAAATTGATGAACGTGGTAAATTTGAACAAAAAGCCACGGTTACCACAGAAGTCATGTACCGCACACTTGTGGACATTGGGGTAGAAGGTTTCAATAACGAAAATTTTGAAAAAGCATTAACAGGTTTTGAATATGCTGCTAAAGTGAGCGAATTACCTTATTTAGGAATTATTGATACTGGTATGATTTATAATGCAGGGATGGCTGCCTATAATATTGAAAAATATGATAAGGCTGCTGAATTTCTTGAGCGATCGCTGAAATTAGGATATGAAAAAATGAATTCCACGCTTTTGCTTAAAGAATCTTACCTGTCACAGGGTGATTCCGCTATGGCTATTAAGACCCTCCAAAAAGGGTATGATATGATGCCGGATAAAACCGAATTACTTATTGAAATGATCAATTTTTATCTGCAAACAAAGAAATCAGAGGAAGCACTTGAATATATTGATATTGCAAAAGAGAAAGAACCTGAGAATGCCACACTTAGATTTGCAGAAGGGACCCTTTATGAGCAAATAGAGAAACCTGAAAAAGCTAAGAATGCTTATGAGGATGCGCTCGAAATCAAACCTGATTATTTTGAAGCCTTATTTAATATGGGCATTATACATTACAATGAAGCAGCCAGGTTGATAGAAGAAGCTCAGGATATTCCGCCAAGCGAGAATGAGAAATATGATGCTAAAATTAAAGAGGCAAAAAAAGAATTTAAAAAAGCATTGCCGCATTTGGAAAAAGCGCATGAGATTAATGATGAAGACGAAAATGTACTCGTATCTTTAAAAGAAATTTATTATCGTTTAAGAAATGATGATCCTGAGTATGCTGAAAAATTAAAAGAGGTTGAAGATAAATTAAAAGATGAGTAAAAAGTATCATCCCATTAAACTTAAAAAAGGCCTGGATCATTTTCCAGGCCTTTTTTATTTTGGTTCTATTTTTGAACTACCTATATTTCTATTTAACATAATATTAATTATATAACATATAATGAATAAATCAGAATGAGAAAGACCATGCACATTATGCGCTCAACGATGTAAAGAAGCGAAAGATTTCAGCTCAGAATAAAGTTTTTCAACTGGCAAGCCCATTACATTAAAGAATGAACCTTCTATGCGCTGGACACCCATGTAACCGATCCATTCCTGAATTCCATAAGCTCCGGCTTTATCAAGTGGCTGATAATTATTAATATAATAATTGATTTCATTTTCAGTCAAATGATTGAAGAAAACCTGGGTAACACTATAGAATTTCTGTTTAAAGATATTCGAACGAAGACACACACCTGTAATCACCTCATGAACATTGTCAGATAAGCGCTGTAACATCTTTGCAGCATCAGCAAGATTTTCAGGCTTATTAACAGCCTCATGATCAAACCACACAATGGTATCAGCGGCAATAATCCATTGATTAGGATGTTTTAAATCTATTGCTTCGGCTTTCTTTTCGGCAAGATGTAAAGGGATTTGCTCTTTATAAAAAAGAGCTTCATCATATGTTTCATCGGCATTTGATACCTGAACCGTAAATGGTATTCCCAGTTCCTTTAATAACTGGTGTCTTCGTGGTGATTGAGACGCAAGTATGATTTCTTTCGATTCTAATTCTTCAATAAGCATTCTGTCAATCAATAAGTTGCATTTCTAAATAAAAAAAACAAAACAATTGAGAAGAACATTCCTGTAAACATAACAAATTTAAGAAACATTGCAACCCGGTGATACTGGCCTGCATTTCTTGCACGAAAAAGACTTATAACAGCAAGAATTAAAGGTAATATGACCAGCAAACCAAGATAAATGATGCTTCTGAACTCGATAACGCCATCATAAGTAATCATTAAGAATCTCAGATATATAAAGACAATAGACAAGATTGTCAATAATAAAAGAACAACAGAAATTATTTTTGCAGTTTTAACCCCCCACATAATGACAATAGATTTAGCTCCGTAAGCACGGTCACCCTCAAAATCCTCAATATCTTTAATAATTTCCCTTGTTAAATTGGTTATAAAAGCAAAGAATGAAAATCCCATGATCCAGTATAATATTTTGTGAATCACAACGGCATTATTGTTATTAATCATAATTTCCCTGTATTCATCAATAACAGCAGGTATTTCAAAAAGCGCAACAATAAAAGGAACCAGACCTACAATTACAGCAATAACAAGGTTTCCAATTATTAGTTGTCTTTTATAAGTTGTTGAGTAAAACCACAATAAACCGGCAATCAAAAGAAAAATCACAGATAAATAAATCTGACCAGATTTAAAGGAAGCGTATACACCTAATATAATGCCAATGCCACTGAATATCAAATGCCAAAGCATTACTGCACGACGATTAATTTGTTTGGAAACGACTACTTTTGAGGGTTTATTTAAAAGATCAATTTTCAGGTCAAAATAATCATTAATAGCATAACCTCCAGCCGCAATGCAGACGGTAGCTAAAACTAAAGCAATCAATGTTTCTGTCGCCAACTGCGACTGGAAACCATAACTATACAGTAAAGGTTTGATAATGCAAAAATGCATTAGCAACTGGCTGGCTGCTATCATCAACAAATTAGGCAGCCTGATTAATTTTAAAAAAGCTTTGAACAGTTCCATTATCAAGCAAAATTAATATTATTATCCGGGTGAGATGCATTTATTTATGATTTTCGATAGCTATCTTTGTCAATACAAAAACAAAAAGGGCTGCCTCCAATGGAAGCAGCCCTTTAAAGAATTCTTCTTGTAAAACTTTTATAGTAGTTTCACATCAACGGCATTTAAACCTTTGCGACCTTCTTTTACTTCAAAAGAAACATCGTCGTCTTCTTTGATTTCATCGATCAAACCTGTCGCGTGGACAAAATACTCATTTTCAGAATCGTTCTCTTTAATAAATCCATATCCTTTGGAATTATTAAAGAATTTAACTTTTCCTTCTTTCATAATTTAAAATATAATTAAAGATTAAACAGTAAACATTATTATGCCTCTCTCCTTTACCAGGTACATTTTTTCACTATATACCACACAAATATTAATCCCTTTTCCTGTCAAAAAAGGTTTGTCCAATCATCATCAATACCGTGTATAAAGGGAAATCATTCTTCTAATGAGGAAAGAGGTACGCTACATATTCGTTATTCCAATTCTATTGATTAAAACGCAACCCGCATGCAATATAATATCACAGGCATTTTTATATTTATCCGGGTTTTAACTCAGGTATTCAAAGAACAAAATTTTTCACCTGTTTTTATTCAATATCAAAATTACAATAAAAATTAAATACAATGCAAAAAAAGAGAATGAAAATTTATTTTTTTTTAATAGTGTCCGACCTCTTTAAAAACATTTACAGGGATTGAAGCGAAATAGCACTTAAAAAAAAACTTATCAAGTTCCGGGCATTTTCCTCATGCGGTGATTTAAAGGAGTTACTTCCAACAACTCATCTTCTTTAATATACTCCATGGCTTCTTCCAGAGAGAATTCTATTTTAGGAGGAATTTTTGCATTATCATCCGTACCGGCAGCCCGCATATTAGTCAATTTTTTTCCTTTATGAACATTGACTTCCAGGTCATTTTTCCTTGAATGTTCTCCAACAACCTGCCCCTTATAAACTTTTTCTCCCGGTTCGACAAAGAAACGTCCTCTGTCCTGTAATCGGTCGATAGCAAAAGCTATAGCCTGCCCGCTTTCAAGAGATACCAGGGAGCCATTTAAGCGCTCAGGCATATCACCAGCATCTCTGCCATATTGGTCAAAACGATGCGTCATAATGGCCTCTCCCCCGCTAACAGTTAAAACATTACTTCGCAAACCAATTAGTCCCCTGGCAGGAATGTTAAATTCAAGGTGGGTCATATCGCCTCTTTGCTCCATCACCTGCATTTCGCCTTTTCTCTGGTTAACCAATTCAATCACTTTACCTGCTGTAACATCCGGCACATCAACCACGAGTATTTCATAGGGTTCAAGGCGTTTCCCGTCTTCTTCTTTATAAAGCACCTGGGGTTTACCAACCTGAAACTCGTATCCTTCACGACGCATGGTTTCGATTAGCACAGACAAATGCATCACACCTCTTCCATATACAATAAATTGTTCTTCGCGATCAGTTTGTTCTACTTTTAAAGCCAGGTTCTTCTCCGTTTCTTTCATCAGGCGATCTCTTAAATGCCTTGAAGTAACATATTTTCCCTCCTGACCATAAAAAGGAGAATTGTTGATCATAAAAAGCATGCTCATCGTTGGTTCATCAATGGCTATTCGCGATAGCGCTTCCGGTTCATTGATATCTGCTATGGTATCCCCGATATCAAAATCATCCAACCCAACTAACGCACACAAGTCCCCGCTTCTTACTTTGTCCGCTTTTTCTCTGCCCAGCCCTTCAAAAGTAAAAAGCTCCTTTACCTGGACTTTTTTCTTGACATTATTTTTTTTCAGCAAAAAATAGTCTTTGCCTTTTTCAATATCCCCCCTGTAAACACGGCCAATAGCAATTCGGCCAACAAAAGTGGAATAATCCAGTGAGCTAATTTGCATTTGTGGAGCACCATCATGATAAGGGGCTTCGGGAATGGCTTCAATCATGGTATCTAAAAGCGGAAAAATATCCTGGTTTTTTTCTAAAAAATGGTGATTCATCCATCCTTCTTTTGCTGACCCAAAAAGGGTTTCAAATTCAAGTTGTTCTTCACTGGCATCCAGATTAAACATCAAATCAAAGACATCTTGCTGCACTTCATCCGGCTTGCAATTTTCTTTATCCACTTTATTGATGACCACAATGGGCTTAAGATTATAATTAATTGCTTTTTGCAATACAAAACGTGTTTGAGGCATTGGTCCTTCAAAAGCATCAACAAGCAGAAGTACCCCATCCGCCATTCTGAGCACCCGTTCAACTTCTCCTCCAAAATCAGCATGGCCGGGGGTGTCAATGAGATTAATTTTAATATCTTTATAATTAACAGAGACATTTTTACTTAAAATTGTTATCCCTCTCTCCCGTTCCAGATCATTGCTGTCTAATATCAATTCCCGGTCAGCATCTTTTCGGTCAGTAGCCTGGCAGGTTTTTATAATTTTATCTACCAGGGTTGTTTTACCATGATCAACATGGGCTATTATAGCAATGTTTCTAATTGATTTCACAAATAAATTATGATTAAACGTTTATAAATCAAATAAATATTTTATTGTTCCGATGTTGTTTGTTTTATTAAATTCTTTACTCAAGTTTCGCAGTAACTTATAAAACATTAATTATTAAGACTGTGTATATTGAAGTATAGAACTAAATTATTGATTTCATGCTATTTAAATATTCCATTTGTAAAATATATACCTGAATTTTATCCTGAAAAACTTGATTCAACTATAAGCTTTAAGGCTCCTATAAGCTTGTTCATTTTTTTTGTCATTCGTAACAAAAATCAGTCAGTAGACGGACAAGAAACGAACCAAAAAAAAATACTCGTGAATTATGGCATCCACACAAGCCATGGCTACGCCCTTTCCTTCCCAAATTCACTGGCCACACTCACAGAAAAATAAAATTCAATCGTAATTAATTTACTGCGATACTTTAGTTCTTTATTTATTTTTAACAAGATTGCAAAATTAGCTTTGTTTTGAAAATAATCACTCATAATTACTGTTTTTCTTTAAAAAATAACTATATTCATTTTTAAGAAGAAAAATAATAGTATATTTTTCATAACGAACTACTTATCAATGTTTTAACAAGTATCATATAAAAAATTAATTCAATGTCACAAGATTTAAGCTACGGAACCAAAGTCGACCATGAATTATATGGTGAAGGAATTATCGGCCAGGTAAACCTGACCACTTACGACATTTATTTTGCCAAAAGTGGCAAGATGTCTGTATCAAAAGAAAGTGATGAATTGAATGTTATCGAAGAAGCTGACGCAATTGCCACCGAACATTCTTTTGACAAACCGTCTTTTGATGTCAAAGAATTTGAACACATTTTCCGCAAAGTATTGGATCAATACGGGTTATTGCAGGAAGAAATTCCGCTTGCCGATCGCTGGGAAGGTGGCATAATGAAGCTCGAACCCGCTAATCCTGACCATAAAGGGAAAGAAATACCCATTGAAACATTTTTTCATAAAATTGTGATGATCCGCGACCGCTTGCGTGTACTGGAACAAAATATTAATAATAACAAGAATCTTAGTGAAGTAGAAAAAGTTGATCTGCAGCAGTATATTACCCGGAGTTATGGTTCTTTAACCACCTTTAATCTATTGTTCCGCGATAAAGAAGATTATTTTACAGGAACGAGCAAATAAAGTTACACGGATTACTGGATATGTGTGCCATATGCTTTCTGCTAAACGTGCAATATATTGGATTAAAACATAGATATTCTGTAACATACTTCCCGCGGCTGGCGATGAATCATAAATATTTGGTGATTTAAACCATACAATGAAATAATGTAAATCATCTGTAAATTCCTAACCTTTTTACATTTTGTCCGAATAAAGAGAAAGTATATCAAAGATTCATGTTGCTAAATTATTTGTTATGAATTCACCTTTTCTCTTTTTGGGCCTTATATTGTTAATGGTTGTGCTTGTAAAACTTAAAGCAGAAATACCCTCAAGTATGGTTTTAGAGTTTGATAATCAAAGTAATAAACAAATTGATAAAGCAGAACGCTTATATCAACAGGCTGAATCCGGGATAAAAAATGCTGTTCGTATTTATGAGCAAGATGCTGATAATGATGATGCGCTAAAACAGCTTAAAACCGCATCAGATGATTATTTTAAAGCTTATAAAAAGGTATATGAAACTTATCGCGAGCATATTGATGAATTCTGGGAAGAAAATAATGATGGTTACGATCATATGAAAGGAGTACTTGAGGCCATAGAGTTTGAAAAGAAGGCCCGGGAAAAATTTAAGGAACCAAAACAATACAGAGACCAACTACTGCAATCGAATAAATTCACACATGCACTTGATCTTCATAACAAAGCTTATGAACAAGAAGTGCATGTCCTGACTTATACTGGTCGTGCTCTGCAAGTTTACCAGGAATTTCCTGTTCAATACCCCCATAACTGGCAGGAGATTGAGGTGCGTAAGGTTCGGGTTGGCTCGCAGGAAGAAACCTTAACGGACACCATTACTGAGCAGGTAACCAATATAGATAAAGATGATACAACTGCCTCTCTTGTTGGCTTTTATGATCATGCCATAAAGGATGTTGTGTACCGTATCCAGATTGCAGCCCATAAAAACCCGCTCGGGGCAGAAAAATTATATTCAATTTATGATGGGGACCAAAAAGTTGAAGAATTACATGAAGATGGTTGGTGGAAATACCTGATAGGCAATTACAAATCATTTGATGAAGCTACAAACGCCATGCAAAAACTGAATGTCGGAAAAGCTTTCGTTGCTGCTTATGTTGATGGGAAACGGGTTAGTATTAATAAAATGGTGGAAGAAGAACTCATTGAATAATATAAGGGTTTCCTTTTACTCGTTTAAAGAACCCTGCAAATTACCCGGTGGACTAATAAAAAAAATCCAGGACTCCCCGGTTATTCCGATATTATTGGAATAATATTTGTATTATTTTATTTAAAAATATACTGATTTATTATGAATATATTAATCACAGGAACGAGCCGGGGGCTTGGGTTTGGATTAGCTAAAAGTTTTCTTGAAAAAGGACATACAGTATATGGTATCAGCAGAAATCTGAATACTAAATTAGAAGAGTATGATCAATTCTTTTTTTTGAATCAGGATTTATCGCGGTTTGAAGAAATGCAGAAATATGTACATCAGTTTATGAAGAGTATTGAAACCCTGGATTTGGCTATTTTGAATGCAGGGGTTCTCTCTGCCATCGAAGATATTGAGAAAACATCCCTGGAGGAGATAAAACATGTAATGGATGTTAATGTTTGGGCTAATAAAGTTTTACTTGATACGCTCCTGGAGACCATTGGCCATGTTAAACAAGTGGTGGGAATTTCTTCTGGCGCATCTGTTAGTGGCTCACGTGGCTGGAATGCTTATGCTTTATCAAAAGCAACTTTAAATATGTTATTGCGCTTATATGCTGCTGAAAGGTCAGAAACTCATTTTTCTGCTTTGGCTCCTGGCATTATTGATACACAAATGCAGGATTATATTTCTTCTTTGTCTGATGATTTCAGATTTCCTGTTGTTAAACGGTTGAAAGAGGCCAAAGAAAGCGGACATATGCCTGATCCGGAAAATGCTGCCGAAAATATCATTCATGCCATAAAAAGTTTATTAAATAAAGAAAGTGGAACTTTTGTGGATATTAGGAATATCTGACCGCATCAGGTTTTGTTAATGGAATTAAATACATGAAGCTTTCGCAATGTCCTAATGGCCACCATAGACACAAGCGGACACTTGCGGCAGAAGAAAACGAATGCTCAGCATTTAAAGTTAAAAATTAAGTAATTATTATTAATGTTAATGATAATTAGATGATTATAGTTTTAATATCCTGCAAAAATCAGCGATCATACAAGCAGAAGAAAAAGCTTCAATCTTTAGTAAGCGAATAAATATGACCATTGAAAATAAAAATATATACAGTGGTATAAAAAAGTGAGGGTTTGGCGGAGGATGTGTGTTTGTCTTTTGGGTGCCCGGCAACAGATACCACCTTCGCCCAAAAGATAGATATGTATTTAATTGAATTACAACCGATTAACTAAATATATATTCTGATGAAGTATCGAGTAGAAGCAGGTGAAGCGATCAACGATGCGATTAAAAAAAATATTGATAACCATATTGATCTGGCTATATCTAAGTTATTCAATGAACAAGAAAACCTGGATGAGCGGGTTCATGATACCAGGAAAGCGATGAAGCGCATCCGGGCCTTACTTAAATTAGTTCGTTATCATTTGGGTAAGCCTGTTTATCAAGAGCTTAATCAGCAATTCCGGGATATTGCTAAATCTTTGGCGACATTGCGGGAAATTAGTGTTATGCCGGTTATTGCCAATGACATTTATGAATCATATCCTCAATCAATTGATGCTGAGGAGATGGAACAATTTAAGCATTATCTGCATAGTAAAAAGGATCGCCAAAGGCTCCAGCAAATTGAACAGGATCAGTCCTTTTCTGAGTTGCACGGGCAACTGAAAAAAGGCAAAGAGGCCATTAACAATACAACTTTCCGGGTTGATGACTTTGCTGCTTTATATCCCGGAATAAAAAAGACCTATAAACGTTCCCGAAAAGAATTTGCAAAAGCCTGTGTTTTTCCTGATGGTGTAATTCTTCATGAATGGCGGAAAAGAACTAAAAACCTCTATTATCAACTTGATTTTTTGAATTTTCTTTGGCCTGATATTATTACACCCTTTAAGAAAGAAGCCAAAATAATCAGTGATTACCTGGGTTATGATCATGACTTGTATGAGCTAAAATATTATTATATCGATTTTATTAATGAAACAAATATAAAAGGCAGTGCCGTTTTTTTAAAAGCCATTGAAACACACAGAAGGTCCCGTCATCCAGCTTTAATGGACATGGGAAAACATTTTCATATTGACAAGCCCGGTCAATATACCAAAAAATTAGCTGCCTTATGGGATATGTATCAAAAACATAGCACTTTGAAAAGGGAATGAAGTATATTAAGCTTTTGCAATATCCACAAAGCTCCATGATAATTGCATTAGCCACAAGCGGCCCCGCCGAATTATTTCACCCCCAGGATTTCCTGGCATCTTGCAACTTCTGCAGGATCACCGGTATTTTTACCAGGCACATCCGAAAGTTTACAAGCAGGGCGGAAAATTTTTTCATCCGGTAAACGGACAGCCGTTAACTTGATGACGATATCCAGTGGCTGCGCACCGACGTCATTGGTCAAATACGTTCCAATGCCATAGCCATCTTTAATGGGATACTGGCGCAGGTATTCTTTGATCTTGGCCACCCGCTCAACATTTAGTGCATCACTATAAATAATGGTTTTGGATGCCGGATCAATGCCCTGCTTCTTGTAAAAGGCCACCATTTTATCTGTAAAAACAAGAGGGTCTCCACTATCCCACCTCACTGCATAAAATTGTTCTGCCAGCTCTTTATCAAATTGTTGAAGAAACACATCCGTCGTATAAGTATCTGTTAAAGCAACTGCTAATTCACCTTTAAACACATCAAGCCACTTTTGCAATGCCACTTTGTTGGCTTTTGCATATCCATCCTGTACGCCATGAAACATGAACCATTCATGCGGATGTGTGCCTATAGGCTTAATGTTATTTTTCCTGGCCAGGAAAACATTGCTTGTTCCGGTTAAAAAATCTCCGGATTCATTTTTTAATGTTTTAACAACCTGATCCTGTACATCAAAAGAAAAGCGCCGGCGTGTACCAAAGTCGGTGTATTTTGCCTCCATTTCACGAAAACGCCGGCCTTTAAAAGCAGCATTCTTAATTGTATTGGTTGGTTTTTGGCCACTTACCTGGTAATATGCTTCCGAAACAATGGCCAGCAAAGGAACTTCCCATAGAATCGTGCGCATCCAGTTTCCTTCAATGTCAATTTTAAGTTGATTATCAGGATTGGTCACCTTAACTTCAGATGGGTTGAAACGGTATTCTTTAAGAAACCGGATATAATTATTATCAAACCACGGGCAATGTTCCCGGATATACTGTTCCTCCTCCCCTGTCAGCGCAAGGTTTGTCATTTGTTCGACTTCCTTTTTTATCCTTAAATGAAAATCATCAGGATAATGACGGTCGCTTCTGTCAATAAATGAATACTGAACATCAACCTGCGGGTACAATTTCCGAACCGCGTATTGCGTGGTAAATTTGTACAGGTCATTATCTAAAATGGAATGGATAAGCATTATTTAAAATTTTATGTCATTCATAGATAGTATGCTTGCTCCTTTAGATATGGCCTCTTTGTATGTTGGCTCTGCCTGCTCCTCAAAACCAGGGATATTGGACATGCCATCTTCCAGTATCGTGATTTTGGAAATAATATCCGGAAATACATTTAATTGCCTGAGCGTATAAGCGACACAATGCGTCCTGGCTTCCCCGGCAAGATAAATATGATCAAAGCCACGAAGCCTGGCAAGCAAGTTCTCATTTAATTGCGTCTCGGGTTCACCGGCAATGGGCACATTAGCCTTTAAAGCCCCGAAATGTTCGGTATAAGGATTGGTTCCTTTCCGTACCACTTCATAAAATTCGCCCTGTTCCCTGGCCCAGTCAGCAACAGCCTCCATTACCTGCTGATTACCTGCAGCTCCGAAAGAGCCTTCCAGGCAGTGTTCCGGCCAGATGATATGAGGGTAATCCCCCTGCTTTTCAAGCTCATGAATATACTGATGCGCATGTTCCTGTTGAAAACGGGCTTTCCACTTCCCTTTTTCAATGTCATCAGCGCTTATGTGTATTAAGGGTTCCGGATAATGGCCATGCTCATCCACCCAAAAGGAAGGATGAGAAATATCTTTTACCTGGTGGTTATCCTGGGTCATGGTGATATGGCTAATATGGCCGGCATTATCACGAATAAATGCAGCCACCCTTTTTACATCTTCTTCTGCTCCCGGGACATATAGTGAACCCTCCGGATGACAAAAATCATTTTGCATGTCAATCAGCAGTAACAAATTATTATTCATGATGGTATTTATTTTTGATATTCATTGCATTACTACCAATTATTATGCCATGGTGATGAGAAGCTTGCAGAAAGTGATTAATTTTGCGGGCAAATAATACAGATGCCATATTTTGATATAAGTATACTTCAGTGGGTGCTGATTGGTTTATGCGGGCTGGCAATTGGTTTATCAAAAACCGGATTATCGGGTGCCGGATTGTTTGTGGTACCCGTTATGGCTGCTGTCTTTGGCGGACGGCCATCCACAGGGCTTTTGTTACCGATGTTGATTATGGCGGATGCTTTTGCTGTCTGGTATTATAACAGGCATGCCGAATGGAAGCATGTTTTGCGGCTTTTGCCCTGGGCTATTGCTGGCGTCATTTTAGCCACCCTCACCGGGAATATGATTAAAGGCGAAACATTCACCCTGTTTATTTCCATCACCGTTTTAGTGAGCATTGTGTTAATTGTCTGGAACGACATCAGTAAAAGAAAAAATCAAAAAATTCCTGAACATTGGGTTTTTTCAGCCCTGGTCGGGATTGCTGGCGGTTTTGCTACCATGATAGGCAATGCCGCAGGGCCTATATTCTCTATTTACCTGTTATCCATGCATTTACCCAAAAATAATTTCATCGGGACAAGAGCATGGTTTTTCTTTATTATCAACCTGTTTAAAGTTCCCCTGCATATCTTTGCCTGGCAAACCATAACCTGGCAGACTCTGCTTTTTGACTTCTCGGTATTACCGGCCATTATTGTGGGTGTTGTGCTCGGGATCTTTATTGTGAAAAAAATTCCTGAGCAGGCCTACCGGCTTATTGTCATTGTCACTATTATTATCGCGGCCGGGTTAATGTTGTTTAGATAAGTCTATGAAAAAGTTATTAGTTCACTGGCATATCCCTGCCGCAATCGTCTGCTTGTGGTCTTTTTGAAGCACCAATGTATTGGTAGAAAGCTTTAATATTAAATACAAATCATTTCGAGATTTAGCGGCTTTTTTGCAGCAATGTTTCCAGGTAATTTTTGAATGCTGTTTTGCCATGCGATCCGCGGATAAGATAAGGCTCACCGTACGAAGGACAAAATAAAAAAGCGGGAATGCCTGTGACTTCGATATCTTTGGTTAATCGGGCATTTTTCTCAACATGTATTTTGTAAAACCGGATATCGTCAGCATATTCAACCGAGAATTGGTCAATCATGGGTTGCATTATCCGGCACGCGTTGGACCAGTCCGCATAAAAATCCACAACAGCCGGCTTATCACCCAGGTATGTCCAGTTGGTATCTGCCGGGTAATTGTACAGGTTTTCGATAAAAAAACTCCTGTCTATGGTATTGACATAAGAATCCATTGGTTGTGAATACACCCGGGGTTGAAAAACAAAAAGATGTATCAGTATAAAAAACAGGAAAGCCTTTATTTTTATCATCATCACTCAACTTCCAGTTCCATGTGAGCGGAAAATTTTTTCTGGGGCTTGTCTCCGAAATAATCAAGTTCAAAATAGGTAGATGATTGAAGGTCATTTTCGTTAAGCCCGAGGGGTATTTCCGCAGAAACCTTCCAGTCTCCATTATTATAATGGATATAAATGCCTTCGCGGGTATCGTAATAAGTTTTATGTTCTTTAAAAAAGACATACCTTGTTTTAGCCCGGAAGCCATGAGCTGGCGCCCATGATGGAGGCCCCTGCTCTGCCTTGTGTTGATGTTTTTGGTGTGTCTTTTCTTTTTTCTGCTTCTTTTTAGCATGCCCGGGGGGTTGGGCGTAAACACTTAAGAAAATAGATATAAAAGATATAAAAAATATAATTCTTTTCATGATCTATTAATTTATATTAAAGTATTTAAATGTTTCCAAATTATTTTAATGCTTTTATTGTCAGCTTTTTGAAATGCATTTATTAATGATTAAGCAGATATCCTTTGATCTCTGTTTTAATCTACCGATGTTCGTGTTTATTTATCTTTTATTATTTGCTATTATCTATAAGATCTCTTAGTGATGTTGATCGTTTTTTTAGAATAAAATAACTACGAGAATAAGCATTGACATTTACACCATCCCATAAAACATAATTTAAATCTGAATCTTTAATATTATATATTGGCTCAACATTATCATCAAATTCAATAATCATTTCCTTAGGATTATCTTCATCAATTTGAATATTTACATTTAAAAATTTATGATAAATAATCGGCTCAAAAAGTTGAGGCGGATTAATATTCATTAAATCTAATATTTCATCAATTGTT
>CAZSGN010000016.1:0-18731 GCA_964606415.1 uncultured Bacteroidales bacterium
TTAATGAAAGCTTGCAATTTGTTTATATGTAGATAAAATATTTAACCATTAAAATAAGAGTAGAACCAAAATTTTTAATGATTAATAATATGGATTTATCAAAGAGTATCAAAGCTTTTCAAAAAGCTCAAAAAGTTTTACCTGGAGGGGTTAATTCTCCTGTCCGGGCTTTTCGAAGTGTTAAGGCCGACCCGGTATTTATTGATGCGGCCCGGGGCGCTTATGTCTATGATATTGATGGCAATGAATATGTTGATTTTGTTTCTTCATGGGGCCCCATGATCCTCGGCCATGCTAATCCTGTTATTGTTAATGCTATAAAGCAATATGCGGAGAAAGGTACTAGTTTCGGCATGCCTACACAACTTGAAACGGAGGTGGCTGAATTGATTATTGACCGGGTTCCGTCTATTGAGAAAGTACGGATGGTGAATTCCGGCACTGAAGCAACAATGAGTGCGATTCGCCTGGCTCGTGGCTATACAGGACGTGATATGATTATAAAATTTGCGGGATGTTTTCATGGCCATGGAGATAGTTTTTTGATTAAAGCGGGCTCCGGAGCGATGACTTTTGGTCTTCCGGATAGTCCTGGCGTTCCGGAGAGCATGGCTAAAAATACATTGATTGCCGAATTTAATAGCCTGGAATCTGTCCAGGCCCTTTTTGAAGCATATCATGACCAAATTGCAGCGATTATTGTTGAGCCGGTTGCTGGTAATATGGGGTGTATCCCGCCGGCTAGAGGCTTTTTGGAAGGATTAAGAATGTTAGCTACTGATAACAATGCTTTATTGATATTTGATGAGGTAATGACGGGATTTCGTGTTTCTGCAGGTGGTGCCCAGGAGTTGTATGGGGTTCGTCCTGATTTAACAACGCTTGGAAAAATTATTGGTGGGGGTTTGCCTGTTGGTGCTTATGGCGGAGCATCAGAAATAATGGATCGCCTTGCGCCGGAAGGGCCGGTTTATCAGTCTGGTACTTTATCCGGTAATCCTTTGGCCATGGCTGCCGGAAAAGTCATGTTGCAGGAAACCGGGAAGCCTGGTTTTTATGAGTATTTAGAAAAGCAGTCGGAAAAAATTCAGAAAGGCCTTACTAAAGCGATTCAGGATACCGGTCATCAGGCCCTTGTCAACCGGGTTGGATCAATGATGACATTGTTTTTTAATCAGCATGAGCAGGTTCAGGGTTTTCCGGAGGCTTCGGCTTCAGATACGGAAATGTTTGCCCGCTTTTTTAAAGGGAATCTTGAGAAAGGTATTCATTTGGCTCCTTCTCAATTTGAGTGCCTTTTTGTTTCTGCCGTTCATACCGACAAAGAAATTGACCGCATGCTTGATGCCGGGCATCAAACGTTAAAAGAATTACATTAATGAATCTCATTTATTATTTTTAGTTCTGAGTGTTATTTACCCATGTGTTATAATGATGATGACAGATACTGATAAAGTTTATCAATAAAAATTTATTTGGACAGGAATTATAGTATGAATGATACATTATTATTACAAACCATTAAAAACAAGGGGGGGAGTCGTCCTCCTGTTTGGTTTATGAGGCAGGCAGGCCGGATTTTGCCTTCTTACCGGAAATTAAAGGAACAGTACAGTTTCCATGAATTGATTTCGGATCCGGATAAGGCTGCTGAGGTGACGCTTCTTCCGATTCATGACCTTGGCGTTGATGCAGCGATTCTTTTTTCGGATATCCTGGTTATACCGGAAGCAATGGGCATGGAACTTCATTTTACTGATCATGGCCCGGTTTTTAGTAATCCGCTTAAAATGTCAGATAACCCGGTGGCGGAATTATCTCCTGATCCGGACAGCCTCAATTATATTTATCAAACCATTGAACGGATTATCACAAAACGTCCCCCGGGGACTCCTTTAATTGGCTTTTGTGGTGCGCCATTAACTACTTTTCTTTACATGGCACAAGGTTTAGGACAGGGACAACTTTTTCCCGATGCCATGCAGATGATCTATAAACAAAGAAAAGAGGTCGAGCAGATTCTTGATGGTATTACAGAATTATCCATTGAATATGCTCTTCAGCAAGTAAAACATGGCATTGATGTTTTTCAGCTTTTTGATACGCACGCTGGTATTTTACCTTTTAATCTTTATCAACAATTAATATTGCCCCGTGTTGAGCGTATTCTTTCTGCTGTTCGCCAGACAGGCACCCCCGTTATATTTTTGCCTAAAGACATAGGGGCTGGTATTGTATTTATTACTGCTGAGCTCACGGATGTGTTAAGTGTAGACTGGCAAAGCTCAATTGAACAGGTTCATTCAATGGTGGATCCACAGCTTTGTTTGCAGGGAAATATTGATCCGCGATTATTGAAGGCCGACCAGGAGACTATTAAGCAAAGCCTTGAAGGCTATCTTGAATTTGGCCGGCGTAATTCCCGGTGGATTATCAACCTGGGACATGGGGTATTACCGGATACACCATTAGAGAATGTGCAGATGGTTGTTGATTGGGTTAAAAATAGTGACTGGAAAAGGACATTTGATTTTTAATTTCTTGCTCAAAGATTGTTTTTTAAACCTAAGTTGAGGGATTTAAACGAAGTGAAAGCCTTATTTATTCATAGTTGTATGTGCGATTTCTGATAAGAATCATTTATTTTTTTGACCTGTAGTGTCTTATATAGGCCAGTTTAATGTCTGGTTAAAATATTTCTTTTATTCTTCTCCAAAGCCACTGAAATATTTCATGAATTGTATTCGCTCATAAGCAGCAGGATTTTTACTTTGATGCTGGGTCATTTTTCCCCTGAATTGATCAATATCCTGGTAGCCTTTTTCGTCCATCCATTTAATAAGGTCATTAAGAATGGTTTGAATATGCTGTAGCCCATTTTTATACAAAGCACTTACTACCTGACCTGTTTTAGCACCGGCAAGCAGTTGTTTAATCATGGCTTCTCCGGTATGGATGCCTGTGCTTGCACAAGTATCACAAGATATACGATCCGACATGATGGCCACCCATCTTAATACATTTCCCATTTCTGATGGATGACTAAAAGTAAAGGATGCTTTCTCTGAAAAATTGTGGATATCAAAATCAGGGGTGTAGAAACGGTTAAATAAAACAATCCCTTGTACACCTGTTTCACTGATTTGTTTGATCATTTGGGCAAGGTTTGAAAAATATGGCGAAAGTTTAATGGCGAGGGGAATAGAGGTATGTTTCCGGATATCGGAGATGATTTTCAAGAATTTCTCTTCTCTTTCCTCGCTGTTCATGGTCATGTCTGAAGGCAATAAGGCAATATTGATTTCCAGCGCGTCTGCCCCGGCTTCTTCAATCTTATTTGCAAAACTGGTCCATTCGGCTGTTGATATGCAGTTGATACTGGCAATCACGGGTATGGTCAATTGATTTTTAGCTTCTTTAATTGTTTTGACATATTCGACCAGTGAATCTTCCTTGATATGCATATCAATATAATCCAGGGTTTCGGACTTTTCACTGTAAAGCATGTCATTGGCATAAGCTTCTTTGATCATGGAATCAGCGTCATGAATAATTTGTTCTTCAAACACGGATTTCACGACAAGGGCACCGGCACCATGTTTTTCTATTTCTTTCATGTTTTCCACATTATCTGTTAAGCCGGAGCTACCTACAATTAGTGGATTGCGAAGATTAAGGCCTAAATATTTTGTCGTCAGATCTGCCATTATTATTAGATATTAGGGTTTGACTTTTTGTTGAATATAATCATGGATTCCCTGGGCTGCATTTCTGCCATCACCCATGGCCAGAATAACTGTGGCTCCTCCCCGGACAATATCGCCTCCCGCGAAGATATCGGGCACAGAACTTTGCATATTTTCCTGGTTGACTTTGATGGTTCCCCAGTTTGTGACCTCAAGTTCAGGTAATGCTGAAGGTATTAATGGGTTAGGAGAGACCCCGATGCTGACAATAACAGTGTCAACAGGAATATCAAATTCTGAATTTTCAAGAGGAACAGGTCTTCTGCGTCCGGAAGCATCGGGTTCGCCCAGTTCCATCTTTTGCAGGGTCATTTTGGTAACAAATCCTGCCTCGTTACCCTGGTAGGCAAGAGGGTTGTGAAGATTCATGAATTCAATCCCTTCTTCTTGTGCATGCTTAACTTCCTCAACTCTTGCCGGCATTTCTTCAATGGATCTGCGATAAATGATCATGGCTCTTTCTGCTCCTAAACGTTTTGCTGTGCGCACAGAGTCCATCGCTGTGTTACCACCCCCGATGACAGCAACATTCTTGCCACTAAGGACTGGAGTGTCATATTCGGGATCTGCTGCATGCATTAGGTTGATCCGGGTTAGATATTCGTTGGATGAAAAAATACCATTAAGGTTTTCCCCGGGAATATTCATAAATCGGGGTAATCCGGCGCCACTGGCAACAAAGAAAGCTTGATAACCGTCATTCCTGAGATCTTCAAAGGATGCTGTACGTCCGACAATAAAATTGGTTTTAAATTCAACACCCATTTTTTGCAGGTTGTCTATCTCAATATCAACAATATCGTTTGGGAGACGAAAATTGGGAATTCCGTACTTTAAAACACCGCCAATTTCGTGCAAGGCTTCGAAAATGGTAACCTGGTAACCCCATCTTGCCAAATCAGCGGCTGCTGCTAATCCTCCCGGGCCGGAACCAATGACACCCACTTTGTACTGATTAGATTTCTGGGTTTCGGGAACAGAAATATTACCACTTTCGCGTTCATAATCAGCGGCAAAGCGCTCGAGATGGCCTATGGCTATTGGAGGCTGATTCATTTTTTGTGCGTAAATACACATGGCTTCGCATTGTACTTCTTGTGGGCATACTCTCCCACAAACGGCGGGAAGTGTGTTGGTTTCTTTTAATACAGAAGCAGCTTCGCCAAATTCACCTCCTTCAATTTTTTTGATAAATTTAGGAATATTGATTCCTACCGGGCAGCCCTGGATGCAAGTAGGATTGGCACAGTCAAGGCATCGCTCGGCTTCCTGGATGGCCATTTCATTGGTGAGCCCTTTATTTACTTCAATATGGCTTTTGTTTCGCTTGTCAGGTTTTTCTTCGGGCATCTCTACGCGTGCCCTGGCTGATCTTTCTTTGGCTTTTATCCTTTGACGTAGTTCTTTACGCCATTCCTGGTTGCGTTCTTCTTTTAATATCTCGGGGCTTAATGGACTCATAATGTTTAAACTTTAGTCTTGTTTAAAAATTCCTGATATGCAGCATGCTCTTCTTCCTTGTATGCACCAAGGCGGGCGATCATTTC
Organism: uncultured Bacteroidales bacterium; assembly: GCA_964606415.1. GTDB lineage: Bacteria > Bacteroidota > Bacteroidia > Bacteroidales > JBBRXJ01 > CAZSGN01. Next base: position 5,294 of record CAZSGN010000016.1, read on the forward strand.
GTCAAAATTTATTTGATGAGCATCAAATTCGGGTCCGTCGACACAAACAAATTTGGTTTCTTCGCCAACCCGTACGCGGCAGGCACCACACATGCCTGTTCCATCAACCATGATTGTATTTAAACTGGCGTATGTAGGGATGTTATATTTTTGCGTGGTTATTGAGGCGAATTTCATCATGATGGCCGGGCCAATGACTACAGCCTGGTTAATTTTTTCTTTTTCTATAAATTCTTCCATGCCATGCGTTACAAGGCCTTGCCTGCCATGAGACCCATCATCGGTCATGATAATCTGTTGGTCACTAGCCTGGGCCATTTCGTCTTCAAGAATCAATAATTCTTTTGTGCGAGCAGCAAGAACTGTGAGCACTTTGTTACCTGCTTCTTTTAGTGCCTGTGCAATGGGTAGCAATGGCGCAATCCCGACTCCTCCGCCTGCACATAATACAGTGCCGTAATTTTTGATTTCGGTAGCATGCCCCAAAGGTCCAACAACATCATGAAGAGTGGCTCCTTTTTCCAAATCAAATAACTTATGTGATGTGACTCCAACTTTTTGCACAACAAGTGTAATGGTTCCTTTCTTGGCATCGGAACCAGCAATGGTTAAAGGAACCCGCTCTCCTTTGTCGTCAATTTTTACAATTACAAAATGTCCGGCTTTTCGTTTTTTCGCGATGAGAGGAGCCTCGATATCCAGTTTGACAACCTGATTATTCAACTCCTGTTTTTCTACGATTTTGTTCATGTGTTGTGAGTATATTTAATTATCTTTTTTGATGTTTTATAATACTGTCTTCAATTAATTCGCTATAAACATTAGTTGCATTCAACCCGGCTGCATGTAATTGTTGGGGAATGATACTGTTTTCGCTCATTCCGGGAACAGTGTTGACTTCAAGAAAGTAAAAACTTCCATTATTAAGGATATAGTCCATGCGAACGATACCCCTGCAATTTAAAATCTTATAAAGATGACTGGTAAGTGCCTGGCATTGGGCGGTTTCTTCTTCAGGGATGCGTGCGGGTGTTATTTCTTCCGAAAGGCCCTGGTATTTGGCCTCATAGTCAAAAAAGTCAGTTTGAGGGATAATTTCGGTAACAGGGAGAACCACTTCTTTTCCATTGGCCTGATAAATACCACAAGTGACCTCTGTGCCTGGAATATATGATTCAATGAGTATTTCAGTATCTTCTTTAAATGCGGTGGCTATAGCAGATGGTAAATCATCTTCATGGTTTACTTTACTGATGCCAAAACTTGATCCTCCCTGGTTGGGTTTAACAAAACAGGGAAGACCTGTTTCTTTAATGATTTCAGCAGTGTCGAAAGATTCATTTTCCTGGATACGAAGGGTATGCGCGACAAAAATGCCATACTCTTTCAGGAAGATTTTGGTTGCGTATTTATTGAAGGTTAATGCTGAAGAATAAACACCACCCGTGGTGTATGGAATACCTGTTAATTCAAAATATGATTGTAATATTCCATTCTCTCCTGGTGTTCCGTGGATCATAATAAAAGCACAATCAAAAGTGATCGTCTTATCATTGATTTTAAGGCTGAAATCGCTTTTATTTACAGGAATGTCTTTAATATTATCACTAATGCCAACCCACGAGTCTTTCGAGATACGGATAACATAAACATTATAATTATTTTGATCAAGGCTTTTTGCAACCTGATAACTACTTTTTATTGAAATTTCGATTTCAGATGAATCCCCACCAGCGATAATGGCGATATTTTTTTTTTGTTGGTTGTTATTATTTGAAGTAAGATTGGATTTAGCCACTTCTTTTAGATATTATTCTGTTTATCTTTTAAAAATTGATAAAAATAACTCAATGTATATTGTATTGTTTTTTCAATAGTATCATTTTAAATTGATTCGAAAAACAGGTTTATTGAATCAATTTGGATTGCGAATATAATTAATTCCTTTAAATTATCCTTTAATATGGTGTCAAATTCAAAAATATGAATGGAAACTTTTATTCAGGCCTGTTTGCTGTGTAGATTCGCCATTTTTCAATAATAGCTTGCATATCAGCAGGGATGTCTGTTTCAAAAAATAATTCTTCCTGAGTGCTTGGATGAACAAATCCTAATGATTTTGCGTGCAGTGCTGGTCTTTGAAGTATGTCAAAACAGTTATATACAAATTGGCGGTATTTAGCAAAGGTGGTTCCCCGTACTATTTTATCACCACTGTATTCATGATCATTAAAGAGGGGGTGGTGAACATGTTCAAAATGAACTCTTATCTGGTGGGTTCGCCCTGTTTCCAGACGGCATTCAACAAGATTAACATAACTGAATCGTTCCAGTACTTTGTAATGAGTAACAGCATGTTTACCATAATCTCCATCAGGAAAAACATTCATTTTTTTTCGGTTTTTAAGGCTGCGGCCAATATTACCGGTAATTGTTCCTTGGTCTTCTTCCATATTTCCCCAGACTAAAGCAACGTACCGGCGTTTGACTGTCCGTTCAAAAAATTGCCTTGCAAGATGTTGTAAGGCTGGTTCTGTTTTAGCGATAACCAGTAGTCCTGAAGTAAATTTATCAATCCGGTGAACCAATCCTGGACGAATGCCTCCTTCTTTGAAAAGCGGAGCATCTTTCATGTGCCAGGCCAGGGCATTAACCAGGGTGCCTGTGTAATTACCGTATCCCGGATGCACAACCATACCGGGTTCTTTATTCACGACAATTACCTGTTCATCTTCATAAATAATATCAAGAGGAAGGTCTTGGGGAATTAATTCAATTTCCCGCCTGGGATAGGCCATCATGATAGTGATGAGATCATGTGGCTTGACTTTGTAATTTGGTTTGACAGGTTTGTCGTTAACAAGTATATTGCCTGCTTCGGCAGCGGCCTGTATTTTATTGCGTGAAGCCTGTTCCATGCGGTTGACCAGGAACTTATCTATGCGTAAAGGCTGTTGTCCTTTATCGACTTCGAACCGGTGATGTTCAAATAATGCATCAACCTCATTATGTGCTTCGGTGGTTTCCATTTTTTTGATGTCTGTTCACAAAGTCAGGTTTTATTGCAGTTAATCCGGTGATTATTGCTTAAACATTTGTCTAGTGAACGATTCTGATTTTTTTTGTAGTAGTTAGTGATCCTTGCTGGATATTTATGAGGTAAAAACCATTTGATAAATGGGGTAATCTAATTTGTGTTTCTTTGCTTTGGTTTTGGGCAAGAATTTTTCCGGTTAAATCAATAAGTGTATAAGAAAAAGGTTGTTCTTTATTCAGTCCTTTTATGTTTATTTTGCGTGAGGTTGGGTTAGGATATACTTTAACCCGGGCTTGTTTTTCCGCATGTTGGTTGTTAAATCCAGGGATGGATGCTCCCAAAGCAGGTCGCATCATAACTGCACCTTTAAAATTTGATGTATTCCATGTTCCATTGGTATTCCAAAGAAGCTTATTTTGTGCATTCCGGTTTACATCAAAGCCAATATTAAGATATTTATTTTTTGTTTGCTCCCATCCGATATAGAATTCACCTGTTGGTAGGGTAAAGGGATCATCGATTCGGTACAATTCAAATTCCCCGGGTTTGGATGGCCGTGGTTGATTAATGTCTGCAGGAATATCTGGATTTTCCCCGCTTTCCTGGTAAATAATATTTCCAGGTACACCGTTATTGTCATCCCATATGGTTAATTTAAAATAGGTGTTATTAACGGTTGTATCATAAGATGGATTAAAATGCATGTATATGCCTCTTAATACATCTTCTTTATAATTGAAAAAACGGTAAGCCACAAAGGCATTCTCAGTTCCTTCTCCTTCTAATCCCCAGCCAGCCTCCGCTGAACCGTCATCATAAGCGTAATAATTAAAAAATTTTTGTTCATAAATGAGTGTATCATTTTTGTGTACCAAATCTTTAAAATAGTCTGTCGAAAAATAAGCTTTGACATAAAATATGGCTGAATCTTTATTTAATCCGGCTGTATTGTTTTCCATGTTATTGAGGAAAGACGTATCTTTATTGAGAATTTCGTTGCCGGCAGGATTAAAGTCGCCAAAATCAATTTGTTCGAGGTGGGACTCTGCGTTGTCAAACAGATCTATTAGTGTATAACATTTTCTTGCTTCCGGGTGATTATTAATGATTTCAAATGAAAACCTCCCATCTCCTTCAGTTGCATAAGCTGCCCCCCAATGATGCCAGGGAAGACTTTCGTAATTGGAGAGCAATGATTTTAAGGGTTTGCGAAAAGATATGTCAGGTAGTATGGTGTCATGCTTGTGCCTGTCCCAGTCCATCCATACTACATCAATATTCCATTGGTCTCCGTTGGTTAGCTTCCCTGGAGAGCTGTTGTTGCCTGTAAAAGAAGCATAATTCCGGAAACGAAAACGAAATTCTTCTGCTAAATATTTGTTCTCGTAGACAGGGATTAAATATTGCTGAAAAACGTCTGAAGAATCTTGAGGGCCAGGCCCGGGTATAGCAAAAACGTTTGTCCACTCTTTATTGGAAGGATTGTAAAAATCGAGAAGAAGTGAGTCTTTTTCATCCGGCGGTTCTCCAAGTCCGGTAGATTGAATATAAAAACTGAGATAAATCGAATCTCCGGAGGATAATTGTTTTTTGATGATGTTTTCCCGCCATATCTTCTCGTATTCTTGTGGGGTTTCATTAATTTCATGGTAGGCTGTGTCATTCCATTCCTCATAACAGGTCGGGCAGGAGCCCTGATAATAAAGTGGTGTTTCGTGATGATAGAACGCGGAATCATTTATAAGGTTGTAGGTTCCGGGTTCTTTTTCATAGTAAAGTGAGTCAAGAGAAATATAATCTTTGTTGATACTATCGTAAAAAAACAAGGAACGATAGGATTCCCTGATGGTTACTTCTGAAGTATTAAAAAAATAAATGGTATCCGTCAGGTTGATAGGCTTACTGGTAAGGGTGTCAGCTCCAAAAATGGATGTGCTGGCATGTGAGTAAATCTCTCCTTCCTCATTTAGCCGGTCAAATGTTGCCACACCTAAAGTAGGCGGATTATTAGAGAAATTTCTGTTAATAAGCACTTGCTGATTATCCCATAAATTATGGGAAGGTGTGGCTTTGGATGATGAGAAGTCATCGATAAAAGGCAATGTGTTTAGTGTTGTGCTGTTACTTTTTAATAAGGGACGTGAGACTTCTTTTGTTTTGTATGAATGAAGTCCTGTTTTATATTCCGGTTGAGCATTCAGAAAACTTATCATTGTAAGAAATAAAGATATTATGAAAAAACTCCTTATAACCTTTTGTATATTGAAGGAATGTTTTTGATGACATGTAATTTTCTGCCTTTTTTGTTTCATGGTTTTTATAAAAATCATTTTTTAAGGAGGCATAAATAAATAGTAAACTTTTTTATAATCTGCCCCGATTTTGTAATGAGAGAAACCTTTTACGTATTTATTGATAAATGTTACTCTAATTTTGTTGAATCTGCGGTAACCCATACATCTACAGAAGAACCAAGCGATATACGGCCAACATCAGATTCTGGTTTTTGTTTGTAAATAACCGCACTTAAACTATCCTGATAATTTTTGAAACTGTTATCATGAATAATGGCGCCAAGGTTAAGATATTGGTCCGTTAATATATTTCTTGCTTTCTCTGGTGTCATCCCGGTTAATTCCGGAGGTTTAACCCGCTTGTTGGAATTAGTGTTGCCCACGACAAGGTCAATGTGGCTCCCTTTATTAATCATGGTTAATGGGGTAATTTCTTTTCCATCATGAAATTGTTTTTTGATCCTGTTATCCATATCAGGTACATAATTAATTTCACCGATAGAAAGCCCCCGTGCATCAAGAATTGATTTTGCCTGTCTTAATGTTTGCTGTTCCAGATCCGGCATTTTAACTTTTTCTGGTTGATTAGCATTGATTATCAGGAATATGCGCCTGTTCTTTTTAACATTGAATCCAGGAGCAGGGTTTTGGTCGATGACTGATCCTTTTTTTGCATCCTGCTTAAAAATTGAATCGGTTACTTCATATCTCAAATCATTCTCGTTGATGATTTTTTTCGCTTCTTCAAGATTAATTCCTTTTATATTAGGGACTGGAAAGGCCTGATTATGATAAGTGTAGATTCGGAGGAAGGCAAAAATAAGAAGCAAAAGAATTGCAGATATGCCCAAAGCAATAACCAAATGCTTAAAATATACATGATGAACTATTTTTAAAAGAAAGATCTTTAAGCGATTTCTGATATTACTAAAATAAGATGTTTGGTTATTCATAAGTTTTATGTGAAAAGATTTTTCAAAATTAGAAAAATATATCCCCTTTTATCAGACTTTTAACATGTTTTTATGATGATAGACGGGTTGATAAACAGAATCTCTTTCAATTGCTGTTCGCCCGGCACTTTCTATAAGGTTTATTATTTCGCGAACATTCATTTCCTGCGGTTCGTCAACACCTGCCATGGAATAGATTTTTGTTGTATCATCAATAGTCCCATCCAAATCATCTACTCCGAAATCCAGGGATAAACGGGTGGCATCTTTGCCGATCATTGGCCAATAGGCTTTTAAATGTGTTATGTTATCCATAAATATCCGACTTACCGCATAATTCTTAAGATCCTCGAATAGTGAAATTTCTCCTGAAAATGAAAGATCATTGTTTTCTTTTCTGTATTTAAGCGGGATGAAAGCATTAAATCCTCTTGTTTCATCCTGGAGCTGCCGGATTTTCTCCATGTGATCAATGCGGTCTTCATACGACTCAATGTGTCCATAGAGCATGGTCGCATTTGATGTCATATCTCGTTCATGAATAGCCTGGTGAATGGCTAGCCATTCTTTAGCCGATACTTTATCAGGGCAAATTTGCTCACGAATATGTGGCGCAAATATTTCGGCTCCACCGCCTGGAATTGAATTAAGACCGGCTTTTTCAAGGGCTGCAATAACTTCGTTAGCAGAAAGCCCTGATTGACGTATAATATAACCAATTTCCACAGCAGAAAAAGCTTTTATATGAACTTCAGGCAAAAGTTCTCTTATAGTCGTGATAATCTCAACATAGTTGTTCAATCCCCAGTCAGGATAAACACCCCCGACAATGTGAATTTCCGTGATCGGTTTCTGTTGATAAGGTTTTACTTGTTGGATAATATCATTGATTGATAAAAACCATGCTTCCGGATCGTTTCGTTTCTTATTATAAGAGCAAAAGCGACAGTTGTAGATACAGATATTGGTGGGTTCAAGATGAAAATTAATATTGAAATAAGCCATGTTCCCGTTTTTCTTTTCTCTTATAAAGTTAGCAAGCATTCCAAGAGATGCTATGTCATTACATTGATATAACTCGATGCCGTCGTTGGATGTGATCCTTTCTCCTGCTAGGATTTTTTGCCCTATCGGGTTTAATTCACCTGGCAATATATCTAAAAGCTGGTTCATGTTTTCAATAACGGTTCTTCTTGTATTTTATTGGATCTGCTTAGCCATATTTAAAACCTGCTGTGCTTGTTGTTCCTGGCCAGTTTGCTTATAAGCTTGTGATAGGGCTTGATAAGCTTGTTTAAAACGGGGGTTTAATGAAATACTATTGCGTAAACGATTAATGGCTTTGTAGGGTTGTTGGTTTTGTAAATAGGCAATACCCGCGAAATAATAAGCATAAGAGAATTTATAGTTTTGTTTGATTGCATTTTCATAGGCTTTGATGGCTGGTTTGAACTTGGCTTGATTTAAATAAGCATTGCCCAAAAAGTAATAAGCCTGATCATATTGGGGGTAAGCTTTTAATGTTTTTTTGGCGGTTTCTTCAGCTTGTTTATAATAGTTCGCCTCCAGGTAAGTCTGTGTTAGTAAAATCAGCGTTGATGAATTGTTTGGGTCTTTTTGCAGGGCTTCCGTGTAAAGCATGATGGCTTTATTATAGTTTTTCTTTTTAGCTGCTTGATAGGCCTGGAAATCTTTGTGGGTTGTACGCTCAAGAACTGCTCCAACAGGTTGGTTATTTACTTTCATGGTATGGATGGTGTTTTGGGGAGGCCATAAACCCTGTTTTTGTTGCTCCGGACTAATGTAACTATTGGCAAACACACCATAATCCCAATTTTTCTCTGAACGATTATAATACCTGACGTATTTTACTTTGACCTTTCCTGAATCAATCAGATGGCGGAAGTAATATCTCACAATTGGGCTGTGGTTTGATGCAATAACCAGCGGCTCATCTGGTTTTTCCGTTGGTATTTTATTGTTAATTAACCACTCAGAACCGGGTTTTAAACTGTGAAAATAATAATCCATTTCATAGTCTCCGTAAGCGCCTTTTACACCACCTATAATTTCATTATAGTAAATATATTCAAGGGGATGATTTTTAATTATATGCCGAAGCGGATTGAATGCAAGTATAAACATTACTGCAATGATTCCATACCATATGTAACGGTTTTTTGTAATACGCAGAATTTGTTCGTATCCAATTGCACTGGCTACTACAATTGGAGGAAAAACAAAAAGAGCATGTCGCCAGCCACCATAAACATTTGATCCTTTATAAATAATATATAGCAAAGGGAAAAAAGAGGCAATGAGAATAATAAGTTTCCATATCATATCTTTGTCTCGCAGTTTTCTTTTTATTGTACCAAAAAATAATACCAGTCCGGCAAGCACTAATATTGGCGTAGAGATAACTATATATTTGATCATATAGTACCATGGTAATTTATCTGACCAGATTGTTTCACCTTCAAAGAGTTGACGAAGCGAGGTGCCGAATGAAGACATGACGCTCAGTGCCTTTAGGGGATGTTCGATAGGATTTTGTAATGCATATGGCCAAAGAATAAGTCCCATAAAGTATCCTACTACTGAAATTAGTACCAGGTCTTTGATAAGAGAGTTTCTGTATTGATTGGTCTCTTTTATGGTGAAAATATAATACAGGAATGCAAATAAAAATAAATATGCAACCAATAATAAACCACCTATTCTTATACTAATTGACATAGCTATTCCCAGAGCAACTAAAAACTTATCTTTATTAGTAACTGCCGGAAATCGGATTAAGTACCTGGTAATAAAGTATATACTGGCAATATAGGTCATCGCAAAAGGTATATCCTTGGGATTATTAAGTGAATGCCCTAAAAATCGAGGAGCAAGAAACAGTATAATCATGGCAAAGAGACCTGCCCGCCAGCCTCCCAGCAGCATGGCTAATAATCCACTGAATAAAATAGCAAGCCATCCCACGAGTGAATTGAATACATGCCGGGTTTCATAAATTTCGCTTATGTTAAATATTTGTATAATTGAGGTCGTTATTGTATCGAAAGAAAAGCCATAATATTTCTGATTTTTCTTTTCGGCGAAGGAGGTGTCTTCGCCAAATGAGGTGTAAAAATCAATGATTTTTTTCGATTCTGGATAGTTGAAACCTACTTCATCACCTGAAATCCCGGCATTATAACCCATGAAAGGCATTACTACGAATAATATTACTGCTACTGCCGCAAATAAAAACCGGTATAATGAGGGCTCTTTAATAAATGAATAATGCTGGGACGATTTTTGTTTAGTATCATTTAAGGGGACGAGAAAGTACCATTTAAACCAGTTAGCGAATCGTTTATTAATACTGTATTTTCTTTTTGGTAATGATTTAAAAGGCGATTTATTTCCCAGAAGATTGGATTTAATAATAGGAATATCTAATCCTTTTGCATAGTAAAAAAATGTGTTTTGGTAGTTTGTTGACGAAATGTTTATTTGCGGGAGTGTATATTCAGCTATATTTTGCGATAATATAAGCAAGGGATATTTTGATGCAAAAGTAACTTTTGAGGTATTATCTTTCTGAGATAGTGGAATAATTATTTCATTACTTCCTGATATGTCAGATGGTAAGGGTTTATTTATTATCTCTGAAAGATTCAATGTTTCTGTCAATTCTTCAATATGAAGTATGCCTATATATTTTTTTGAAGAGTTGTGTATCGTTTCTCTTGTTTTAGAAGCATATTCCTTGTCTGCTGAGGAGATGATATGATATGGTACAGATAAATTGGCATTTTTGATTTGTTTTTCTTTTTCTGTATCTGTAGAAATGAACAGAAGCTCAACATGCTTCGTGTTTTTCTCATTTAATTGGTTAATAGCCCCGGTTAATAATGGGAGATGTTCTTCATTCCAAAATGGTGCAATAAAAAGAAGAATTGAATCTAAAGTATCATGAGAATTTGTAACTTTTCTCTTTGAACCAGTATTTTTTGTTTTATTTTTATTTTTTGCCATTTTTAAAGATTTTTAGAGTATTTATGGAGTTCAAGATAAAAGCATATGTTTTGTATGAATTGTGAAAATAATATTTTTCTTTGTAAAAGAACCTAAAGTATTGATGTTTAATGCATTGAATAAAATAAGATAATAATTAAATAATAAACATGGATTTTAATTAAAGAACAATGTAAAAAAAAAATAAAATCCAATTCTTATACAAATATGAAAAATATAATGATAAAACAATAATCAGTAAAGGCGTTTTATTTGATAAAGAATAAAATACTCCCTGATCTTTTTTTTATTGTTTACATTTTTATGAACGGGTTTATGATTTTGCACGGATTATGAACATAAAAAATGAAAAAAAGCAAAAACGGAATATATAAAGAGGTTATATTATCATTTTAGTGGAAGTTGATTCTAAGAATAGGTAGAACTATTTATGGAAAAATTAATATGTATTTGTGTATTTCCGGTATATATTAATGATTGCTGCTATAATTTTCGGGGGTAAGAAAAATATAATTTTTTCAGAACCTGTTAATATCCAGGCATGAATACGAGCGGTAAAACATTGTATTTTTTGTTTAAATGAAAGGTTGTCAAGTGACGGTTCATATGAAAATTGTTTTAATAATTTTCTGCAAATAAAACCGACTATTTTTTGCTCTTGTACTGGCATTTTATTTTTCCATTTATACATGTTGTTCTTGTCTAATGGTTTAGACAGGTTTTTTCTGAATTCTGTATTCCATTCCTGGTCCTTTTTATAAAATTGTAGCATTTTAGGATCATAATCAAATAAAAGAAAATCAGATATTCGCTTTAGTTGTTTTTCAGGATTCTCTAAAAGGTCTTCGAACTTTAAAAAAATAAATTGTTCAGAATATTTTTTATAGGCTTTAAGAATTGCTTTGTTGTATATATTCCACCGGTGTGCAAGAACTGCAGGATTGTTTGCATCAAAATCAACATTTTTATAAGAAAGTACTGTATCGCGTGGGTCACGAATCATAAAAATAAATTTAGCTTTTGGAAAGATGTGAGCTAATAAATCACCAAAAAGCGCGTAATGAGGATTTTTATCCCCTATCACAGAAATTTTATCTTTTTTCTGAGTAAGGGCATAGCTATAATATACTAAACTGCATAGATCAGAATACGTTGGATTAGAATTAAGGTTTGATAATAATGTATGATGTAATATATCCTTATCAAGATTCCAATTTTGAAGCCGTTGTTCAAGCCATATATCACTGGCGAATTGTTTTATTGTTTTTTCAGTCCAATTGCAATGCTTGTATTTACGATATAAATATAGAATGAATTGAGCTTCAGGGGCTACTGAGACATGGGGGTGTGCATTTAATATTGTTTGAAGTAAAGATGTTCCCGACCGTCCTCTGCCAAGGATAAATACAAAAGAAGAGTCACTCAATATTGGATTGTTCATAATTAATGATTTCTTTAATAATATAGATGGGCCGTTTTTTTACTTCAATGTTTGTTCTTCCCACATATTCGCCTATAATGCCCAGGGTTAATAGTTGCAATCCTCCAAGGAAGAGGATGACGATCATGAGTGAAGCCCATCCTTGTAAAGCAAGATCATTTATGAATTTTTGATATAGAATATAAAGGGCATAAATAAAAGATACTATAGAAACGATAAAGCCTAAAAATGTAGCTATTCTAAGAGGGGCAAATGAAAAAGAGACAATTCCGTTAAGTGCAAGAGAAAGAAGTTTAGTAAAAGGGTACTTTGATTTACCACGGTATCGCTTATTTCTGTCGTATTCTATACCTATTTGATTAAACCCGACCCACGAGACCATGCCCCGAATAAAACGGTATCGTTCGGGCATATTCTTTAAATTCTCAATTACTTGTTTGTCCATGAGTCTGAAGTCACCAGTATCTAATGGAATATCGACGTTAGTAACACGTTTTAGTACACGATAAAATATTTTTATTGCCCATAAACGGAGTAGTGGCTCACCTTTTCGTACTTTTCTTTTTGCGTATACTACCTGGTAGCCTTCTTTCCACTTTTCTATCATACTTATAATTAATTCCGGAGGATCCTGAAGATCCGCATCTATGACGATTGCACAGTCTCCTTTTGACTGGTCAACCCCTGCGGTTACAGCAAGCTGATGGCCAAAGTTACGCGCCAGATTTATAATACGAATACGCGGGTCATCTTTTGCCATTTTGTCTAATAGAAATAAGGTGTTATCCTTACTCCCATCATTTATACATAATAATTCAATCTGGTAATCAATATTTTTTAAGGCTGAAAAAACCGTTTTTATCATTTCTTCTATGCTCTCTTCCTCATTATAAATTGGAAGTACTATTGAAATTAATTGTTTATCCATATTTTTAGAAATTAACGTAAACGATTGTTGAAGAACAAAAATAATAAAATTATGGGAAATGACATTTATCAGGGTGTTTTACAAAAATTAAAGTGGTACAGTTGTTTGAAGATTTAAATTGATGGTAGGTCTTGTATCAATGCAGCATTTACCTGTCAGGGTAGAATTAGTCTATGGAGTAAATGATGAGGTATAAATCAATTTTTTTGATGAATTACTGTTGTTTTGTTTAGCTATATGAGTTTTTTTTAAATAAATAGAAAAATAGTTACATCTAAAAAAATGGAATATTAACTGCATATTCTAGCGAGATGCTTTTCTTAATTGCTTATAAAGTTCGAATCCTTTTTTCGGAAAAAGAGATTTTCTAACACTGGGAGTTCCGCCATGTCTATTTCTGAAATGAATGTTTTCCCAATGAATTTTGTACCATTTTTGTTGTAATACAGCAACAAGAATATTCGCCAGGTTAAAATCTTCCGGAACACGTTTAACAACATCCACCAGGCATTCGGCTGCCATCATCCGGTAAGGTACATTGGCATCTCTTACCCATACCCCAGTAGCAAAGAAAGTAAAAAGGGAAACCATTTTTGATATAAGATATCGGCTAAATCCATCATCTCTGGTTTTTCTATACCCATATACTACTTTATTATTTTTGCTTGCGTTTAAAATTTTTTCAAAATAAGAAGGATCGCACTGTGTAACCAGAAAGTGAAAGTGCACAATTTTTGGAAAATAGGAATGCACAAAAAT
>CAZSGN010000017.1:0-18644 GCA_964606415.1 uncultured Bacteroidales bacterium
CGCATTAAGAAGCTCTTAGCTTGACGGCTATGGTCTACTGACGGATTCCTTGTTCTTTGTTCGTTGTTCCTTGCCTGTCCGTCCACTGACGGATTCTTTGCCTGTCCGTCTACTGACGGATTCTTTGTTTGTCTGGTTACTGACAGATTTCTTGTTTCTTTTTAATTAATCGAGCAGTTGATCGGCTTTTTTTTGTGCCTCTTCCATAACCAGATTGGCCTTTTGATCCCCTTCCGCCTCAATTTTTTGAGCTTTCTGCCCGGCCTCTTTTCTAATCTTTTTAGCACTTTCTTTTGCTGCCCTTTTGGCAATAGGATTATTAGCACTTGACACCAATTTATCAGCTTTGTCGTCAGCTTCTTCCCTAACTATATCAGCAGCCTTTTCTGCATTAATCCTGATACGTTCAGCTTGTTGCTCAGCCTCACGAAGAATTTTATCCGCCTGGCCTTTGGCTTTTTGGTCTACCTTATCCTTTACCTTATTAATTTCTTCCTCTGCCTTTTTCTTCACATTCTCTTTTACCACATCTTTCGCTGACGATTGTCCCTGTTTCATATCCAGCTGAACCTTTGGATTATCAAAAGTCCCTTTTACAACCGCACCAATATTAAAAGCCTTAACTTCATCAAGCCCCATTGCACCGCCCAGCATAGCAGCCGCTGCCGATCCAGCCGCACCACTTAATTCTTCAGCTGGGACACGCATATTAATCAGATAATTCATTGTTTTATCAATTCCCTGATCACCAGAAATAGTCATGTCGACATTATTCATCGATGTTTCAAAAGGCTCAAGATAAACCCGTCCATCTTTAATTTCAAAATCAACCGAGAGATCTTTTAGTGCCATATTCCTGAATTTATCCGTTTTAAGCTTATTGCTAATCTTCTCAAAGGTTTTGGAATTCTTTACAACTACTTTCTCCGATGTAAAGGTGCCATCCCCAACCATTGAATTATACACAGGTTGCATCTGCTGATCAAGATAAGAAGTAAAATTAATATCCATACTAAACTTACCTGTTGCATTTTCAGCGACCGGCGCTAATTTCTGGACCGTATTAAAGGCCTGAAAAGCCTTAGGGATGTCTATCTTCTCCATTCTCATCCCAAAATCAACCATTGGATTACTGGGGTCCGCCACATCATACTGACCATTCATTTTCAAACGACCTTCCAGCAATTCCATATCAAGATTTTTCATATTAATAGCTGAATTCCTAATAATCACCACTCCAAGGACATTCCGGATATCCAAATTATCATAAACCAGGTGATCAATTTGGGTCGTCAATTTAAAATCTATATTCCCGGGAACCTCAACAACACTTAGCTGAGTTGTAGCGGTATCTGCTTCCGCAGGCTCTTCCAAAGCAGTATCCTCCTCCGCTTCAGGCATTAACTCATTGGCATTAAGCAACTCAGAAACAAAAACAAAATCTCCGGAAAGCGTATCATCGCTAAAGGTATAACCAATAAAATGCTGAATACTTCCCTTCATCTTAAAATCACTGCGTCCCATTTGCATATTAAAACGAGTAAGATCAACCTTGCTGGACGAAAAGACAAGCAACATCTCCGGAATAGAGACGTCCTGTGGAGTTTCCGGGCCGGAGAAAAAGAAATCATTCAAAGCAAACTGCCCCCTTGCATCAAAAGCATCATAATCTTCATTTTCAATACTAGACAAACGCCCCATCATTGAGATATTAGACTTAAGCCCTCCTTTTATCTCCGTATCGTCCAAAGGAATAATATCGGCAAAAGTAGCAAAATCGACATTTGCATTCAAAGCAGCATTAATCTGAGGATCACTTTCGGGTGTTTTCATTTTCATCATGAAATCAACAGGATTACCTCCAAACTCAACATGAAATTCTTCCATATTAACAACAGACTGATCCATATCCGCCCCATTGTAATCTACATTCAAATTCACATTAACATTCTCTACAGATTTAGGCAAATCCGGATAAGAAAATGCTCCATTACCCACATTGAAAGACAAAGTTGCATCAGGCATTCTATTCTCATTATAGATCCCTTTAATTTCAGCAGTAATATCAAAATCACCTGAAGCCTCCAGGTCCTGAAAGTCCCTCATATAAATAGCAGGCACAAGAGAAAGCAGGGATTTAAAAGAAGCTTCTTTGGTATCAAAAAGGATATCAGTTTTAATATTCTCTTCATCCATTTTAACGGAACCATTCAAGCCCATCAACAAATTATTAAAACCCAACTCATTCTCTTTTATGGTAAAGGCCATATTCTCCATATCCGCATTGATTATCGCTTTAAACAAAAACGACACATCTCGCATGTAGCGAATTCCACCATAAACAATATTCATTTTTTGAATTGTTGTATGTATATCAAGATTGGTCATATTTTTTGCCATATCACCACTCATGCTAAAATCAAAATCTTTCAACTCAGCAAACAAACCGGATTCACGGTCCTCATAAGAAATACTTGCATCAACAATCTTAAAACTTTTCAATTCGATATTCATCTCCGGAGCAGCATCCTCCTGATCAATTTCTTCGATTTGTTCATCATCTTGTTCCTCATCCTGGTCTTCATCCTGAGGAACAATATCCCAGTTTGCCTTGCCATCATCAAGAACAGCGGCTTTCACAACAGGCTTGTCAAGTAATATAGACCGAATATTAAGATTCCCGCCAATCAATGCAAAGAGATCAGCTTTAACAGAGAAAGTTTTAAAGGCCACCAAAGTATCCCCCTCAAAAGGCTCCTCTCCCAGGACAGAAAGATCATGCAATGCAAAATAAGCATTGGGAAATCCCTTAAATAAGGAAAGTGTAACTTTTGAGAAATCAACAGAGGCAAGCAGGTTTTGATTAAGCTGTTCCCGTGCTGCTTGTTCGATTTTACCCTGAAAAAGAACAGGAATTAAAAACATTAGCAGAATAACAACCAATAAAGCAGAACCCAGGATTTTGACAATTTTCTTCATTTATATAATCTTTTAATAATTAACACATTAAATGCTTTTGAAATGGTAACTGATTCAAAGGCTTACTAACCAATAAAATTAATTGTTTTTTAGTAAAAAAATACTTCCCCGCTAATAATTTTATATAAATTTTCCGTTCCTTCACAATAATACATACGCCACGCCAGCCTTATTCACAATCCCCAGTTATCCGGAAAAAAATAAAACATAACAAAATATTTATCTGAGTAAAAAAAGGGAAGGACAGAAAATTTTTTTATTATCTGGAATAGTTCTATTTTCGTATCAAAATGATGTCAAAAATGAAACATATTATTGCAATACTCCTTTTTACATTCATTGTTTTCTCAGGCAAATCAGAAGGCATCCATACCTTCCATGAATTCAGTGGAAATTATTATTCATCCTCTATGTTAAACAATGAGCATACAGGTTTTGGCTTCATGTACAGTCCCCGCATTAATCTTTTACGCTTAGGAAATCATTCGTCCTTATCCCTAAACAGTGAGATAGCATTTGGATTCAATAATCAAAGTAACTACAGGAGTAATATTAATCCGGATAAAACATTACATGAAAATTGGCATTACCAGCTTCCCGTACATTTGGATGTCAACCTGGGACATTTATCCTCCCGGAATAATCGCTCCGCCTTTGGTGGATATTTTGGTTTTGGCTGGGCATTTAATTCACTCCAGACAACAACACGCAATGTATGGAATGGCCACTACATTTTATCAGACTCCATCCGGGGTCTCTATTTCAACACGGGCATCCGCTTCAAAAGTGGGGCAGGATCATTTGGAACCGGTTTCTACACCATTTTAGGCAAAGAAGACCGTAATTTAATCGGTGTCCGTATTTTCACCTCATTCCCTAACTAGAGTTTGTCTATAATGTCCACTAACTTCGTTATGCTTGACTCAAACATCACAGATCAAACACCTGGCTTTATGGACGGGTCATAACCAATCAATCGACATTATCATGCAAATAAGCATTATCGGAATTAAGAGAAGCCTCCCCATTACCGTCCTTTTGAAAAAGTGAATAGCGGGATATTTTATTTTCACCAGAGTGCTTTTTCTCCTCAATAACAATTTTCTTACGCATAAAAGCCGGTTGATTTTCAAGTTGATCAATATTTTCCTCTTTTAACCTCGTAAGAGCTTTAAACTGGACGCCTTGTTCCTGGCGCTCCTGCTGTTCCTGGTCTTCCTCTTCAGCAAAAAGCGTTGATTCAGATTTTTCAAAATCAATAGATTTTTGTCTAACCGTAAACCCGTCAGGAGTTTTACCTGTTTTTTTAAATAATGGTTCTTTATTTTCCTGCTCAACAGGCTCCTTTTTTTCTGCAGGAACATCGTTACCACCGAGTGTCACTTTTTCCTTTTCGGGAGGTTTTTTAGAATAAATCTCGGGAATCATGTTGGCTTCAAAACCAGTAGCAATAACAGTTACACTAATCTGGTCGTTTAAGGAAGGATCAGAACCAGTTCCCCAAATAATCAGCACATCCTTATCAACTTCATCGCTAACATATTCAGTAATTTCCGTCACCTCATCCATACTAACTTCATCTTCACCAGAAGTAATATTCAGCAAAATACTCTCCGCCCCTGTAATATCATTATTGTTGAGTAAAGGAGAGCCAATAGCATCCTTGATCGCTTCCACAGCCCTGTCTTCCCCACTAGCTTTGGCTGACCCCATAACAGCAACACCGCTATTTGCCATAACCGTCTGTACATCAGCAAAGTCCACATTAACATAACCAGGCACAGTAATAATTTCAGCAATGCCTTTAGCAGCTGCCGTCAAGACATCATCTGCCTTAGAAAAAGCTTCAGATAATTTTTGATTACCATAAATCTCCCTCAACTTCTCATTATTAATAACCAGCAAAGAATCGACATATTGACTAATTTCCTCCAGCCCCTGGATCGCCTGCTCAATTCTAAGCCGACCTTCGAAACGAAAAGGTATTGTCACGATAGCGACAGTCAGTAGCCCTTGCTCTTTAGCAGCTTTTGCAATAACCGGTGCAGCCCCCGTACCTGTCCCGCCCCCCATTCCAGCGGTAATAAAAATCATTTTGGTATGATCGCCAATTGCATCCATAACATCATCCAGGTTTTCAATGGCAGCCTGTCTGCCAACTTCCGGCTTATTACCAGCACCTCGTCCCTC
This sequence comes from uncultured Bacteroidales bacterium, assembly GCA_964606415.1. GTDB lineage: Bacteria > Bacteroidota > Bacteroidia > Bacteroidales > JBBRXJ01 > CAZSGN01. The sequence continues at coordinate 5,170 of CAZSGN010000017.1, forward strand.
GGTAAGCGATTCTCCAATCTGAACTTTAACAGAAACAGGGCTATGTGTCAAAGCCTGGGCATCAGTATTACATACAACAAAATCCACATCTTTTATTCCCTGGCGGCACATGTGATTAACAGCATTACTGCCACCACCGCCTACACCAAGTACCTTGATCATAGAAGAACCGTTTTCCGGCAATTCAAAACTCATTATTTCTTCGTTCATCATTTTCAGTTTTTAGGTTAGACCATAAATTCAGAGGAAAATAAAAAAGCGTTTCCTCAAGACATTATCACCCTACATCTCTGCATCATCCTCATCAAAAATATTTGTAATCGCCATTTTAAATGAATCTAAAATACGATTGGCTTTCTTAGTTTTAGATACCGTATCCCGGGACTTTTCTTTAGGTTTATATACCGATTTTGTTTTCTCTTCTTTCTCAGGCTCCTGATCAAAGAATGCTTTTTGCTTCTGAAGTTCATAGCCCTGCAAGATCAATCCAACACTGGTAGAATACATAGGCTGATTGATCTCATCCTCAACCTCCACCGACAAGCTCTCAGATGGTTTACCCACTTTAACATCAAGTCCTGTTTTATAATTCACTAGCTGGGAAATATCTTCAAGCATTGCCCCCCCGCCTGTCAGCACAATGCCCGCACTTAATTTTTCATAAAACCCGGAATTTTCAATCTCGAAAGCGATAGCATCAATAATCTCTTCCATTCTTGACTGAATAATGTAAGCAAGGCTTTTAAAAGATATCTCCCGGGCTTCTCTACCACTAATACCGGGAATTGTCACCACTTTATCTTCCGGAGCAGTTTGCCCAACCGCAGAACCATAATTAATTTTTAAGGCCTCCGCTTCACGATACAAAATAGAGCATCCCTCTTTGATATCTCCGGTCACCACATTGCCGCCAAAAGGGATAACCGCTGTATGACGAATGATATTATCATAGTAAACAGCAATATCGGTTGTTCCCCCACCAATATCAACAAGAGCCACCCCCGCTTCTTTCTCATCCCCGGTAAGCACTGCCTGTGCAGAAGCCAGAGGCTCAAGAATCAATTGATTAATATTCAGTCCTACCCTGTTCACACATTTCTCAATATTTTTGGCAGTAGCAATCTGACCAACGACAATATGGAAATTTCCCTCCAACCGCCGTCCAGACATCCCCACCGGCCGTTTCACGCCAACCTCATTATCAACAATATAACTTTGCGGAATCACATGAATAATCTCTTCACCAACTTCAATAGGCAATTTATACATTTCTTTGATCAGCCGGTTAATATCTTCGCGTTTAATCTCCCCATCATCGCTAACACTATCCACATAACTTCTATTATGCAAACTGCGAATATGCTGCCCGGCAATACCCACATATACATCTGAGAACATCACCCCCGATTTAAGCTGAACAGATTCGACCGTTGTCTGTATTGCATTTACGGTATCTTCAATATTAAGCACCACCCCTCTCTTGACCCCTTTAGAAGGCGTTCTGCTCATGCCCAAAATATTGATTTTCCCTTTTTCATCTTTCTCGCCAACAATAGTGACGATCTTAGTAGTTCCAATGTCGATCGCTGCGACATAATTGTGGTTTTGTTTTTCTGGTTTCATAATCTGGATTTTTTACAGATAACCTGGTTTGAATATCTTAAATCAATTAAATCATATTTATTCCATCCTATATGATTAAGCCCCTGATGGTAAAAGGCTTTCAGCTTCTTAAACTTATATTGCATGTCCTCAGTATCCCCAAAATAAATCAAGTTCGCACCTACGCGGGGAATTAATTCAAAATGTTGTTTTTCATTCACATAAATTTGTTCAATCTGGGCCTTCCAAAAATCATTTTGATCAATAAACAGAGCCAACGCGAAAAGGTCAGTTAATATATCCTTATCATGATCCTTATTCTCTTTTGACACGCCATCGCTCCCCACATTAACGTCGTTTTCAAGCGGAAACGCTGTATTTATATGACCATTTGCTACAACTACATGAGAAGCATAATCATGAGAAAGTGGCATAATTCTGGCATTTTTATCAATATAACAACGATTACCTTGCTGACTCATAATACGTATGATTGGTTCCCGCTGCTTCACAGCAACATGTAAAGTGCCATTAACCGTTGAATACACCTCAGCCTGTCCCACAGGAGGATGCTTTAGCACCAGTTTCTCCAGTGAATTGGTATTAATATCATTCACCGCATATCCCAACACCTTAACTTTTTCCTTATCCAATACCTCAATAATATCATGAGGATCAACAAATTTATTCAATGAACTATCAACCACATGAACCTTGACATTACTACAAATAATATCCTCCTCATGTTTATTAACAAATCCAAGGATTACAGTCATATAAACGCCAAGAAAAATCCAAATTGTTATTTTTCTGCTATGTTTTTTCATACCTGCTGCCTTTTTTGCTCTAACAAATTCTTTAAAGGACTTACTAACTGATCAATATCTCCAGCTCCCATGGTCAATAAAACTTCAATATCTTTATTTTTAATAATCTCTAGTAATTCCTCTTTCCGGCATAATTGTTTATTCGGATTCGTTATTTTATCAAATATAATATCTGCAGAAACTCCTTTAACAGGTTTTTCCCTTGCAGGATAAATATCCAGCACTACGATTTCATCAAGCAGATCAAGACTTTTCGCGAAACCAGATGCAAAATCGCGGGTTCTGGAAAAAAGATGCGGCTGAAAAACACCCGTTACTTTTTTATCCTTATAAAGTGACTTCACTGAATCAATACAAGCTTCCAACTCATGAGGGTGATGCGCGTAATCATCAATAAAGATAAGGTCATCTTGTTTAATTTGAATGTCCAGCCGTCTTTTTACACCCTCGAAAGAAGCCAGTGCCTTTTTCATGAGTTCCCCAGGCAAACCGGCAGCAAAAGCAGCAGCCAGTGCACCAACAGCATTTTCCAAATTAATCATACCAGGAATATCAAGCTTAAATCCTTCGAAACGCTCATCAAAAGCAACAAAATTAAAATGATAAGCCCCATCAATCACCTCTATCCCATCAGCATAAAAATCAGCCGAAGAATCATTTGCAGCATACGTCATCCATGCTAAATCAAGATGTCCAACAGGAAGATAAAGCCCTTTTTTGGTAATCAGTTTACCTCCGTGTTTAATATTACTAACAAAATCTGAAAAAGCCTGCCTAACACTCTCTTCATCACCATAAACATCAAGATGATCAGGGTCTATTGATGTAATCAGAGCAATATCAGGGTGTAAATTAAGGAAAGACCGGTCATACTCATCAGCCTCAGCAACCACCCATTGACTATCGGGAGCAATTAATAAATTAGATAGATAATTCTTCGCGATACCACCCAAAAAAGCATTACATCCATTTTCAGATTGATACATCAGATGTGCAATCATTGTTGAAATAGTTGTCTTACCATGTGTACCTGCAACCGCAATAGAATTAAGATTAGCAGTAATTAACCCCAATAAACGGGCACGTTTCATAACCTCATACCCTTTCTTTTTAAGAAAATTTAATTCGCTATGATCGTCAGGGATAGCAGGTGTGACAACGACCAGTACCTTATCAGGTTCATCGAACACAAAAGACGGTATCAAAGAGGGATCATCCTGGTAATGAATTGCCACACCTTCGCCAGCAAGTGTTAATGTGAGCGCAGACTCCGCACGGTCATAACCAGCCACCTCACAACCAATCGCAGCAAAATAGCGTGCCAAAGCACTCATGCCTATACCTCCGACACCTATAAAGTAAAATTTTTCTATTTGTTCTAGCAATTTCACAATAAAACCTTTAATTAATATTTATCATATATTTAACATCCATACTGCACGATAATCTCCGCCGGTTATAAACTAAAAGCTCTCGCTTACTTTCATAGCCCGGTTCATTCTATTATCATTTTTCATTTTACTATCCTGCATCATCTATTTCTCATTGCATCAAACCATCAATAACCTTAACAATGTCTTTTGTTGAATCCGGAGTAGCCATAGACCTGATGTTTTTGGCCAGGCTTTTTTGTTTTTGTTCATCACTCATTAACCCAACGACTTCAGGGACAAGTTTCTTTCTCGCTTCATTATCAGGAACCATTACCGCCGCATTTTTGTTCTCAAGCGCCCGGGCATTTTTTGTTTGATGATCTTCAGCCACATTTGGAGAAGGAATCAATATCACCGGCTTCCCCACCAGACTTAATTCGGAAATAGAAAGCGCCCCTGCCCGGGAGACAATCACATCGGCAGCTGCATAAGCCAAATCCATCCTGTTAAGAAAATCTGTCAGATAAATTTGATCATTAATACGATCACCCGCTTCTTCACGCATCCTTTCATGATAAATCTTCCCTGTTTGCCAGATAAGCTGAAGATTATTTTCTTTGATTTTTTCTAATCCGTCCAACCAACTATCGTTAAGCATACCAGCCCCCAGGCTTCCGCCAAGATTAAGAATGGTTTTCTTTTCGGGATCCAGTCCAAAATAATTATATGCTTCTTGTCGGTTTCCGTTCACCATCAAAAGGTCATTTCTGACAGGATTACCAGTTTTTACTATTTTAGAAGCCGGAAAATAAGCATCCATTTTATCATAAGCGACACAAATCTTATCTACTCTTTTACTTAATATTTTATTGGTAATACCCGCATACGAATTCTGTTCCTGAATAACCGTTGGAATATCCATTTTCGTCGCTTCATATAAGACAGCAAAACTGGCATACCCACCTACCCCAACGACTACATCAGGATTAATCTCTTTTAAAATTCTTTTTGCCATCCGCAAGCTTTTCCATACATTAAAGAAAAAGCCAAATACCGCCGGAGACAATTTACGCTGAAACCCCTTAATGGGCAGGCCAATAACAGGATAACCAGATTGAGGAATTTTCTCCATTTCCATTCTGCCTTCAGCACCAATAAAAAGAATTTCAGGATCCCCAAAATACTCTTTTAACCCATCAGCAATGGCAATTGCTGGATAAATATGCCCCCCGGTACCACCACCACTGATAATTATTTTTTTTAGCGTACTCATGCTATTCTATATTTTGTTTTTGATTTTCGTTTTGTTCCTTTTCTGCCAGATGGTTGTCAACATCCCTGCTAACACTTAAAATAATGCCTATCGAAATCCCTGAAAAAAGCAAGGAAGACCCTCCCATACTCACCCAGGGTAATGTTTGTCCTGTAACAGGCAATAAGTTAACAGCTACGGCCATATTAATCATTGCCTGAAACACCAACATAATCGCCAGCCCTATTGATAAAAAAGCAGGAAAAGTCCGGTTACAATGCCGCACAATCAATCCTGCCCGATATAAAAGAAAAAGATACATAAATAAAACAATAGTCCCTCCCAGCAACCCATATTCTTCCAGAATAATAGCATAAATAAAATCCGAATACGGATGAGGGAGATAATCTCTTTGAATACTGTTGCCGGGGCCTTTTCCTAAAAATCCACCAGACACCACGGCAATTTTAGCCTGTTCTACCTGATAATGATCTCCCTTTCCAGAAGTGAAAGCCTCAATCCTGTTCTTCCAGGTACCTACCCTGCTATCAACATCAGCATTCATGACCACAGCAACAAAAACAGCAAAGAAAATAATTCCTAAACCCGACATTATGAGCATATATTTACCATTCACCCGTCCAATAAACATTAATATCATACAGGTTACAAACAAAATGGCTGCTGTTGAAAAATTAGCAGGTAATATCAAAATTGTAATCACAAAAACAGGAATAATTACAGGCAGGAAACCTTGATGAAAATCTTTAATCTGATCCTGTTTAACAGACAATACCCTGGCCACATACATGATAAGTGCCAATTTTGCAAAATCAGAAGCTTGCATGGTTATCCCAATAATAGGCAAAGTAATCCAGCGACTCGCCTCGTTAAGGCTTGTCCCGGTCATAAGTGTAAAGATCAATAAAGGAATTGATAACAAGATGAAAAGTTGGGATAATCTTGAATAATACTTATAATGAATTAAATGAATAAAAAAGATAACCACAAAACCAAACAACAAGAATGTGAAATGACGCATAAAATAATAGACAGTATTACCATGCTGAAACTTATATGCCAAAGTCCCTGTAGAACTATATACAGCGAGCAGGGACAGTATGGATAATACCAGTACCACCACCCAAATAACACGATCTCCTTTTACATATTTATGAATCAGCTCTAACATTTTCTTATCATTTATAAATTACGCACAGCCTTTTTAAATTGCCTTCCCCTGTCTTCATAATTATCAAACAAGTCGAAACTGGCACAAGCCGGAGAGAGTAAAACCACCTCTTCTTTTTTTGCCAGAAAATAAGCTTTTCTAACAGCTTCATTCATATTATCAGCATCTACCATTTCTGGTACAATATTTTCAAATTCATCATGCAACTTCTGGTTATCCAAACCAAGACAAACAATGGCTTTCACTTTCTCCCTGACCAAAGCTTTAAGACTTCCATAATCATTTCCTTTATCAACACCACCAGCAATCCAAACCACAGGACGCTGAACACTTTCAAGGGCATACCATGTTGAATTAACATTAGTCGCTTTTGAATCGTTGATAAAAAGTATATTGCGCACCTTTAAAAAAGACTCAAGCCTATGCTCAATCCCCTGAAAATCAGAAAGACTTTCTCTTATTGATTCATTCCGGATATCAAGAATACGTCCTGCAATCCCAGCGGCCATAGAATTGCTAACATTGTGTTTTCCTTTAATTGCAAGGTCAAAAATAGACATAGTCAATACATTTTGTTGATCGTTAATAATTAATTCATTCCCTTTCAAGTAAGCAATATGCGAAGGATCCTCCTTCAATGTAAATGAATATTTACGAGGAAGAATCTTTCTTTCACTCATTTCTTTAATAACAACAGAATCATCAGCAGAAAAAATAAAATGATCTTTTTCACTCATATTTTGAATAATCCTGAATTTTGAATCCACATAATTATCCAACTTATATTGATAACGATCCAGGTGATCCGGTGTAATATTTAACAATATTGCAATATCAGCCTTAAAATCGTACAAGTTATCAAGTTGAAAACTACTCAATTCAATCACATAGACATCATGATGTTCTCTTGCTACAAGTCGGGCAAAACTTTTACCCACATTACCTGCCACACCAACATTCAATCCGGCATTCTCTGCCATATGCCCGATCAATTTAGTGGTTGTGGTTTTTCCATTACTACCAGTGACACAAACTTTAATAGCCGAAGTAAAAAAAGCAGCAAACTCAATCTCCGAAATAACAGGAATCCCTTTTTCACAAATTTTCTCAATCAAAGGAATATTATCGGGTATCCCCGGGCTCTTAATAATACGATCAGCAGTCATAATCACCTGTTCGGAATGACCACCCTCCTCCCAGTCAATACCATTCTGATCGAGTTCCTTTTTATACTGATCCCGAATATAGCCTGCATCAGAAACAAAAACATCGAAGCCTTTTTTCGCAGCAAGTAAAGCTGCTCCGGTACCACTTTCTCCAGCTCCCAGTATGTAAATTTTCTCTTTCACAAGAATATATATTTAATTAATCCCCAAATTGAGCGATTCCGCTCAATCGATTAAGTAAAGCGCTTGTTCGCTATTGCTCCAACCGCTCAACTTAGGTAATCGTTTATCATTCAACTATATTCAAATTCATTATCTTACTTTAAGCGTTACAATAGAAATAGCCGCTAACAAAACACCAATAATCAAAAAACGAACAACAATTTTAGGCTCCGGATATCCTTTTTTCTGATAATGATGATGAAGCGGTGACATCAGGAAAATACGCTTACCCACCCCCGTTCTTTTTTTAGTAAACTTAAAATATCCCACCTGCATCATGACAGAAAGGCTCTCTACCAGAAAAATTCCACATAAGACAGGAATTAACAACTCTTTCCTGATTAAAATAGCAAATACAGCAATAATTCCACCAATAGCAAGGCTTCCAGTATCTCCCATAAATACCTGAGCCGGATAAGAATTATACCATAAAAAACCAACAGTCGCACCAATAAAAGCACTGATAAAGACCACCAACTCACCTGTATAAGGGATATACATGATATTCAGGTAATCTGCAAAAATCAGGTTACCCGAAACATAGGCAAACACACCAAGCGTTGTTCCAATAATAGCAGAAGAACCTGTTGCCAGGCCATCCAATCCATCAGTCAGATTAGCCCCATTACTAACAGCTGTTATAATAAAAATAACAATAACAATAAACACAATCCATGCCCATTTTTGTGCTTGTTTATCACCCAGAAATCCAACTAATCCAGCATAATCAGCCTCATTATTCTTAAAAAAGGGGACGGTTGTTTTGGTTGATTTATAATCTTTTGTGCGATAATGCTTTCTTTCGATCACCTTCTTCTGGACTCCATCATTTTCAACAATAAACTCGTTATTCTTCACATCAATAACATCCCTGATCACCACCTGATCAGATTGATACAGTGTTACCCCAATAACAACACCAAGCACAACCTGACCTGAAATTTTCACCACGCCAGCAAGCCCTTGCTTATTCTTCTTAAAAACCTTAATATAATCATCCAAAAAGCCAACGGTTCCCAGCCACACCGTTGTGACAAGCATAAGAATCACATAAATATTTTGTAAGTCCCCAAAAAGCAAAGTAGGAATCAACACCGAAGCAAGAATAATCAGCCCTCCCATAGTAGGCGTTCCCTGCTTTTTCATCTGTCCTTCAAGCCCAAGCTCCCTTACCGATTCACCAATCTGTTTCGCTCTAAGGAAATTAATCAATCTTTTTCCAAAAAGCATTGAGATAACCAGTGAGGTTATCATTGCCATTGCCGAACGAAAAGAGATATACTTGAAAACACCGGCTCCAGGCACATCCATTTTATCAAATATTTCAAACAGGTAATATAGCATATCACTTAACTTTTAGAATCTCTTTTAAAACCTCTTTATCATCAAAATGATGTTTAATACCTTGAACCTCTTGATAATCTTCATGCCCTTTGCCCGCAACAAGGACCAAATCACCTTTGTTAGCCATTGTACACGCTGCTTTAATAGCCTGATAACGATCTTCTATAACAATGGTCCGGGACATTTGCTCTTCATCGAGACCCGCCTGCATTTGATCGAGTATCTCATACGGATTTTCTGTCCTGGGATTATCCGAAGTAAGCACTACCTTTGAGCTATTTGATGCTGCAATCCTAGCCATCAAAGGCCTTTTTGTTGCATCCCTGTCTCCCCCGGCACCTACCACAGTGATAATCTGTTGTTCCATAGGCACAACCTCATTCACAGTTTCGAGGACATTCAATAATGCATCCGGAGTATGAGCATAATCAACAACCGCTGTTACACCCGATGGAGCATTTACATAATCAAAACGACCAGCAACCGGTTTAAGTCCGCTTAAAACAGTCAATGCCTGCTGCTTGTCTATACCCATCAAATATGCCATTGCATAAACAGCCAACAGGTTATAAGCATTGAAAGTACCAAGAAACGGCGTCCAAACCTCTGTCCGGTCAAAACTAACAAGCATCCCGTTCAGTTGTTGCTCTAAAATTTTACCATGAAAATCGGAAGCAGAACGCAAAGCATAATTAAACACTTTAGCTGAAGTATTTTGCACCATTACCTGCCCGTTTTTATCATCCCTGTTAACCAATGCTACGGCATCAGCAGGCAAATGGTCAAACAACAACTTTTTAACACGCAAATATTCATCAAAAGTATGATGATAATCCAGATGGTCATGTGTGATATTGGTAAAAACAGCCCCTTTAAAAGTCAGGCCGGCAATTCTTTTTTGGTGAATAGCATGAGAGCTCACCTCCATAAAACAATATTCACATCCCTCACGCACCATTTCATTCATCAATTCAGAAATTCTTATTGCATCGGGTGTTGTATGTGTTGCTTCAATCGTTTTTTCATTAATCAGATAAGTAACTGTCGACAATAGCCCCACTTTAAAACCAGCTTTTTTAAATAATTCAAAAAGCAAGGTTGCGGTGGTCGTTTTACCGTTGGTTCCAGTAATACCAACAACATTCATCTTTGCAGAAGGAAAATCATAAAAAGCCTCGGCCATTTGAGCCGCAGCGCAAGCCGAGTCAACTACTTTAATAAAAGTAATTTTATCAGGCAACACCCCAGGGACATTTTGCCCTACAATGATTTTAGCGCCGTTTTCTATTGCTTTGTCAATAAACTGATGCCCATCTACCTGAGTGCCGCTCACTGCAATAAACAGATCACCCTCACAAACCTCTCTGGAATCGACCTTCAGAGAAGAAATATGGTGATCCAAAGAGCCAATGGCCTCTACCCATTCCACATTATCAAGTAAAAATTTAAGTTTTCTCACAGTCATAAATTTATCACATAATACTCATTGTCAATTGAACCCTCGCACCTTTCTCTACACGTGCACCGGGCGTAATAGATTGATCCTTTACGGTTCCGCGACCATTAACCAACACATCAAGGCCAGCATTCTCAAGCAAAAAAACAGCATCCTTAAGTCCCATTCCTTTAACATTAGGCACAAAATCATCCATGACATTCAAATTCAATAAATCAACATGTTTTTCATGTTTATTAGAAACCACCCAATCAGATGTAACATCCTTACTCCTATAATTAAGATCGAACTGGTCTAAAACCAATTTCAATTCATTAAAATCACCCGTTTTCGTATAAGGAGGATCGACACTTTCAAGCTTTTTTATCTCAGCCACAGGTTTCTGCAGCTCAGGGCTGCTGGCGTACACCTTATCTGCAATTTCTTTAAAAACCGGGCCAGCAACCAAATTTCCATAATACACATTTCGGGACGGCGCACTAACCATAACAATACACGAATAAGCAGGGTTATCAGCAGGGAAATACCCCACAAAAGATGCCATATAACTGATTTTTGAATCCACTGCATATCCATATTTATCGTTTGCAATTTGAGCTGTACCCGTTTTTCCCGCAATTTTGTAATTAGCATTCCTCAGGTTCTGAGCTGTGCCATTCTGCACAACACCCTCCAGCATTGACCTGGCCTTTTTAATGGTTGAAAAACTACAAATTGAAGAATTTAACACATCAACATCAATTTTTTCATATACTTCACCATGTTTACGAATTTCAGTAACAAATAAAGGTTTAACCATCCGTCCATTATTAGCCACTGCATTATAAAAACTTAAAATTTGCAAAGGAGTTAACCTTACTTCGTATCCAAAAGATATCATAGGTAAAGACAAACCGGACCAATACTTTTCTCCCGGATATTTGATATCCGGATCACCTTCTCCCTTAATTCGCAGGCCAAGAGGCTCATTCAAGTTCATGCTATAAAGACGGTCAACAAAACGATGTGGCCGATCTTTATAATATCTGTCAATAATTTTAGATACTCCGATATTAGAAGACACCTCCAGAATTTCTTTTACCGTAAGTACTCCATGCCCTCCTTCTTCAGTATCCTCGACCACATGATTGTAATATTTGGTTCTCCCGTTTCCTGTATCCACCGTATCATCAAGATCCACAAAACCATCTTCAATAGCAGTCATCAAAGCGGGTAATTTAAAAGTAGAACCCGGCTCAATACTCTGGCCCACAGCAAAATTAAATACTTCTCCATAATTATTCTCCCCTACTTTTTTCAAATTAGATATCGCCTTCACATGTCCGGTTTCCACCTCCATCAGGACAGCTGTTCCAAACTGGGCATCATGTCTTACAAGTTGCCGATGAAGGGCACTTTCCGCAACATCCTGCAAATTGACATCTATTGTTGTAATAACATCTTTCCCATCTTTGGGATCAATTTCATTTTCATCACTCACCGGAATCCATACTCCACCCGGCACACGTCTCATTAAACGCATTCCTTCAACCCCTTTTAAATGATGGTCAAACGCCCCCTCTATACCAACAATGCTGCCAATCCCACTCTTAGTGGTATATCCAATCGTCCTGGCAGCCAGTATTCCATAAGGCTTAACCCTTTTATCTTCTTTTATCGAGATAAACCCACCCTTAAATTGTCCCCTCCTAAAAACCGGAAAAGTTTTTAATTTCTTTAATTGTTCATAAGTTACATTTCGTTTTAAAAGATAAAAACGATTCTTTCTCTTCCGTGCATCTAAAAGAGCCTGTTTATATTGGTAAGGCGAGTGGTCATTAAAGAGATTTGAAAGACAAAGAGACAATGAATCGATTTTCCGGGTTAACAAGGACTGATCAAGCGCATTACTAAGAAAATCCACTCGTACCTCATAATAAGGGACAGATATAGCAAGAGGGCGTCCATCTGCTGCACGAATAGTACCCCGATCAGCCTCTACGGTAACATTTTTATAGGCTGCCTCTTTACTTTGCTGCTTCCACTTATCTGCTTCAAAAAATTGCAAATAAACCACCCTGCCGATGATCAAAGCGCCAAGCATCAGAACAGCAAGATAAACAACGGCAACCCGCCATAATATGTCTTTTTTTAATGACATTATTCTTTAACAACTAATTTATATGGTGGCTCAACAGCCTCATGCAATCCTAAATTATTTTCTTTTACCAGCCTGATTACTTCAGACTGTTTACTCATATACATCAAGTTTGATTCTGATGAGATCATCTCAGCCCTTAGCCTTTTGACTTCCTGCTGCAAATGAATAGTGGCCCTGGTAATCTTCTCAGTATTATAGCGATTACCAATATAAACCACAGCCAAGAGAGAAAGAAAAAGAATAAAAGGCAATTGTTTAGCAATCGCACCGGAAGTCAACATACTTCCATCCAGAAAATCACGGACAGACCCCTTTTTTTTAGCCTTTTCCTGTTTTTTTTCATCAATAAACTCAATGTGTTCGTTACTCATATCTATACCATTAAATTTGAATAACTCATTTTATTCTCTTATGCCCAACTTAGCAACCATATTATATAAAGAACAAATCTTTACTTATTTAGAACTGGTTTTAAGGTAGCCCTTATTTCTTTCCGCGATTCTCAACCGGGCACTTCGGGCTCTGTTATTCAACCCAATTTCCTTTTCGCCTGGCACAATCACTTTTCGATGAATCATTTCAAATGGCCTAATGACACGACCAAAAAAATCTTTTTCTTCTCTACCCTCAAGCGAACCCGTTCGAAAAAAGTTCTTCACCAGCCTATCTTCAAGCGCATGATAAGCAATAATCACAAAACGCCCTCCTGGCTTTAAAATATCTACTGATTGCATCAGCAATTCCTTTAAGCTATTGATCTCATCATTTACTTCAATCCTTATAGCCTGAAAAATTTTAGAGAAGAACTTATTTTCTTTATTCCTGGGAGCAAACTCCGAGAGGCACTCCACCAATTGAGCTGTTGTTTTAAATATTTTCCTTTTACGAAAACTGACAATAG
>CAZSGN010000018.1:0-18635 GCA_964606415.1 uncultured Bacteroidales bacterium
TGATTCAATATGCAAATAATTGTCTGTTTAGCAGTCTCCTAAAATAAAGCCTAACAGTTGGCAATAAGAAACGTAGGGCATTTCAAAGCACCTACCTATCAAGCTACCAAGTCGCTTGTTAAAATGTATGTTGCTTAATTTTAGCACTTTCTGCCCTATTTTTTTATTGCGTGTTGGGTTTTGAATGGTTGGCTGTGAATAAATAGTAAATAAATTTCCAAAAAATAAGATAATCAATAATAGTCCTGTGGTTTTTCATCTGTTTATTTTTAATTTTCAATTGCCATGACCTGTCCCGCCAGAGGCGGAATGGAATCACCACCCTAATCTATTAAATACAAAAAGCAAGAAGACCTCCATTAATCAGCTGAGGTAGGTGGCTAAATTTCAGTCATGGCTTGACACATTTCAATTAGGTGAAATTTGTTTTAGATTATGTAAAATTATAAATATAATACAAATATTATATTTTCCCCAGACGGTTTCTCAACTCCAGATGGAAATAAATCTTGTAAAGTATTCCACAAATCAATATAACCCAAATTGAGCGATTCTGCTCAATGTTTCAAAATCATTCGGGTTAGACACTTAAAATTTTATGTCTGTTTGCTTTTAAAAAGTGATCAAAGCTGTTCACTTAAAATTTCAATCACACTCACTCGAATTAAACAAAAAGAATCATTCACAATAATCAAATATTGGAATGATTCTTTTCTTACTCGGTTACTTATGAAACGAATCTATGTTTAACGCACTATTATTTTTTTAGAAAATAAATTTTATCTTTACCTTGTGATCACTTTGTTAAACCTGTTACATGAAACGAATTGCCAGAAAACTTCTTTATCTTTTTTTACGTTGTTTCTACCCTCATTTTAATAATCCACGATATTTCAAAAGACAACTTTTATTCATTGCATTTATGCAAAAGATTGTTGGTATCAACAGAAAAGTGAGATGGCCTGTTCATTACACCAGTAAAATTGTGCGTCCGGATAAAATAGATCCTGGAAATCAGGCTCCGGGATATGCACCCGGGTGTTATATTGATGGCAGAAACGGGATTATTTTTGATGAAAATGTCTGGACCGGCCCTCACGTATCTATTATCAGCATGAATCATGACCTTAATAATTTCAACAAATACATTGAGGGACAACCTATTAAAATTGGCAGGAATAGTTTACTTGCCACAGGGTGCATCATTCTTCCCGGAAGAGAACTCGGCGAAAAAACAATTGTAGGAGCAGGAGCGGTCGTCACTAAATCTTTCCCTGAAGGACATGTGGTCTTAACAGGCAACCCTGCCCAGGCCAAAAAACATTTATCCCGATTAAAATAAATTTTTAACTAACTTCCGGTAACTTTTATCTTCTGCACCAAATCCACGATTCCTATAAGCCACACCTTTTATATTTGAACCTGCAAAATCAAGAATTTTTTTCTGGCCTGCATGTTGCTCAATAAAGAGATTAACCATCAAATAAACAGCGCCGGCATTTTTAGCCGTAGGTGTAGCAGCAGTAAATATCTGCGCTTTACGGGAATTCATTAAAAACATAGCTGATGCCAATGGCTGGCCATCAACAAATGCTGTATATCCTTTTAATTTATCTAACCGGGCAGCCTGATTCATCACATGCACAAACTGATCCTGGAATCGTTTTTTAATTTTCACTCCACGCTCTTTCAATGTAAATAATGTCAATATTAAATGTTGTTCAACATCCACTGATTCTACAATCCGTATATCTTTCTTTCTTGCTGAACGTATATTTTTACGTGTACTCTTGCTAAAGTGTTCAAATAAATATTGATAAGGCAACCCGAGATACAACTCCTGTTTATTCATTTTCTTTGAAAAATGATTAGAAGGGGTAATGCCGGGATGCAAATTTAAATCAATCTTTCTGAAATGGCTCCATAAGATCTCTACAAATTCATCAACCACCTCAACAGAGATCTCATATGGACTATAAATACCCACTGAATAAGAAAAAGGCGGGAGATACACATAAGGAATACCAAATTTACGATTCCACACCACAGGCATTACTGCCTTATAATCATCCCAAACAATTAACTTCCATGCCGGACAAATGATATCCAAAAACCATGGTTCCGCATTAACCGGAAGAATATCAGAATGCTGAATTACTTGCTCATAGGCTTTCCTGTCAATATCCTTATTGTCAATAATATCAATCAACCTCTTCTATTTTTTGATTAATATAATCCAACATCTGAATATACAGATCACAAAAAGCCGACTTACCATTTTCTTGTCTAAGGGAGTCATTATGCCATAAAGAGACAAACAAGCCATCCACCCTTTTTACTTCATCTATTAACCGTTTAATTTCTTCCAAAACCCCTTCTGTTCCTTTTTTATAATAATACTTACAGGTTGCATCCATCACCTGAAAAGGAATCATTGTCAAACCGGATTTCTCATTCTTCAACAAATCAAAGAAATAAAATGGCGTGCAAGTTCCAGCCCGGAAACCATTTATTGACGCAAAACCCAAAGAGTAATCTTCCTTAATACCACTATTTAAAAGTTGCTTAAAAGTTAAAGGAAAAGCTAATTTAAGGTAATGCTGCCTGCTCTTCGTTACTGGGTGTTTAAGCGTATTTTCCAGCTCTTTCTTAAGCCTTTCGAATTCTTTTTGATTATTAAAAGATTTAAATGAAGAATGAACCGCTACTTCAAAGCGCTTATCTATTTTCTTAACCAGCTCCTGCATAATTTTCTTTTTCAAAGGAATATGCCGGTCATATTTACTGTTTTTTCCATTCAGAAAAAAGAAAATAGGTTTTAAACTAAACGTTTGATGAACCTCATCAATGTAATCAAAAGAATCGAAAGGATCTCGCTCTGTCCCTTTTATAACAAGAATTTTATGATAGATATCCCTAAATCTCAAACAAAACAAATCCCTCACAATTGACCCTGCAATCCTTATAAATCCTTTTCCTCTGACAGCAAAAGCCTGATCAACATCCAACGTTGGTAAAAAAGCAAAAGTCCTTTTTTCAAAAGTGAGATCAGGATATCTCTTTTTCAACTGATCACGAAGCATATAAGCCCAAAGATCGACCACAGGCCGCTGAATAAAATTTTTGCGATAAGCAATACTCGCTTCAGCAGGATACCGCCCATATTTATCCGGCTCAAAATCAAGATATTCCTCGTACCTGGTCATTAAATAAAAAGAAGCTGCGAAAAGATCAAAAGGCAAAACCGACTCCTTATCTGTTTGAAAAAAGACACGATAATCGCCCCACTGGCTAACCACCAATTCCTGCTCCTTCACCCCTTCTTCAAATAAAATCGTATGGCTTTTAATATAAGGCACCCCTTCCAATTTATCTTTTGAATAGGCCAATACTGGCCCTTCGTGTGTGAGCAGCGCGGCTTCATCGTGCGTCAGAGACCACTTTACCCCTATAACCTGAGTAAAAATAAATTCAAAAATAAACTGTAAACGAGGTGAATAATCATGAGCATAAATAAGTAGCATAGCATTCATTTATAAGATTTTGCGTCTGTGATTAACCAAAATAGCAACAACAACTCCCATAACATTAAAAAAAAGATCAACCGGATTGAATGTCCTGTATTCAATCACATACTGCACAAACTCATTCAGAGAAGCATAAACAATTGCCAGCATAAAAAACATCAAAGTATTTCGCTTTGCAATCTTCTTCCCTCTATCCCAGGAATAAAACAAGGTAATCAATAAAAAATAAAATACAAAATGTAAAAAATAATCCAATCGAAAAAACTGCTCATTGTTACTATGTTCTTTCAAGGTTTGCACAGAATGAGGAATAACAGAACTAACAAAGACCGCAATAAGTCCAAGCCAAAAAAGTACACCAATTATCTTTTGCCATCTCACCATTGACTGAGTCTTTCTTTAATAGTCTGCATCTGCCATAAAGGAGTTGAAGTCGCACCACACACACCAACTTTTTCACCTGGTAAAAACCATTCTTTACTGATATCATCTATACTTGAAACAAAAAAAGCATTCGTATTGTTTTTATGGCAGACATTAAAGAGCACTTTACCATTAGATGAATTTCTCCCTGCTATAAAAATAATTTTATCATGATCTTTACAAAAAGCGGCAATTTTATCCTCCCTGTTATGTACCTGTCGACAAACAGTGTCATGCACTGTTAATTCAACCCCTTTTTCTTTAAGATAATTGACCGCCTGTCTAAAACCCTCCAGGCTTTTGGTAGTCTGGCTATACAAAGTCGCTTTTTGAGGAAGCTCCATTTTTTCAAGATCCTCCATAGATCCGAAAACCCTGGCATGTCCTTCGGTATTTCCAACCAAAGCGATAATCTCCGGATGATCTTTTTTTCCATATATCAGAATATCATCACCACGTTGATAAGCCTTTCGAATACGTTCCTGTAATTTCAATATAATTGGACAAGAAGCATCAATAATCTCACATTGATTTTGATCCGCTAACTGATAACTTTCAGGTGGCTCACCATGCGCCCTAAAAAGCACCCGTTTATTTTTAATTGCAGGCAATTGATCACGAGCAACCGTTATCAGTCCTTTATTTTTCAGTCGCTCACTCTCCTCATCATTATGCACAATCTGGCCAACACAATAAACCGGTTCTCCCTTTACCAGGGACTCTTCCGCTTTATTAACCGCCTTTACCACACCAAAACAAAAACCACTGGAATCATCTATTTCAACCAACAGATTTAATTTTTCATTTTTCACACGAATAAACTTTAGAATCATTACAAAAAAAATCACCCATGTT
The DNA here is from genome assembly GCA_964606415.1 of uncultured Bacteroidales bacterium. Taxonomy (GTDB): domain Bacteria; phylum Bacteroidota; class Bacteroidia; order Bacteroidales; family JBBRXJ01; genus CAZSGN01. Next base: position 4,806 of record CAZSGN010000018.1, read on the forward strand.
TTTATTAAGAATCGTGAATCTCATCAAGATAAATAAAAAATCAGCTATTTTTATAGAAAACCAAAAATAAAACGTCTTTTTGGTTCTTCCACATATTTTAATGAAAGAATTTTTTAAAGAATTCAGGATTCTGGATACTCAGAATCAACTTCCACTTAAATGGCAACAGAACCCTATTTTTTTACCGTATAATATTCAAAAACAACCTTATACGGGCAACTATTAATATGACCAATTTTTTCCAGTCAGCAATACGTATACGTTCTTTTTTTAAGCGATTGGCTGGCAACTTTTTAATTCTCCAAAGCAACCCGCGATAATAACGATAAGCAAGATAAACGCCCAAACGACTCTTTTTATTAAGCTGACGTATTCCCGGCAATGCCTCGCGGAAATCAGCTTCTATATTTTGCACCAGCTCATGCTTACTGCGTTCATCCAGTTGATCTAAATGAATACCCGGGAAATAATTACGTCCCCGGTCATCCAGGTCACTTTTAATATCACGCAGAAAATTAACTTTTTGAAAAGCCTCCCCTAATTTGCGAGCAGAATAAAAAAGTTGATCATGTTTTTTTATATCCCCATCAGTAAAAACATGCAAACACATTAAACCTACCACCTCGGCAGAGCCATAAACATAATTTTCAAAACTGGCCTGATTATGTTCATCTTGTGCCAAATCCAGCGCCATACTATTAAAAAAAGCTTTGATTAATTGGTGCTGAATATTGTACCGATTAACAACCCACTGAAAACTATGAATGACCGGATTCGTACTATAACCATTTTTTATGGCGATAAATGTCCTTTCACGAAAATCATCAAGAATATCTGCCTGGTCTTGCTCAAAAAAGGTATCCACGATCTCATCAGCAAACCTGACAAAAGCATATATTGCATATACAGGATCATGATATTGCTTCCCAAGCATTTTAATTCCCAGGGAAAAAGAAGTGCTGTAATTAAGCGTAGTAACAGCGCTGCATTGCAGGCTATTTTTCGTGTACAGGTCCATCATCAGCAATAATTCTTTCAACAACCAATTTGGAACTAATCACCACCATAGGCAAGCCTGTTCCAGGAGTGGTTGAGGCACCAACATAATATACATTTTTCATCTTTTCATCTTTATTCCGGGGACGAAAATACCCCACCTGGTTCATATCATGAGCTAAACCTAAACCACTGCCTTTATATAAATTAAACATATTCTCCCATTGTACAGGATCTAATATGGTTTTTGACATTAACCGCCCGGAGATAGGGTAATTGATACGCTCAGAAAAATCTTTAATAACCTGGTCAGCTATTTGCTCCCTGTCTGACCAATCGGGTTTAAAACGGAGATCTGGCACAGGGCAAAGAATAAATATGGCCTCAGCACCTTCAGGCGCTGTCTCCGGATTTTCTTTTGATGGTACATTGACATAATAATAAGGTTTTTCAAAACTGACCTTATTTTTAAAGATATTGGCGGCATAATCTGAGAAATTGCTTCCCAGGAAATAATTATGATGCTCAATATTCGGTATTTTACCATCAACCCCAAGATACAACGTCAATGGCGCCAGGGTCCATTTTTTTTGATCAAGTTTCTTTGGATTATAAGCAGGACGATTTAACACCTTCCCTCTAAATGATGCTGCATCTGAATTAATTACAAAAATATCGGCTTTCCAGCATTCACCATGCTGGTCAACCAAAGCCTCCATCGTATCATTTGATTCAATTGCATCAACAATTTCTGTATTATAATGAAAAACAACATTTTCTTTTTTGAGCAACTGGACAAGTCCCTCAACAATCTTATACATGCCTCCCCTTACATTATAATAACCATCATGCTTAAGTTCTGTATAATTAAGCATACTATAAACAGCCGGGGTATCAAAAGGAGTAGCGCCAAGGAAAAAAGCAACAAGTGAAAAAATGACTTTCACCTCATATGATTCGAAATATTTATTTAACTCACTCCAAACAGACACAAACATTTTGGAGCCATGTTTTAACGGAACCCGGGTTAGTGTCATTAAATAATGTAAAAATGAATGAAAATTTTTTTTGATGATGATCTTTTCAGTATCATGAAAAGCAGAAGCAGCATAAGCCAGATATCGCTCCATTTTATCTTTAAACCCAGGTTCGATTTCTTCAAACTCTTGCTGCAAAAGGTCCAAATCTTTGTAAATTGTAAAATTACGGGATTGATCAAGAAAATTCACTGAATAAAGAGGATTCAGCTCAACAAACTCAAAAGGGATCTGGATTCCGCATTCATCAGCAAAATTCCTGAACTCGTAACTCATACTAAAAAAGGTTGGAGCCAGATCAAAGGTAAATCCATCCTTCTTCAACTGATTCAATCGTCCACCTGCTTGCTTGTATTTTTCGACAATTTCAACTTCGTAGCCTTTTCGAACCATTCGCATTGCAGTAGTCAAGGCACCGAGGCCTGAGCCAACAATTAAAACCTTTTTCCCCATAGCGCTCAACGTTCTTTAAAGCTAAAATACAAAAAAACAAATAACAAGTAGAAAATACCTTGACTATAATATATAAGGTGCAAAAAATATTGTCCAAAAACAATCTGAAATTTTACTGGCTCCGTTTTTTCCTGAAAAAAATATTCCAGATTGCTTTCCCAAAATACCGGCAATCTGTAATAAATCCATTTTTTTCATAAGCCCGGAGGTATCTCAACTCGGATTCTTGTATTTCGTCAAGGGTAGAAGGCATATCAGCATAAAAGGGAGGAAGCAGCCCGGGCTTATGTTTAATACGAATATCCTGAAGTTCTTTATTATAAAGACTAAAATAATGCTCACTAAGCGGACGCACCCCAACCAATTTCATCTCTCCTTTAAATAAATTAATAAGCATCGGTAATTCATCGATCCAGAATCTTCTAAAAAACTTACCTGTACTGCTTACCCTGAAATCGTCCTTAAATTTACCTCCCCGATCAAGATTGTTGTGACTATAAATATAATCCTGAAGATATTCGGCAAAAGGATGCATTGTCCGTAACTTATAAACCCTGATTATTTTACCATTAAGCCCCACCCGGCGCAATTTAACCAGGGGCCCATAGGTAGGATGAAGATCATATGCAGGTTCACTTTTTTTACGTGCAACAAAATAAAAATAGTTGTCAATAAAAGTTTCCTCAACTACTTCAAACCCACAAGAATAAATACGCCCCAATGTTTCTGCCCTTGTTATCACGCGATTTTGTCCACGAGTGAGAAAAAAATAAATTTTCTTGGTAATAAAAAACTTCGGGAACACCCTTTTAACAATAAAATCAAAAAAATAATAGATTCTGTTCAGACCAGGAGGATATTTATTTAACAACCGTTGTTTTCTTAAATTTTTCGTCTCTGCACAACCAATAAATAGGCCACCGTCATCCAGCTTTTCATTCACAGCCTCAAAAAATTTATTGATATAACGTATATCATTAATCTTTTTAAGATTAACAATACCCTTATTCTTAACTTTAGAATAATAAGAAATATTGAATGCTGTGGAAGTTGCCAGGACAAAAACCTCATCAGAACGGATATCAACATGGCTTACAATAAATTTAAGGCTGGCTTCGCCACATTCTTTCATAATCTGCTCTTCAAGATAACCTATCTTAAACAGTGGCATTTCTCTCTCAAACTCCCTGGCATTAGCACTCCCGAATTGTATCTTTTTAAAATTCCTCATAATACTCAACTAATACACACAAATATACGTTAAAGTGTTTGATAATTACAAAAACATGCTGTTTTTAATCATTTCTTAAAACAGTCATCAGGAAATTTTTAAACGAACTGCTTAACTCATAAATATCTTTTACCAATCTCTTTTGAAAGTTGATAAATCTCCAACTTCTGAAAACTAAAATACAACATATAAACGACCTTAATCCAAACCATATTTTATCTACATATAAACAAATTGCAAGCTTTCTCGCAAGAGATAAATGTTCGTGGTAGAACCTAAAATTTAAATATAAACAGAGGAATTTTTCATGGTTTTTTTAACATTCAAGAAAAAATAGTAATTTCGCTACCGTCTAAAATAAAATATTTAAATTAAAATGCAACAGTACAAAAAAGCAAACCTGATTACTGGCTGGATCATATTTTTAATAGCCAGCACTGTTTACTTATTAACCATCGAGCCCACAACAAGCCTTTGGGACTGCGGTGAATTTATTGCCAGTGCAGTTAAATTAGAAATCGGCCACCCTCCCGGAGCCCCTTTTTTCATGCTAGTCGGGCGATTCTTTAGTTTATTCACAGGTGACCCTCAAAACCAAGCCATGATGGTCAATGCCATGTCCGGGCTATGTAGTTCATTTACCGTTTTGTTCTTATTTTGGAGTATTACTCATATATCCAGGAAAATCATTCTTCGCGACGGAGAAACTTTTAATCTTTCGAATAACATAGCCATTATCGGAAGTGGGATTATTGGCGCCCTCGCTTACACCTTTACTGATACTTTTTGGTTTTCAGCAGTAGAAGGTGAGGTATATGCCATGTCCTCCCTTTTCACGGCCATTGTTTTTTGGGCCATTTTAAAATGGGAAAATATAGCTGATCAAAAACATTCGGAAAAATGGCTTATTCTTATTGCATTACTAATGGGAATATCCATAGGCGTTCACCTTTTAAATCTTTTGACCATACCAGCCCTGGTATTGGTCTACTACTTCAGGAAATTCAATCATACCCGTAAAGGCTTTATTTACGCGCTATTAACTGGCTTTGGAATACTGGGCATTGTTCATTACCTGATCATTCCCGGTGTCGTAAACCTGGGATCCAAATTTGAACTCTTCTTTGTTAATGGACTGGGCTTCCCCTTTAACACAGGCGTCTTTTTTTACATTGCTTTACTTGCAGGATTAGTCATATTCGGCATCCACTATACACATAAAAAACGGCTCATCCTATACAACAACATTATCTTAATCCTAACCATGATATTAATTGGCTATTCAGCCTTTGCCATGATTGTTATTCGCTCAGCCGCAGATCCTCCGATGGACGAAAATGATCCGGAAAACTTTTTTGCATTAAAATCATATATTAATCGTGATCAATACGGGGACCGCCCTCTTGTTACCGGCCCTTACTTTAACGCACCAGTTATCAATGTAGAAGAAGGAGATGCAACCTATGTCCAGGAGAATGGAAAGTATGTCGTATCCAAAAGAAAAAGAATACCTCAATACGATGAACGATTCACAACCTTCTTCCCAAGGATGTACAGCACCCGGGGAGATCATGTACAACGTTACAAACAATGGGTTGACATTGATGGAGAACAAATCAGAGTAAAAGGCAGGGATGGTCAAATGAAAACCCTAACCAAACCTTCATTTGGTGACAACCTTGAATTTTTCTTCAAATACCAGGTAGGGTATATGTATTTCCGCTATTTTATGTGGAACTTTTCAGGGCGCCAGAATGACAACCAGGGATTTGGCGGAACTTTAGATGGAAACTGGATATCCGGCCTTGAATTTATTGATAAACATCAAATTGGCAATCAAAAAATACCTGATCACCGAAAAGACCACCCTTCCCGTAACACTTATTATTTATTACCTCTTATACTGGGTGTCATAGGTATTGTCTATCAAGCCATTAAAGACAAAAAATCATTTTCCATTGTTCTTTTGCTGTTTTTCCTCACAGGTATTGCAATCATACTTTACCTGAATCAACCCCCTGTGGAGCCCCGTGAACGGGATTACACTTACGCGGGTTCATTTTATGCCTTCTCCATCTGGATTGGCATATCAGTCCTGGCTCTTTTTGATGCAGCAAAAAGGCTAAAGAAAAAAACAGCAACCCAGGGAGCGCTATACCTTGGCGGATTGGCTTTAGTTGCTTATTTCTTCGAATCGATGGGCACTAATGACCATACTTTCTCTGGAATGATTCTCTGGACAGGCATTGTCGGAGCTGGACTTGTCGGATTCATGTTCCTCCTGAGTAAAATAACCAAAAACAGGTCCTTACACGCCATTATAGCAACATTATTACTTGTGCCTGTTCCGGTATTAATGGGGATTGAAACCTGGGAGGATCATGATCGCTCAGGCAAATATACTGCCCGTGATATGGCTTACAACTACCTGAATTCATGCAAACCCAATGCTATTTTATTTACAAACGGAGACAATGATACTTTTCCATTATGGTATATTCAAGAGGTTGAAGGTGTCCGGACAGATGTGCGCGTAGTCAACCTCATGCTTTTAAATACAGACTGGCATATTAAACAAGCCATGAGGAAAGCATATGATTCGGAGAGGCTACCCATCTCACTCCCTCTTAAAAAATATCGCGAGGGAACCAATGATGTGGTATATATCCACAAAAAACCAAGCACCAACAAATACTACCCTGTTAAAAAATTGGTTGATTTTGTGAAAAGTGATCAATCTGGCACAAAAATCAGAACCAATAGTGGTGAAATGGATTATTTGCCAACAAATAAATTCATTTTAAAAGTAGATTCTGCGTCTATCATGCAGAATAAAGTTGTTAATCCTGGCATTGCTGATCAAATTCTTCCGGAAATCAGATGGAATATTGGCAATAATAAACCCTATATTAGTAAAAGTGAAATGGTGCTTTTGGATATTCTCGCTAATAATAATTGGGAACGCCCCATATATTTTGTATCTCCGACCAAAGATAACACATTAGGCCTTAACGATTATCTCCAACTAGAAGGTTATGCATACAGACTTATACCGGTGAAAACCCCATCAGACCAATTTCAGGGAACCGGGCGAATAGATACTGATCTTTTATATAACAACCTCATGAATGAATTCAAGTGGGGGCGTATGTATGAAAAAGATGTTTATCTTAGTCATTTTGACCGGAGAACCTTAAGAGTGGTGAGGTTAAGGCATAAATTTCACCGCCTTGCTGATGCTTTAATCCAGGAAGGAAAGAATGACTCTGCCATGAAGGTTGTTGATAAATGCATTGAAATACTTCCTCACCATGCATTGCCTTATGACTATTTCTCTTCATTGCTCGCAGAAGATTACTACAGATTAGGCGCCAATGAAAAGGCCGAAGAAATCATCCGGATTATTGCAGAGAGGGAAGAAGATAATCTTAATTATTATGCAAGGCTCATGGAAGAAGGCAAAAATAATCTTCAACAAGAAATCAGGCAAACGACCGGCGTATTAAGAACCCTGGCCAGCATGACAAGCGAGTATAATAATGAAGAGCTTTCAACAGAAATTCAAAATATCATGGAAAAGCAGAATTTCCAACAAAGACAAAGGCCGAGTCCGGCTCAAAGGCGTCCTTAAAACATAACCAGAAATAAACAAAAAACTCGTTGCTAATTCATTTAGTCAACGAGTTTTTTTATGGGGCTATTGGCTATTGGCTGTTGGCTGTTGATTGTTGGGCTGTTGGAGTCTGGCATTAAACCATTAAACCGTTAAACCTTTAAACCATTAAACCATTAAACCATTAAACCATTAACTGAATCAATACTAAAATCGTCGAATAATAGCTTTAATACTATTGACCAATAACCAAACCGTTAGTAACATAATAATAATAGTAATCACCAACAAAAGGATTTCACCCTTTTGTTCAAAAATAATAAGATTCTGAAACATCGCCCATAAAGTCATTGACAAGACAAACAACATTGGGATAGCCGTATAAAGCATGTTTTTTCCTTTTGAATAAAGGAAAACAGAAACAACACCAAGCGCCAAAGCACCAAGAAGCTGATTAAGCGAACCAAATAATGGCCAAAGCAACATGGCACCTTGTCCCCCGGGCTTAATAAAAGCCATTGTTGCAGCAAGAAAAACCACAATAAAAGTAGAAAAATAACGATTACCAAAAGGTTTCCTTACAACCCCATTGCTTCTTGTAAAAATCTCCTGCAAAGAAAGACGCTGCATACGTGCGGCCGAATCGAGGGTTGTATTGGCAAAACTAACAATAAAAACAGCAATCATCGGCATCCCTACCATAGCAGGAATCCCATAACTCTCAAGCAAATTAGATGTACCAACGACAAAAGCCTCTAATTTAGCCCCCAAGCCACTGGCTGCCGACCATGAACTATAATGATGATAAAAAGCATCAGCACCCTGAAACTCCCCCATTCCCATTCCCAGGCCACCAGCAACAGCAATAATAACCAAAACAGCCAGGAAACTTTCCGTTAACATACTCCCATACCCGACAAACAAAGTATCCTCCTCCTTATCAACTTGCTTAACTGAAGTACCAGAACTGGCAATAGAATGAAACCCGGAGATGGCCCCACAAGCAATAACAATAAATAAAAGAGGCATAATAGCAGGAACATCAGCCTCAGGAGCAAAAGCAAGATCATTAATGGCAGGAGCAGTAAGTGGAGGATGAGCGACAAATAATCCAATAATGATAAGCGCCATTGCTACGATTAATTGATGGGAATTAATGTAATCGCGGGGTTGCAATAACTTATGAACAGGAAGTGTAGAAGCAATAAAAACATAAATAAACAATGCGACACACCATAAAACAATAGCAACATCTTTAACAGAACCATCTCCGGCAAGCTGCTGGACAATTCCCAATTGGGTAAGGTCAACAGGGACGAAGGCCCCAATAACAATAGTTCCGTACATCATCAATAAAGCAATGATAGAAAACACCAGGTCACTCTTGCCCTTGCGGATTTGCCAGCCCAACCATACAGCAATGGGCAACTGGGCCCAAACAGGTATTACAGCCTCGGGATACATAATAAAAAGTGTACTAACAATCATTGCAAAGACAGAGAGCACAACAAAAAGCAGAAATTGCATAATAAATTGCATGGCATAACGGGTATCAGGGCTCATCACCTCACCTATTAGTTGCCCAATGGTTTTTCCTTTATGTCTTGCTGAAATAATCATGGTAGAAAAATCATGAACAGCACCCATAAATATTGAACCAAAGAAAACCCATATCAACGCCGGCAACCACCCCCATATTACACCAATGGCAGGCCCTACAATGGGGCCCAATCCAGCAATCGTTGTGAAATGATGGCCAAAAATGATATTTTTTTTTGTTGGAACATAATCAATACCATCATTTAATTCATGCGAGGGCATCACATTTTTCTTACTTATTTCAAAAAGTTTATACCCTATAAACCGGCCATAAGTGCGATATGCAATAATATAACCAACCGCGGCGATAAGTACGAGAACAAGAGAATTCATAAGCAAATATTATTGATGACGTTCTTCAAGAATAGCAATGACATCTTCAATTCGGTACCCCCTGTTTGTAAGTAATACCAATAAATGATAAACCAAATCAGCTGATTCATTAAGAAAAAGCTCATCATTCTGATCTTTCGCCTCAATAACCAACTCAACAGCTTCCTCTCCAACTTTTTGTGCAATCTTATTTACACCTTTATTGAATAATTTTGTTGTATATGACCCTTCGGGCATTTCCTGCTTACGTTGATCAATTAAATTTTGTAACTGTTCCAAAAAAGAGATCCCACCCTGATTAATCTCATCAAAACAAGTATCTGTTCCTTTATGACAAACAGGCCCGTTAGGTTTAGCCTTGATCAACAAGGTATCACCGTCACAATCAACATGTATCGAAACCAAATCAAGAAAATGGCCACTTTCTTCTCCTTTAGTCCATAAGCGGTCTTTAGCGCGGCTATAAAAAGTAACACGCCCCGACTCATTTGTTTTCTGGTAAGACTCCTGATTCATATACCCAAGCATCAAAACAACATCTGTATCACTATCTTGTACAATTGCGGGCACTAAACCATTTCCTTTCTCAAAATTAATTTTCTCCATTACTATTTTCTTTGTTTAATAAGCTAATTCCTTATAGCAGATAGGCTATAATAACATCTATGTAACATTTTAAAAAATATGAATGAGCAAATTTAAACCATTTCATTAAAAAACTTGTTTTCAATAATCAATAATTCATTTCAAACTTTAAATAATCAAATAAATCTGTTTAACATGACTGTCTAACAAAGAAAAAAATCATATTTTTGATTTAAATTCCAGTCAGAAATCATGCAGACACACCCATCATTCAAGGAAATAAAAGGAGCGGTTTTTGATCTTGACGGGGTCATCACGAAAACAATGATTATTCATGCTAAAGCATGGAAGCAAATGTTTGATGAATATTTTAAAGAATATAACAAATTTCACGCTGCAAAACAGCCACCTCTGGACATTGAAAAAGAATATCCCCCATATATAGATGGCATACCTCGTGAAGATGGTGTAAGAAATTTATTAAAACATCGGGGTATCATCTTACCAGAGGGAACCATAGATGATCCGCCCGGAAGAGAAACCATCTGGGGACTGAGCAATAAAAAACTTTATCTATTCACAGATCTTGTCAATCGTGATGGGGTTGAAACATACCCGGCTACTATTAATAAAATATATCAATGGCGAAAATTGGGAATCCGCACCGCTGTCATATCATCAAGTCAATCCTGCTGCTATATATTAGATCAATCGGGCATCCTGCACCTTTTCGATGCCGTTGTTGATGGAAAAACATCCAAAGATTTGAATTTAAAAGGCAAGCCACATCCTGATATTTTTCTTGAGGCAGCTCATCAAATCCAATCTCCGCCTGAGCAATCGATTGCTATTGAAGACGCAACCTCAGGTGTTGAAGCAGCAAAAAGAGCACTTTATCACACAGTAATCGGGATTAACAGGCAAAATCAGGAGCAAGCACTCTATCATCATGGCGCAGATATTGTGGTTTCTTCCTTAAAAGAAATTAAATAAACCCTTTATATCTATTTAATTTTGACACCCTCACATAATTTATTACTATTACAACAACGATATTCATAAAAGGCCAAAGAATAAGATATAACCATATAAAATATATTGATTTTTATTATTTTTACTTTATTAAAATTTTTGCCTATTCTTTAAACCCTAAACAAAATACTTATGAGAATCATTAATCTTTTCATGATTGCAACCTTATTAATAAGTTTAATCTCTTGTCAACAACAAACAAATCCCGAGGCAATGAAAGAAATAATTGATGAGCAAATGGATTTTGCAGCGCATCAATATAAAAAATTAAACAAGCTGGCAGCTGAAGACAGCGTTAAAGTGCCGCGAAATAATATAAACGGAAAAGTAACATTGGTCAAGCCGGCTGACTGGACCAGTGGTTTCTACCCCGGAATTCTTTGGTTCCTTGCCGAATACCATAATGATCCTTTTTGGCAAAAAGCAGCCAAAGAACAAACAGCAAAATTAAAAGATCAAAAAGAGAATATATATACTCATGATTTGGGCTTTATGCTTTATTGCAGCTACGGTAACGGGTATCACCTAACCAATGATTCCAGCTACGCGGATATTCTGATGGAAGGAGCTTATTCTTTGATTTCCCGCTACAATGACACTGTCGGATTAATTCGTTCCTGGGATCATGGCGAATGGGAATATCCTGTCATTATTGATAACATGATGAATCTCGAATATCTTTTCTGGGCATTTGATTATTCAGGAGATTCTGTTTTTTACAATATCGCCCTTAACCATGCTGACAAAACATTGGAAAATCACTTTCGGGAAGACTACAGCAGCTATCACGTACTGGACTACGACCCCTTATCCGGCGAAATATTATCCAAGGGCACTCACCAGGGCGCCTCAGATGAGTCTGCCTGGGCACGTGGACAAGCTTGGGGACTCTATGGTTACGTAATGATGTACAGGGAAACAAAAAATAAACGATACCTGACACTGGCGAAAAATATTGCAAAATACATGCTCTATCATGAGAACATGCCGGATGATCTGATCCCCTACTGGGATTTTAACAGACCTGGAGAAGAACGCGATGTATCTGCAGCCAGCATTACAGCATCAGCACTACTTGAATTACAAAAATATACAACCGATGCACTAAGCAAAAATTTTACCGGATATGCAGAAACCATCATTCAAAATCTGTCAAATCCTCCGTATAACAATAAAAATAAAGAAGATACCTATTTTGTGCTTAACTCAAGTGTAGGAGCAAAACCAGACAACAGTGAAGTTGGAATTCCCATTATTTATGCAGATTATTACTTTCTCGAAGCGCTTCTAAGATATCAGGACTGGATCCTTGAAGAAAACGAATGAATCAACTATTGTGGCATTGATATTGTGAGAAGCAAGGATAAAAAATAATATGCAACCAAAACCTTTTTTTGTTAAAAACGACCCGTGGCTGGAACCCTATTCACCAAAAATTGAACAACGTCTACATCAGTACCAGCAAAAAAAAGAAGAACTAACAGGCAAAAATGGCCGACTCTCCGAATTCGCCAATGGTCATCTTTTTTACGGATTGCATCATAATGAGGATGGATGGATCATCAGGGAATGGGCTCCAAATGCCACATCAATTTTTCTTATCGGATCATTCAATGACTGGCGACCAGTTCCCGGTTATCAATTTACACGGCAATCAAACGATATATGGGAACTCCACCTGCCTCATAATGCCATGAGCCATCAATCCTTATTTCAATTACACATCGAATGGCCAGGAGGTGCAGGGACACGATTGCCTTCTTATACCAAAAGAGCCGTTCAGGACCCGGACACCCTTATTTTTTCGGCTCAGGCATGGGTGCCTGATGAACCTTATGAATGGGAACATGAACATAAGCGTCAATTTCATTCAAACGCATATATCTACGAGGCCCATGTTGGCATGTCAGGTGAAGAACCCAGGGTTAGCAGTTTCAACGAGTTCAGAGAACATATCCTCCCCAGGATAGCAGAAAACGGGTATAATACCATCCAACTGATGGCCATCCAGGAACACCCCTATTATGGCTCATTTGGATATCATGTTTCCAATTTCTTTGCTGTATCTTCGCGCTTTGGCACTCCCGATGAGCTAAAACAATTGATTGACGAAGCTCATTCTTACGGCTTAATGGTCATCATGGATTTGGTTCATTCCCATGCTGTAAAAAACGAGCATGAAGGCCTTGCTTTATTTGACGGAACACCCTATCAATATTTTCATGATGGCCCGCGAAGAGAACACCAGGCATGGGACTCATTATGTTTCGACTATGGTAAAAACCAGGTTTTACATTACCTCCTTTCAAATTGTAAATTCTGGCTTGACGAATATCATTTAGATGGCTTCAGATTTGATGGGGTCACCAGTATGTTGTACCTTGATCATGGTTTATCAAGAGATTTTAGGTCTTATAATGACTATTATGATAACGGACAAGATGAAGATGCGATCACTTACCTAAGACTGGCCAATGAATTAATACACGAAACCCAACCACAAGCCATTACAGTTGCAGAAGAAATGAGTGGCATGCCTGGCATAGCAACACCCCTTGAACATGGAGGGTATGGCTTTGATTACCGCCTTGCTATGGGAACTCCCGATTATTGGATTAAAATTATTAAGGAGCTTGCGGATGAAGAATGGAACGTCAGTGAAATGTTCCGTGAACTCACCAATAAAAGAGCTGATGAGAAAACCATTGGGTATGCAGAATCACATGACCAGGCCTTGGTTGGAGATAAAACCATCATTTTTCGTTTGATGGATCAGGAAATGTATTTTTCAATGGCTGAAGATCAGGAAAGCCTTGTGGTTGACCGCGGCATTGCTCTCCATAAAATGATCCGGCTCATTACCCTGGCAACAGCAGGCAACGGCTATCTGAATTTTATGGGCAATGAATTTGGCCACCCGGAATGGATTGATTTTCCCAGGGAAGGAAATA
>CAZSGN010000019.1:0-18590 GCA_964606415.1 uncultured Bacteroidales bacterium
GCGGGAGTCGAACCCGCGTCCAAACAAGTGACAAACTTGCTTTCTACATGCTTAGCCTGTCATTGGTTGTCGGGTGTGAGCCGGTGGCAGGCAACCTAATCACACCTTAGCTCCTTCATTTCGCAAGTAAGGCGGAGCAACTTACCTGCTAGTCCGAAATTGCTGCACCCCTAAGCCCGGACAGGATCGGACAAGCCTTCCGGAGGGATGTCCCGTTCCGGCACCTTGTACCGGAATTAAGCGTTATCTACTATGCTTCGATTACGCAGCGAGAGCGTATTCATTTTCGCCATTTATAAAGTATGTGGCCTTTTTTTACGGGATTTACCACGTGTCCCGGCATGCTTACAAATCCATCATCCTTGCTGTCAAAACCAGGTCAGCCCCATTAATGAAAAATCACTTAACTTATGTGATAATATTTTCAGATGATAGAATCATTTAAGTAACTACAAATATGATGCAATTATTGCTTGATCCATTCAAAAATCAGATATTTTTTAAGTCCGATATGGTTTTTAACGGATCATTGCTTTTGAATACAAAACTGCCGGCCACTAAAACATTTGCCCCGGCTTCAATAAGCCTGGGTGCATTATCCAGAACCACCCCACCATCTACTTCAATCAAGGCTGTTGCTTTACGTCTTAATATTAGTTCTTTTAATTGGTTTATTCGCCGGTATGATTGATCTATAAAGGTTTGACCCCCGTATCCGGGGTTGACAGACATGATGAGTACCATATCAACATCTGTGATGATGTCTTCCAGTAAATGAACAGGGGTATGTGGATTTATAGATACACTGGCTTTAAGCCCCGTGGCTTTAATTTTTTGAATAGTCCGGTGCAGGTGCGGGCAGGTTTCATAATGTACTGTTAAGTTGGCCGCACCAGCTTGTTTGAAGGGCTCAATGAAGATGTCTGGGTTAACGATCATCAGATGCACATCCAAAGGCTTTTTTGCTTGTTGTTTAACCGCTTCGATCACTGGCAGGCCGAAAGAAATGTTGGGAACAAAAACACCATCCATTACATCACAATGAATCCAGTCAGCTTCACTTTGATTAAGCATATGGACATCCCGGTCAAGATTCCCGAAATCGGCAGCTAGTATTGATGGGGCAATTAGATGCTTCATATTTTTAATTTTTAACAAAGATAAAAAAAAGGAGTCCGGAAAAACAGGACTCCTTGTTATATTTATGCTTAAATTTGGTAGTAACAAAAATTAACCAAGATATGTTTTAAGAATTTTATTCTTATTGGCACTTTGTTTTAAGTTTCTCAATGCTTTATCTTTGATCTGGCGTACCCTTTCGCGTGTAAGTTTTAATTCCTTTCCTATTTCTTCCAACGTGTAGGGATGTTTGCTTTCAAGGCCAAAATACATTTTCAGTATTTTGGCTTCTCTGTCAGTCAAGCTTTTTAAGGCTCTTTCAATTTCTCTTTTCAGGGAATCATATAACAAGTTGTTATCTGGACTGGGCGTGTCGTTGTTTTCCATTAGATCATGAACGCTCCGGTCTTCTTCTTCACCAATTGGTGCATCCATGGATACATGACGGTTGTTAGAGCGGAAATATTCTTTAAGTTGATCGGGACTAATACCGATAATATCTGAAACTTCCATCAGAGAAGGCTCACGTTCATATTTCTGTTCAAGTTCTGTCAGTATTTTATTAATTTTATTTAATGATCCAATTTTGTTTTGGGGTAGGCGCACGATCCTGGCCTGCTCGGCAAGTGCTTGTAAAATAGTTTGTCGTATCCACCATACAGCATAAGAGATAAATTTAAATCCTTTTGTTTCATCAAAACGCTCTGCGGCTTTAATCAATCCAAGGTTGCCTTCATTAATAAGGTCAGGCAATGTCAGCCCCTGATTTTGATATTGTTTAGACACAGATACAACAAACCTCAGATTGGCTCCTACTAAACGGTCAAGTGCGGCTTTGTCTCCTTTTTTGATTCGCCTGGCGAGTTCTACTTCTTCTTCTGGTGTAAGCAGCTCTATTTTGCTAATCTCGTTAAGGTACTTGTCTACAGAGGATGTTTCTCTGTTGGTTACCTGTTTTATTATTTTTAGTTGTCTCATGATGAATAAAGGGTTTTTAGGTTCCTATTACCCTTATACGTATTAACAGTTTACAGGGTTGCAATTTTTTATTGCAAATTTTACGTGTTTGAACTTATTTTTTCTAAGGTGCTGATAATTATTTTGTTATCAGATTTTTTTTATTATGTCTTTGTATGTTCTATTCTTTGTTTCTTTCTTATTAACTTTGTCGTGAATTTTTGATTTTGATTACATTTATGGAGCAAAAAATGAATATTTTGCTTAAACTTTTTCGCAATAAGTATTTTATTGCAATCTTGATTTTTTTCATCTGGATCCTTTTGTTTGATCGCAATAACTTAATTGATAAGTTTAAAACGCTTAATCAATTGGAGCAACTGAAGAAAGAAAAGCAATATTATCTTGAGAAAATTGACTATAATAAGGCGCGCATTGAAGAATTGAAAACGGATAAAGAAAATCTTGAGAAGTTTGCACGGGAGCAATACCTGATGAAAAAAGAAGATGAGGATATTTTTATTGTTGTCGAAGAAGATGATAAACAAGGAAAGGATTGATCTTGTAGAAGAAAATCGTTTTTTGCAGCCTCATAAATGATTCCAGGAGAGGGTGTTTTTCTGTAGTTTCCGGTATTCCAGCAACAAATCGTGATTATTCATGATGTTGTTTGTTTTTTCTCCATAATTTGAAAGCAATTCCAGGGCGGCTTCATTTATTGGTTTTTTTTTGAAATATTTTTGATGGGCATAATTAAGGTACTTAACAATTTCAAATGCACCGAATTTACGCTGTAATCGTTTTTGAAATGTTGCCGGATGACTTGTATGCTGGTTGATTTCCATGATTTTTTTGTCAAATTCATGATTTTTTAGAAAATCTTGCAGGCTTACGGGTAAACTTTTTAATTTTTCCTGGGTTGCATGGTGGGATAAATGATAAAGAGAAGGGGCTATCTTAAACCATTCGTGGATGGTTGAGAATGACTCAGGAGAGTAGGTAAGTAGTTCTTTTTTTCTAATATATTGCCGGATAGCGGGACCTGTTCCGAAAGGCACTCTGTCAGAGGGGCGGGGAGAAGGCCTGACGGTGGTTTTGACTAAATGTGTCGTGGGACCCTGGGGAAAAAGTTTATGAAGGAAATAGAAATCTTCTCCTGCAGTTTTTTTATTCATCCCGCCTTCTTTTGCATATGCCAATGCTTTTACTGCAAAGCATGAGCCGAGGGTGTGAAATGGATATGGGAACCCGCAATATTTAAGTCCTTGTATAAAGTAACGCAGATGTAGTTCATAGAGGGTAATGGCCTTGTAAATATCCAGGTTGTATTTATTTCCGCTTAAGGGATGCTCAAAGTGGAGAATGGCAACGGGTGATTGTTTTACTTTTTGAAAGTGTTCCAGCTCAATAAAATAATTTTCATCTACCAGGGTATCTGCATCAAGTGAAACAATAATGCCATTTTCATTATTAATGATGTTGAAACGGTAAAGGGCTTCGTCCATAGCTATTTTTCTGGCATAGCCAGCACCGGCATTTTTGATGGGGATGTTTAAATGCTGAATAAGATGGGTATGGAAAAATGTGCTTTTTGTTTGCTGCCAGCGTTCAATTTGCCTGATGGAACGCTGATTATCTTTTATGGCCATGCCAGAAGCATTCCAGGGTTGGTTGACATGAACAATGATTTCTACTTTGCTTGAAGGCGGAGTACAATTGGCAAGGGAGTCAAGGGTTTGTGTTATGTCTGGTTCCCGGAAAGCAGGAATAATAACTATAATAGCAACATTCTTTTCCGGGGCTGTAAGAATATGCCTGGCGTGTTGTAGGTGTTTATTCAAATACGCACTGGCAAAACCCATTATTCCTTGCTTTGTTCTTCGTGATAACGTTTATTAAGTCCTTTAATGACTGATTTGGTAATATTCATTGAGTGGTCAGCATACAAAAGATTGCTGCTGGCGCTTCTTGCCATCACGATTTTATACCGGTATTTTTCATTTACATCATTTAAATAGGAGGATATCTTATCCATAATTTTGTTAAGTAATACCTGTTCTTCCTCGGACAGTTTCATGGATATCTCTTGTCCTTCCTGCTGAAGTTGAGCATTTTCCTGCATTAGTTCATTGTATTTCTTTTCTGCTTCCGCCTTCATTATAAGGCGTTTACGCCATTTGTATTCCAGGTCTTTTTGTTTTTCCTGCAATGCTTGCTGTTTTTGATTGAATTCTGTCTCAAGCTTTTGTTGTTTCCGGGTAAATCGGTCCCTTAATTCCTGATAAAAATCATAGTGGTTGATTAGTGTATCAATATTGACATATGCAATGACAGTTGACTGAATGTTGGGTAGAGAAGTGTCTGTGTTTGTTGTCAGTAAAGATGACTCGTCTTTATTTTGCAGTGCTTGTGCAGAGTCTTTTTTATTCGAGAAGAAAAGAAAAAATAATACTGAAATAGCTGCAATAATAATAATATCCCGAACAATCTGATAAGTTTTCATATACCTTGTTTTTAATTTTAGCGTGACAATACTTGATGTTTCATGTTACCTAAGTTGAGCGATATGAGTAAAGCAAAATAGCGCTTTACTCAGGTATAACTCCTGGCTTCAAAGATTATTGGGTTTCACTGAATGAGTGAAGTGAAAACCTCATATCTTCTTAGTCTCCGAAAAGACCGGGCACAGGCTGTTTGAGCGATTTCTGATAAGAATGCCTCAACTTCGGCAATGCAAATATAATACATCCGTATTGAATAAAATATTTTTTTTTTAATTACTGATAAGAATACCCCATTTGATTATAGATTGTATTTTTGAATAATGATGTTTGAAGGATTATTTTCCATGTAAGAGAGCAGGATATGTTTTATTACCAATTCAGATAATCAATAAGTCGATGTTGAATTTCTTTAATGTTTTCATGAGCAAGATCATAACTCATGATTACGAGACTTCCTCCAGTGCCAGTTATTTTCCAGTCTTTTCTGACCTGATGTTTTTCTTCTCTGAATAGCGGTTTAAAGTGTCTATAAACAGGAATGCCTGTTATTTTACAGATTCCCATTGCTTTTCGGATGATTCGTTGCTCCTCTTCAGGTGTAAGATCCCCAATTTCATGGATGATATCGCTTGCATAATAACAGAAATTTCTTTCCCTGAGAGCATTAAGATAATCTTGAAAAACTTGCCATGTCCTGTTATGTTTGTCCAAAGGTACTAGCATATATTAAGATTTAGCGTATTTTTCCTTTTTTATTTTCTTAAGTTGTTGAAAAAGCTTTTCTTCTTCGGAGGTTAATGACTGGGGAATTTTCACATCCAGTTTAACAAAAAGATCACCATATTGCCCTGCTTTGCCATATATGGGCATTCCTTTTCCTTTGATTTTGAGTCGGCTCGCGTTTTGCGCACCTTTCGGAATATTTATATTAACTTTGCCTGACAGTGTATTAACCATGATTTTGCCACCCAATACTGCTGTATATAGGTCTATAGGTATTGTTTTGATCAGATTGTGACCTTGCAAACTGAATTCATGATGAGGTAATATTTTTATTTTTATGTAAAGGTCCCCTGCATTACCACCTCCCCGGCCAGGATGTCCTTTTCCTTTCAGTCGAAGCTCAAGTCCTTCATAAGCTCCGGGCTTAATCTGGATACGAAGTTTTTGCCCCCCGAGGTTAATTGTTTTGCTTGTACCATGATATGCTTCATCCAGGGATATAGATAGCTCACTATGGATATCCTGACCTTTAGTTGCCTGCCTTTGCCTGCGCTGACTACCTCCCATGTTGCCGAAGAATTGTTCGAAAAAGTCTGAGAATTCGCTACCACCCATCTCTCCAAACAGATCATCCATGCTTCCTCCATACTGGTATGAACGGCTTTTCTGGCCTTTCCCTCCAAATTGGCTCCAGTCAAAGCCCCCGTAAGATTGTCCGCCACCGGCTTGTTCATATTGTTGCCAGTTGGCACCTAATTGATCATATTTTTTTCTTTTCTCCGGATCACCTAATACGTTAAAAGCTTCGTTGGCCTCTTTAAATCGGTCTTCGGCTTTTTTATCATTGGGGTTTTTATCTGGATGGTATTTTACTGCCAGTTTGCGGTAGGCTTTTTTGATCTCATCCTGGCTGGCATCTTTTGATACGCCAAGTATTTTATAATAGTCTTTGTAGTCCATGTCTTAGCTTGGTTTTAATAAAAGCAATATCATCACTTTTTTCTAAAACAACTTTATCAAAACCAATCAAATTTTAAGCCAAAATCGTGAAGTATATTTTTGACTATTTTATATAGAAGTCTCCTGAAATAAAAAAGAGCGGCCATAAGCCGCTCTTTGGAAAGTATTATTAAATAATTATTTGCTTAAGAATAACGTTTCTCTTTGATTTTAGCTTTTTTACCACGAAGATCCCGGAAATAAAATATTTTAGCCCGGCGTACTTTACCCTTTTTATTGATCTCTATTTTCTCAATAGAAGGAGATGATAAAGGAAAAATACGCTCAACACCTACATTGCCGGACATTTTCCGGATGGTAAAAGTTTCTGTATGGCCACTGCCCTTTTTTTGTAGAACAACACCACGGAAAAACTGCGTTCGCTCTTTATTTCCTTCTTTAATTTTGTAATAAACCGTAATGGTGTCTCCGGATGAGAATTCGGGAAACTGCTTGTCTGCAGTATATTCTTTTTCAACTACTTTCATTAAATCCATCGCTCTGTGATATTTTATATTTTCAAAATGGTCTGCAAGTTTACAAATAATTTTTGAGATAAAATAGTTTTCTTGTTATTAATTTCTCTTTTGTAATCTGGTTTTATTGATGAATGATTAGTATTTATTGTTTTCTTTGAATAATAACTTTTTTGGAGATAATGACAATATTTCAGTCTTCTTGTTGATTTGTTTTTGTAACAGTGTTTTTTTTGGGAGTTTGTGAGAGTATTCGGAATAGCATTGTCTCAGTTTGTATTTTTATTGTTAAGTGATGAATATGATTTATGTAGAAGGCCGATATAGAAATTATTGGTTTTTCACTTGTTAATTGTAAAAACCTTGTATTGTCTGAATCTCTGATTTTGAATCGGGAAGCGGTATTTTTTCCTCATGGCCTGAAGAAAATAATTGTTCAATTTGGGTAAAAAAAAAAAAAAAAGACTGAACCAATAGTTCAGTCTTTTTTGCGTGAGCCTGTGTTTTTCTATTTTAGAAGTGTGAAGGATCCTGTCCGGGTGACAATATTTCCTTTTAATGTTTCTACTTTGGCCACATATACATAGGTATCTACATTTTGCATTTTACCTTTATATGTGCCATCCCATCCTTCATTTTTATCCGATGTTTCAAAAAGTAACTCTCCCCATCGATTGTATATT
The DNA here is from genome assembly GCA_964606415.1 of uncultured Bacteroidales bacterium. GTDB lineage: Bacteria > Bacteroidota > Bacteroidia > Bacteroidales > JBBRXJ01 > CAZSGN01. The sequence continues at coordinate 7,462 of CAZSGN010000019.1, forward strand.
TTCCAGGATATTAATCGTTTAATACCCCATCCGTCGATGCGGATTTCATCATTGATACCATCACCATTTGGAGTAAAGGCTGTTGGTGCATCAACGGTACCATCGGTAACATCTACTCTTAATTTAGCACTTGTTGGTGGGCAATCGAGGGTGTCTGTTACTTCTACGGTATAATTTCTGCTTTTGGAAGGAAAAAGAATCGGTTCTCCTGATGGCAGAAGGGTTGCGTCTAACCATTCCAGCTCGTTGTATTTTTGATCAGTTGTGACCCACGGATATATGGTGTCTCCCAACGGCATAGAGATTTTATTGGTTTTTATGGTGTCTCCTATTTCATTGATATATCCGAAGTTGATATTTACCGGATCCTGAACATTAATAAAGACACTGTCTTTACTTGTACAACTTGATGTGTCATTGGTGACCCTGAGATAAACAGTAGTTGGTGTACTAACAGTAGCTTGGGGAGTTCTGCTTTCCGGGTCATCTATGATATCGGTTGGGGTCCAGTAATATTGATATTGCGCCCGGTTAATACCGTGTAATTGTGCTGGGAAATCAGGACAGACCAGCGTGTCTTCAGGACTTGCATCTACATCAGGTGTTTCATGAACAGTGATGGTGATGCTGTCAAAATTTTGACATTCCTTGTTGTCCTCGGCAAATAATTTCACTTTGTAAGGTCCGCCCAGATTGTTAAATGCATAATGAAATACCGTGTCAGATCCTGAATATATGCCGGTAGTTGTATCCCCATTGCCATCTTCAATAACCCAATAGCGGCTCATAGAAGCCCTGGACCCATCGACAAAGGGTACGCTATTTCCAATTCCACAAGCTGAATCTGCAGCATAAAGATTGATTTCGAATGGATAGACATAAATGCTGTCCGGCTGTGGGTCACTGAAGTCAGCATTCGCATGCCGTCTTGGTGATACTTCTTTTGAAACAGGATGGTTGATGATGCAGCCTTCTCCCGGATCTGTGTATGCAACCCACCAATAATGATAACCCGAACTTTCGTATTGATGGTAAAAGTATATCGAATCGGTACTGGTTTCATCCACATCAAATTGCTGCACTGGTGTTTTATCTGTTTCCCAGTCTCCAGGTTCAGTGTCAAAATGCCAGTAGATTGAGTCTACGTTATCCGGAATAAGAATGAAGGCCACGCTATCATAGAGGCAAACTTTTTCGTCCGGTATGTAAATCTCCGCTGAAGGGCCTGTGATGGTAATGTAAGAAAGTGAATCGACATCATCAATACATCCGTGTTTGGTTTCAACTTCAAGATTAACATCATAATTTCCTCTGTCGTAATAAAAGTTAGTTGGAGTGGCTCCAAAACCGACCTGCCCGTCTCCAAACTGCCATTTTTGCTGTACGATCTCTTCATCTGAATAACTGATATCTTCGAATTCCACAGGGGCGGGATAACAATTTTTTTCTCTTGTATCTGTTAATAGTTTTGCTTCAGGTTTCATATACACATTAATGGGCCGTGTTAAAGAATCAAGGCAATTATTAACGGCTTGTGTTTCTACTATTAACTTCACATTGTATTGTTTGTAGGGTGGCTCATAATCTTTATAAACATGTTGGGGCAAGCTGTCAATGTAAGTGTTTCCATCATCAAAATGCCATTCGTAATTGAGGTCTGTTTGTGTTCCGTACGACTCATTGATGAGTTCCACGGTGTCCTGTAACTGACAGACACTGGTGTCGATGATGTCAAAAATTGCATAAGCGGCGGTGCTTAATATACCCGCAGGTTCGTCCAGGCCGGGATCTCTTCTTAGTGAGTCATTGGGAAAAGATGGGTTATCATCTGGTAATTCACCTAGTTTGTTGACACACCCAAGTACATCTTCAATGACCAGCGTGGGGAAGAACCAGCCAGTGTCCTGATAAGTGTATTCATGGGCTGGCCCGCTTGTTAAAGTGGTGTTATTTCCATCTCCAAAGTCATAATTCCATTTAGTATAAGTGGTATCCGGTATAATGGGTTTATCCCGGATAGAGTCAAAATTAACTGGAGTTGGATAACATACTTGCCGTTCATTGGCACCCACCCGGATCTTTGCATAAGGTTGGAAAATTCTCAGGTAGCCTTTTTTCAGTATGGTGTCTTTTTGCACCTGCCATCCATGTCCTTCAATAAATATTGAGTCATAACCTGAAGTAATCAACTGCACGTCAAAAATGCCTCTTGGGTATTTTTGACCCGAATTGAATAATTTGCTGCCTAAATTGTAAGTCGTACTATCTGGATTCCTAAATATATCAATAATTGGCTGCAGCGAATCAAAGTCTGTTGAATTAGCCTGTGGTATAATCCTGAATTTGGCTATGTTGGTATACTCTGAGGTAACAGGAGAAAGAATGAAGTTGCTGTCCCAGCAGAAATCTCGTCTTTTTGATCCTGATGAAAAATGGGAACTGTAAAAATCGGCCTTAATTTTACCATGTACATGAAAAGAGACCACTTTTTTATTGGGGTTACAGTTTTCAGCATCGAAATAATAGTGCAGTTTTCTATGCTGGCACCCGGAGTTTTTGTTGCTTGCCACCAGGTAAATTGAATCTATAGGGTCTTTAAAGTAATTGGAATTACAATCCCCGGGTGATGCACTGGTGTCACAAATTGTTGGCTCATACCTGTGCGTGGTGTCCAGGGAATAATTACCAATGTTATTCCATGATTTTGAAATAACATTACCATCGCCTAATTCCCAGGTCATGGTGTCTGCATTGACCACCCTGCCTTTGAAATGGTAGAGGTACGGGTCGTTTTTATCCCGGTAAACGGAATCAATAACGGAAACAGGCGATAATATATTTATGGAATCAATAATGGTGTCCCAACAGTTATTATGGCTAATAGCAAATGCAATATAAACCGTGGTGTCCAGGTAATATTCCAGCGTGTCTTTGCAACCATCTCCATTGGTGTCTTCAATGATTGTGTCTGTGTAATGCTCATAGAGTTTGTTACGTTCTTTACTGCCATATAGCTGGTCTTCAAAATTAATAGAGTCATATTGGACATTAAGGGTGTCATACCAAACAGTATCTACTTTGTATTTATCCCCGGGGTCAACTGTATACTTTTTTTTAATCAGTGTCGTATCTTTCTTTTTGAAGGGTGCTCCTGTGTTGGAAAAATACCATCGCCATTCCCACTCTTCCTCGAATTCTTGTTTATCTCGTCCGCCTTTGGTTGAATCGGCAAAAGAGTATTTTTGACCAGCACAAAGATCCTTCCCATTGAGCGGATACTGAAATGTTTCATCCATAAAAAAATCGGCATGAATAGTGTCTCCTGGCCTGATTTCTATTAGCTTATCGTCTCCCCAGTAATCTGTGCTGTCCAGTCCGCAGGTGCTTTCGTCAATGACCAGCCTTGAGTATATAACACCAAAGGTATCTATGGGAAAAACAATGCTGTCTTCGGCTGATGATTGTTCGAAAATGACAGAATCTTTTTCTTCATTAAGAATTTTCCAGGTGTAATTTTCAATGTTAAACCATGACTCTTCTTCATCCAGCGTGTCTACCTTAAAATTAACGAGTAAAGGGATACATCCTGAGGTGGTGTCTGCTTTGATCTCAACGTATAAATGTTTATCTTTTACCGTTTTAGTGAATGGTGAAGGTGCTTTACATCCGTTGACGGTTGTTACCTCGAGTTGCACGTCTCGTGTATCTTCGTTTGGAAAACTAAAGGAAGGATTTTTATCGGTTGAAGTGGTTCCGTCTTCAAAGGTCCATAACCAATCGCTGATCGGGCCTTTTGATTTTGTTTCGTCAAGTATCTGAACCGGAGAAGTAGGGTAAGAGCAAACCCAGGGAGTATCAATGGTAAAAGCTAATTGTGGTTCGTCAACAATAATTTCTTTTGTGGTTGTTTGTTGGCAACTGTTTGTATTTGAGAAGGTTGTTAAAGTAACAGTAAAGTCTTTTGGATCACCATAACCTCGTTGGATGATCTGGTTTTCTGCGGAAGGATCTGAGATTGAATAGTCTTCTACCGACCAGTAAACCCCATCTTCACCTGTGGATGTGTTTTCTAATTCAGCAGGCTCGTTGGTGCATATGGTATCCGGTGCTGTGAATTCACTTGTTATATGGTGTACGGTTATAAAGTCATTTTCTGTTTTGGTATTACTGCAATTATTTTCATCTGTAACGGTAAGGCTTACATCATATTTCCCATTATTCTCGTATGAATGATCCGGATTGGTTTCGTCACTGGTAGTACCGTCTCCAAAATCCCATTCATAAGATTCTATGCTGTGTTGAGTAGGGCTTTCTGTGATACTTGTGAAATTTGCCGTGTTAGGGATTTGACAAAGGGTATTGGCGTTAACAAAGAAGTTTACTGTCGGTTTGTCCGATATGTTAATGTATTCAATCTTAAAATTTGTTTCACTTTTATAACCATTGGCATCGGTTACTTCGAGAGAAACCGTGTACCCATTATTATTTCCATATTCATAGGTGTAGGTGGGGTTTTGTTCATCACTTGTCCCCCCGTCTCCAAAGGTCCATTTCCATGCGACAATTTCAGCTTCCCCTGGTGTTGATTGGTCACTGAAATTAACAGTTAGGCCTGCGCAGCCTTTTGTTTTGTCGGCGGTGAATTTTGCTGAGGCTCCCTGTCCCAAAATTGAAAAGTTTGCGGCAAAGAATAAAACAATGAGAAATAAAATGTTTCTTTTCATGATACTTGTTTTTATAATCGAACAAAAATAAGATTTTTTAATGATTTTTATAATTTAGATGAGCCAAAGGTTTATGAGTTACATTATTTTAGTAATTTAAAAATGCCTTGTTTCTCTATTTCTTTGTTGTTTGGTGTAATGATTTTATAATGATAGACATAATCACCGGAAGGCTGAATTTCCCCGTCTTTTCTGCCATCCCAGCCTTCATTGATTTGTTTTGTTTCGTATAGTAAATCACCCCAGCGGTTGTATATTCTGAAAAATATAATTTTCTCGATATCCCGGCCTCGTAACATAATGTGATCATTGATTCCATCTCCGTTTGGCGTAAATGCATCTGGAAAGGCAATGTGGTAATTTGACGGTATTTCATTGACGGGAGATGGCACTGTTTCTGTTTCCTTAGATTCTTTCTTGTTCCGCATATCAATATATAATGTGTCCGGATTGATGGATAATTTATGATTGATGATATTGTTTGCATTTAGTTTTTTGGTTTCTGTTAATTTGGGGGGTGTGATGGGGTTGGATGAAATAGTATCTTTTATCGTTTGTTTTTTTTGTTTTATTTCCTTTTGTTTTTTGGGATGCTTTTTTTTTGTTTTGGGAAGGGAATCTGAAAGAGGTATTGTTATTTTGAAGTCCTGAACTCCAAAATTTCCGGCATTTGTTCGTATGACATATTCATCCGGTGAATTTTCTTGTTTTTCAGATTCCTGATAAAAAATACCATAAGCACCTAAACCAGTGATTGTAGCTAATCCAATCGTGATGACATTGATTCGGAGGTAGCTGTATATGTTCCGGAGGCTGGGTTTCCAAAAACGATTGATTTTCATTTTTGCTTGTATTTCCTGCCAATGATCAGAAACTTCCGGGGAGGGAGCTCCCTGGATTGACTGCTTGAGTATTTCTTGTAGGTTGTTATTATTCATTATTCGCTAATCCCTTTTTTTTGGCTAGGTTCCGATAACATTCACTCAACATTTTTTTGGCTCGCAATAATCGAACTTTGGATGTTCCCGATTTAATATTCATTAATTGGGCGATTTCTTCATGTTTATATTGTTCAATAAAAAAGAGCTGACTGATTACCCGATATTTATCAGGCAGTTGGCTTATTACGTCATAGAGTTCTTCATTTGAACAATGATTAAGCAAAAAGTTTTTCAGATCTTCTTCTTCTTTTTCATTTATATTATTGTTATCAGGAAAATCTTCTGTATTATTATATGTATCTGTTCTTTTTTGTTTTCTTAAATGCTCCAATGATTTGTTGATAAAAATCCGCTTCATCCAGCCTTCAAAACTCCCATTGCCTTTATATTGATAAATTTTTTGAAAAACAGTTAAGAAACCTTCCTGTAGAACATCTTCAGCATCTTGCTTGTTTTTCAGGTAACGAAGGCATACCAAAAAAAATGATTGCATGTAATGATTATATACTTTTTTAAAAGTATGAATGTCTTGTTTTTTTAGTTTTATGAGATCCTGATCTGTTATCACTTTTATGTTCTTAACTTTTATTAAGATGAAACAAATTAAAAAGGTTACATGTAAGTTGAGCGATTTCTGATTAGAATCCCTCAATATTTGGGGTGTAATAATTTAGAGCAAAAATAACTGTATTTTCGAATTATTTCGAAGATCGAATGGCGTTTATTTTATTTTTTTCTTTGTAGAATGAAAGAAAATGATAATATTTGGGCGTTAATATCAAAGCTTTTGACTTTGAACATTGTTGTTTTTTTATATATTTGTAGAATTAAATTTTAAGATAAACCAGAGCATCATTGAGAAGTTTTATTATTAAATATGTTTTTATTGTCCTTTTATTTGGAGGGGTATTTGATTTTACTTTGAAAGGGCAAGATATTCATTTCTCACAGTTTTTCTTTTCTCCCCAGATAACCAATCCGGCCAATACCGGAAACTTTGATGGTAGCTGGCGGGCTAATAATAATACCCGTCGTCAGTGGGGAGCCATTACTCCTTATACAACGTTCAGCTTTGGTTTTGATCATCAGTTTTCTGTAAAATCACACGATGTTGCCGGAGGACTTGTCCTGGTCAATGATATTTCCAATAATGCCGGATTAATAGCTAATAAATTATATGCGTCAGGAGCTTATTTTAAAGATATTGGTGATCATCAGTTTATTGGGGGATTGCAGATAGGAGTTGTTAATAAACATTTTAACAGTAATAAATTATCTTATCCCGATCAGTTTAATGAGGGCTCCGGAAGTTTTGATGCAGGAATGGGAACGGCTGAGACTGGATTCCGGAATAGCATGACGTATCCGGATATTAATATTGGCTTGAACTGGCGTGCTGACTTTTCACGTTTTGAGCCTAAAATGGGATTGGCTCTTTTTCATGTTAATTCACCCAATGAATCATTTGACCCATCATATAAAAATCCACTTCCTATGCGAGTTAATGTGCATGGAGGGACAGATGTTCACATTACAGATGAAGTTTATCTCACCCCAAATGTTATTTATATGAATATGGGGAATTTGTCCAGTACGATTTTTGGTGGGCATGCTACATATGTATTGTCTGGAGACATGCTTGAAAATTCTGTTTTTGCCGGTTTATATGCACGAAATGGCTCAGAGAATAATTCAATGATTATGCTTGTGGGAGGAAATTATCAAAATTGGAGTGTTGGTTTAAGTTATGACTTTAATACATCTGATTTAAGAACATCATCATCAAACCCTGGTGGGTTTGAGGTTTCAGTTATTTATAAAGAGATAAGTACACAAATTCAAAAATTCTTTATCCCCTGTGAACGTTTTTAAAAACATATTTGCCTGTTATGTTTTGCTACTGATGATTTTGTCAGTTGGTACTCCGGTTATTGCGCAAAGCGATAATGCACCGGACATTGATAAAATTCCTTTGAATAAACTGTTGAAATTTGCGGAGAAATCACTGGAAAAAGGAGATGTATATACAGCTATCGATTATTATGAGAAATATGTCGATACAAAATATATGGATTATGATGCATTATATAAACTGGCGCGATTGTGTATGAGAGCCAGGGATTATGAAAAAGCGGAGAAATATTTTGCACAGACTTATGAAGGAAGCCCGGATGTACATGTAAAAGCTTTGTTTTATCAGGCTGATATGCTAAAACGGCAGGCAAAATACCCGGAAGCGAAAGAATTATTTGAAAAATTCACCAAAGAATACCGCCGAATAGATTTCCGCAGGTGGGCTCTTAATCAGGCGGAAGGTTGTGAAATGGCTATTAAAATGCGTGCCGAACCTCTCAATTTGGATCTTAATCGTATGGATGCATCGATTAATTCAGCTTACATTGAATTTTCTCCTTTTCTCATGGATCAGGAAACATTGATCTATGGTTCTCTGCCTGCTGACACAATGCCTTATTTCCGTACAGGTGTTGATGAAGTGACAATCCCATTTCGTAAGCTATATAAGGCTGAGCGTGTGAATGATCTGGAATGGAAAGGGGGGGATACTTTAGAAGGCCCTTTTAATAAGCCTGGTATGCATTCCGGGAATGTTTGTTTGACACCGAACGGGAAAAGGATTTATTTTACCCGTTGTAAAGTGGACTGGCAGAATAAATCTATTTGTCATATTTATGTTTCAGATAAAGAAAAAGGAGAGTGGCAGGAGGCCGAAAAATTACCTTATCCTGTTAATGTAGAAAATGCCAGTTCGACCATGCCGACAGTTGGATATAAAAAGAAAATGCGCAATGTGGTTGAGGTACTGTATTTTGCATCTAATCGTGAACATTTCAGAAGTGAAGGAGGATATGATATATGGTACAGTGAATTTGATTTAAGGGATAGCGTGTTTGATGATGTAAGGAATTGTGGACGCAAGATCAATAGTCCTGGTGATGAGTTAAGTCCATATTATGATAATAATTCTAAAACACTTTATTATAGTACAGAATATGAACCTGGATTAGGTGGCCTGGATGTTTTTAGTATTCGGGGAAAGGAACGGCGTTGGAAGAAACCGCAGAATCTTGGATATCCTATCAATTCAGAAGCCGATGATTTGTATTTCATGCTCAATCCAAGTCAAAAAGCAGAAGGTTTTTTTACTTCAAATCGTAAAGGGGGCAGTGCTTTATTTAATGAAACGTGTTGTGATGATATTTACACATTCTATAATAAAGATTATATCAATCTTGCTGTAACCGGTACGGTGTATGATGTAAGTGTTGAGAAACAGGAATTGGATGATCCGGATTATGATTACCTGCAAAGTGCAAATGTGACACTTTATATGATGGTGGAGGATGAGGAGGAGCCTGATGATGATGCGAACATGATGGAAATTACGAGTGACACAACTGATGAGAATGGAAATTATTTATTATCTCTTGACAGGAATGAGGATTATCGACTGATGTTTAGTAAGGATGGGTATTTCTATAAACAGATCGATTTGTCAACTTATAACCGGACACGTTCGGATACTTTTGATTTTGACCAGGTTTATCTTGAAGAAATATCCAATAAGCCCATTGTATTCTATATTTACTATGATTTTGATCAATCGGATTTAACGGAAGAGGCTAAGAATATTATTGATACCACGCTTTATAAAGTGCTTCGTGAGACGCCGGATATTATTGTTGAGATTAGCTCTCATACCGATAGTCAGGGTGATAGTGCCTACAATCAGAAGTTGTCTCAGGAACGGGCTGATAAAGTGGTTGATTATCTTATAGATAAAGGTATTGAACAGAAAAGGCTGGTGGCTAAAGGTTATGGTGAAACTCAGCCTATTGCTACCAATGATACTGAGGAAGGAAGGGCTAAAAATAGAAGAACTGAGTTTGAGGTGATTGGCTCTATTGATCCGTATTCAAAATTGAATGTTTCAAATATGAAAATTATTTCGAAAGAAGAACAGGAGAAACGAAAGAAGAAAGAGGCTGAGGAAGAGAAGAAGCAGAATGAATAATGGATCTTATTTAAATAATTTTGATAGAAATGCCTGACGGGTGAAACCTGTCAGGCATTTTTTGTGTGATTTAGGCTGAGTGATTTCTGATAAAAATTACTCAAATTGGGTATTGCTTTTTTGCAACTTTGTCAGAATTAGAAATTTTCTTATCTTTAAAAAAAAGCGGAAGAGTTATGCGGTTTATTTGTATAATGATTGGATTGATATTGGGTTTAAATGGTTTCTCTCAGGAAGAGCAGAAAGGCGGGTTGATTTCGCCAATAGAGAGTTTTGAAGATGGTGCCTTTAAGTTGGTCGATTTAAGGGAAAAAGCTTTGAAGCAAATCCATGAACAAAAAACGGTTACCCGCGAGCTTTTGCAGAAGCAATTTCTGTTGGGGAAGAAGAAAAAAACGGATACATTGGAGGTGTTTTATCCACGGGAAAAAATGATGTTGATGCTTTGGGGGCAGTATTATGACGATTTATTATCTGCGCTTCTAAATAGTCCTTCTGGTTTTCATGATGAAAAAACAATGGTGGATGAATTAAAAAAAACGAAATATGAGTTGCTTAATTATTATGGTATTGACTCATTATTCCCCAAAATAATTGAATTCACAAATGAAAATTATAAGTTACTGCAAAATAGAATTGAGCAAAATGCTGCATTGGCTCCGGAAGAAAAAGATCTTCTTATTATCTTTTTGAAAGCTGTGAGCGGATATAATTCTCTGGAGAATGTATCGGCCGAATACATTTATCGACTTTCTGATCAATATGTTAATAAATATCCTAATTCAGAATATAAGGAGTATGTAAAGAAAAAACTGGCTCCTGAGTTTGAGAATTCGATGTTTGGCTTTGGGGGTGGTTTTTATTCAGGCTATAATATGATTCGCGGTTCCTTGGGTAAATACTTTGGGAATGGTGTCCCTGTAGGTGCTAATATTGATCTGGCCTGGCATCAATTACGGTTTAGCGTTGATTTTTCCGGGGTGACAACTGCTATTATCGAATCTTTTGAATATGATGAAGGGAACTGGTCAAAGAATCGCATACCTAACATAAGCATTTGGAAATTTTCTTTTTCTTATGAGTTTCCGGTAAATGATAAAAATATCATTATGCCGTTTGCAGGTTTGGCGTCGACAGGAATAACTGCAGTAAAGGATGATGATGGGGTAGAAAGGACAACTGATTTTGAGCCGCAGGACCGGCTTAATATCTCTCATTTTCCTTCTTATGTAGGAGGAATATCGTGGTTGTTGAAATTAAAAGAGATGCAGTCCTACCGTAATTATTACGATGCATTGAAAGCTTCTCAAAATAAATCTTATTGGTATCTTAAATTTAATTTGGGCTACCTTGATCCCCAGTTTCAAAAAATCGATGATCGTTTTGATGCTGGGTTTATTTACTTTAATATTGGAATAGGCACCTTCATCA
>CAZSGN010000020.1:0-17882 GCA_964606415.1 uncultured Bacteroidales bacterium
ATCGATTGAGCGGAATCGCTCAATTTGGGTTGTATTTTAATGGAAATTGTTTGCCAAAAATGAGCAACTATATTGCATCAATCAAAAAACGCAATATTTAAACTACATGTACAACAATATTTTAACAATTTTAACAGTGTCTTATATCATTTAAATATTTAACTGTTTTGTTTAACCATTAAAATAAGAGTAGAACCAAAAAATAATATCAACAATATGCGAGAAGGAATTTTATCTGCCGGAAATTGGGTTTATGACCATGTAAAAATTGTGAATACATTACCTGAAAAAGGAATGCTGGCCAGCATTTTACAAGAAGAAATTGGCGGCGGGGGCGCACCCTATAATGTATTGGTAGACCTTGCTAAAATGGATGCTCCTTTTCCCCTTCATGGAGCCGGACTAATAGGCAAAGACCACAAAGCCTCTTTTTTGATCAATGAACTTCAAAATTACAGCATAGACACCAGCAATATACACCAAACAGAGCAAACCTCTACCTCGTATACCGATGTCATGACAGAAAAGCCAACAGGCGACCGTACATTTTTCCATTACAGGGGCACCAATGCCCTCTTAAGCCATGATGACCTGGCAAAAATCGATAGTCAGGCAAAAATATTTCACCTTGGCTACCTGCTGCTTCTAGACAGCCTCGATCAAAAAGACGAAGAATATGGGGTCGTCTCTGCAAAAACACTTCACATGCTTCAGAAAAAAGGATTTAAAACATCTGTTGATGTTGTATCAGAATCCGGCGAACGATTTAAAGAGTTGGTCACACCAGCATTGAAGTATATCAATTATTTAATCATTAACGAAATTGAAGCAGAAAGAATATCAGGATTAAAAATCCGGTCAGATCAGGACATTAATAAAGAAAATCTGCTTAAAACCGGTCAGCATTTAATAGATCAGGGTGTTCAGGATCTTGTGGTCATTCATTTTCCCGAAGGCGGTTTTGCCATAAGTAAAGATGGCAGCCAGCATTTCGCTCCCTCTTTCCAGGTTGATCAATCAGAAATTATTGGCACCAATGGAGCAGGTGATGCATTTTGTGCCGGAATGTTGTATGCCATACACGAAAACAAACCACTTGAAGAAAGCCTCAAAACAGCTAATGCCTGCGCACGCTTCAACTTGCTGGGCGCAACATCTACAGGCGGCATGCAATCCATCGATGAAGTACAGAAATTCATGCAAAAAGCACCTTTAAAAAAACCAATTATTCAACTTTAATTAATATTACATTATGAAAAGATCATCAATCAATCAATACATCGAAGAAGCAAAAGCATTTTTTAACAAACATCAATTTCACTTACCCCTCTGGGCCTATTTTACACCAGAAAAATGGAAAGAAGCAGGTCCGGAGTACAAAGAGATAAAAGACAACATGCTGGGATGGGACTTAACCGATTTTGCCTCTCATGATTTTGAGAAAGTAGGCCTGCTGCTTTTCACCATTCGAAACGGAAATTTTCACCATCCTGATTATAATAAGCCCTATGCAGAAAAAATTATGATTGTAAGAGAAAACCAGCTCACCCCTACCCATTTTCACTGGAATAAGATGGAAGATATTATCAACCGCGGAGGTGGCGATCTTTGTATCCGTCTATGGAAAGCAAATCAGGATGAAGAAAAAACAGACAACCCTTTTACCGTCCAAACCGACGGGGTCACCCGCATGCTTAAAGGCAATGATGTTTTGCGGCTTCAACCCGGAGAAAGCATTACACTTGAGCCCTATATTTATCATGAATTTTGGGCAGAAAAAGGCATGTGTCTCGTAGGAGAAGTCTCCATGGTTAATGATGACACCAATGACAATCGCTTTTACGAACCCCTCGGGCGTTTTCCTGATATAGAGGAAGATGAAAAGCCAGTGCATTTATTATGCAATGAATATCCCGGATAACGGGTTTGAATATGGTGCATTTGGCTTTTTCCCACAGCAATTTCACGACATTATAAATTGTTTTTATATCTTTAATAAGTTATTGATTCCCGAAACTGGGATTAACCTTAACAAATAGCACAATTGATAAGTATTTCGGATTTCTTAAAGAAACTTGATAATGGATCCAAGAAGAAGCTCATTATTAAGTTAACAGAATCTATTGAAGAAATAGAAAATACTGCAATTAGCCTGAAAGATTTATCTGGAGCCTGGAAAAACTCCCGAGACTCAGATGTGATAATGAAGGAAATTAGAAATTCAAGAGTTAACAAACAAGATAGTATTGAATTCTAATGAAGTACCTTTTAAACACTAACATTTGTATTCATTTTATTATCCAATAAACTTGTTCATTCATTATGGTAAGGGTCATTATTAATGATCGAAAAAGCTCGGTAGATTTGTTCCATAAATAACAATCTTACTATCTGATGCGAAAAGGTCATTGGTGATAATGACATTTTCTCATTCGCCCTTTTCATTACTTCTTCATCAAATCCATAAGGCCCCCCTACAACAAAGATGACCTTTTTACCAGACCGGGACAATAAATCCTGTAAATGACCGGCAAATTGCACAGAAGAATATTGCATTCCGCCTTCATCTAATAATATAACATAATCCGACACCGCAATATTGGAAAGCAACAAGCCAGCCTCCATCCTTTTCTGCTCTGCCGGGCTGCGTTTTTTTCTTGGAGGATCCTTAATGTATTTAATAGCAAAAGGAATATAGCGCTTTAATCTTTTCTCATATTCTTTAATCCCCTGAATAATAAATGGATCACTATTTCTCCCTATCAATAATAATTCAATTTTCATAGTATTTTTGTTCTTTGTTCGTTGTTCTTTGCCTGTCCGTCCACTGACGGATTCTTTGTTCCTTGTTCCTTGTTTGTTGCCTGTCCGTCCACTGACGGATTCTTTGTTCGTTGTTCCTTGCCTGTCCGTCCACTGACGGATTCTTTGTTCTTTGTTCCTCTAGTGAAGAATTTTTGCTTGTTTGCTGTTGTATTAATAAAAGTTTATCGTTTAATATAGTATTATTAGTAGCGTTTCTTCTAAAGCACTAAAACGTAGAGAAATAAAACATTGCTTTAAAAAAACGTATAAAATTCCTAACTTTGGCAAAGTTTTTTCTTTGCATAATTAACATTAATAATTATATTTATAATAATAATTAAATCGGTATGATAAAATTAATTTTAAAACAACCATGATTTTTTAAAATCCAAGTTAGCATGAAAAAGCCCTATAATAAACAAAATCCCTATTTTTTCCTTATAATGATTATACTTTTTGGCTTGCTGGAAGTTAATTTACAGGCTAAAGGTGTCATCCCCTCACAAATTTCCTCTGCCTTAAACACTGGAAACTGTGATGAGCTGGCACCCTACATTATTGATGAGCTGGAACTTGTCATTGAGGAACATGATAATATATACAGCAAAGAAGAAGCGATCACATTAATCGAAAAATTTTTCAATAGAAATATCCCAAATGACTTTATCATTTTGCACGAAGGCGGAAAGTCCGCTTACCATTATGCTATTGGCAATCTAAAAACACATAATGGCGAATACCGGGTTTACTTTTTACTAAAAGAAAACGAGGGAAAGGAATACATTCAACAATTAAGAATTGAAAGTGCAAAATGAATCAAGCTTACCTTAAACACTTTATAGAACAAGCCATTGAAGAAGATGTAGGGTCTGGTGACCATACCACTCTTGCATGTTTCCCCAAAAATGCAAAAGGAAGCGCCAGACTGATTGTCAAAAAAAATAATGCCATCATTGCCGGTATAGAAACGGCCCGTTCCATTTACAAAATACAAGACCCGGATTGTCAAATAAAGACAAATTATAAAGATGGTTCATTGGTCAGGCAAGGAGATGTCATTTTCACCCTGGCAGGCAACATCCATACCATCCTTACCCTGGAACGGCTTGTTCTAAATATCATGCAAAGGATGAGTGGCGTTGCAACACTTACAAGACAATATGTTGATGCAATCAAAGGCTCTAAGACCAAAATCATCGATACCAGAAAAACCTGTCCTGGAATGCGTCAACTCCAAAAAGAGGCAGTTCAAATCGGTGGAGGAACTAATCACAGGATGGGTCTTTATGACATGATCATGCTAAAAGACAATCATATCGATTATTCAGGAGGAATCAAACCGGCCATCAATCAGGTGCATGATTATTTTAAAAAACAAAACATCAAGCTCCCCATCGTCATTGAAGCACGAAGCATTGAAGATGTAAAAGAAATTATAGAGCATGGAGGAATCGACCGCATCATGCTGGATAATTTCACCCCTGAAGAAACAAAAAAAGCAATCGCGCTCATAGATGGCAGATATGAAACTGAATCTTCCGGGGGAATAAATTTAGAAACAGTCCAAAAATATGCAGCATGCGGGGTTGATTACATCTCTGTCGGAGCGCTCACACACCAAGCGAAAAGCATAGATCTCACCCTTCTGGCTGAGCCAGGAGGTAAAGTTCGTCCATAAAGCAATGAGTTTGCTTGATGGACAAAAGCTAATTTTTCAGGGTATTTAGCCGTTCTTCAAGTGATTTAATCCTTGACTCAGCATCATTTCTTTTTTGCTTCTCCTTTTCGACAACAGCCTCCGGCGCATTATTCACAAACTTGTCATTATCCAGCTTCTTATTCACACCTCTCAGGAAACCTTTGGCATAATCAAGCTCCTCCTGTACCTTTTTAATTTCCTCCTCTACATTAATATTTTCTTCCATTGGAATAAAATACTGTACCGTCCCCACAATAAAAGACAAAGCTCCTTCCACCTTATCATCCACCATATCAATAGATTTCAGCACTGCCAATTTTTTAATCACATCATTAAAGCGATCACGAAATTGCCCAGATGAAAGCACTTTAAGCTCCAGCTCCTCGCGATTGGACAATTGATTATTTTTTCTGATGGTCCGGACATTAGAAATAATTTCCTTAACAAATTCAAACTCATCAACCAATTTACTACCCAGACCTTCCGGCTGAGGCAATTGACTCACCATAATGCAATCACGGGCATCCCTTTCACGCATATGATGCCATATTTCTTCCGTGATAAAAGGCATTAAAGGATGAATAATCTGCATCAATTTCTCAAAAAAGGCAATAACTGTTTTATAGGTTTCCTGATCAATAGGTTTCTGATATGCTGGTTTAACCGCTTCGAGGTACCATGAAGAAAAATCATCCCAGAAAAGCCGGTAAACAGTCATCAATGCCTCAGATATGCGGAACTGGTCATAACTTTTATTCAGATCCTGCAAAGCTTTATCGAGGCGGGCTTCAAACCAGTTATTTGCTTGTTTTGCATAAGCAGGTTGAGGTAATGAAGCGTCTACCTGCCAACTTTTGACCAACCGGAAAGCATTCCATATTTTATTTGCAAAATTGCGCCCCTGCTCACACAAAGACACATCAAATAAAAGATCATTGCCCGCAGGAGAAGACAACAACATCCCCACACGCACCCCATCTGCGCCATATTCATCAATCAATTCCAATGGATCAGGAGAATTACCCAATGATTTCGACATTTTCTGTCTTTTTGCATCCCTGACAATCCCTGTCAGATAAACATTTTCAAAAGGTTTTTCCTCCATATACTCGTATCCGGCAATAATCATACGGGCGACCCAGAAAAACAAAATCTCCGGAGCAGTCACAAGATCATTGGTTGGATAATAATACTGAATATCTTTGTTTCCTGGATTAACAAACCCATCAAAAACAGAAATAGGCCACAACCATGAAGAAAACCATGTATCGACCACATCTTCATCCTGTTTCAGATCGTCCATGGTTAACGCATTGTTTCCTGACTTTTCTTTGGCCATTTTTAAAGCCTCTTCCTCAGAAGGAGCCACAACAAAATCATTGGTATTTTGTATATAATAAACAGGGATTCGCTGCCCCCACCATAATTGACGGGAGATACACCAATCCCGGACATTTTCCATCCAATGACGATAAGTATTTTTAAACTTAGGCGGGACCAGTTTAACCTCGTCATTCATGACTGCATCCAGGGCTGGCTGGGCTAACTCCTTCATCTTAACGAACCATTGCATGGACAATTTGGGTTCGATCACCACATTCGTTCGTTCAGAGTACCCAACTTTATTAACATAATCCTCTGTTTTAATCAAATAACCCTTATTCTTTAAATCTTCGGCGATTAATTTTCTTACTTCAAAACGATCTTTACCCACATACAACTGCGCATTTTCATTCAATGTTCCATCATCATTAAAGATATCAATCGCGGGTAATTGATGACGGTCACCTATCTCATAATCATTTTCATCATGGGCAGGTGTTATTTTAAGACACCCTGTTCCAAACTCCATATCCACATAATCATCCTCAATAAACGGAACCAAACGATCAATTAATGGCACATAAACCCTTTTCCCTTTCAAATGTTTAAATCGCTCATCAGCAGGATTCACACACACAGCAGTATCCCCAAGAATTGTTTCCGGCCGTGTCGTAGCAATGGTAACAAACTCATCGGGATGATTCTCTATCGGATATTTAATATAATAAAGTTTAGACTGCTCTTCGTAGTAATTAACCTCTTCATCAGAAACAGCCGTTTGGGCCTGTGGATCCCAATTAACCATTCGCACCCCCCGGTAAATTTTACCTTTATTATAAAGATCAATAAAAACCTTAATAACACTATCCGACATCTCATCATCCATAGTAAACTTAGTGCGTTTCCAGTCACAAGAAGCGCCTAATTTTTTAAGCTGCTCCAAAATAATTCCACCATGCTTCTCCCGCCATTCCCAGGCATGTTTCAGAAAATCTTCACGTGAAATAGATGTCTTGGAAATCCCTTCCTTTTCCAGTTTTTGAACTACCTTTGCTTCTGTTGCGATTGAAGCATGATCAGTCCCTGGTACCCAACAAGCATTCTTGCCAAGCATTCTTGCTCTACGTACCAGCACATCCTGAATAGTATTATTAAGCATATGCCCCATATGAAGCACACCAGTTACATTAGGCGGCGGAATAACAATTGTATACGGCTCCCTGTCATCCGGTTCAGAATGGAAAAATCCTAAATCCATCCATTGCTGATACCATTTCTGTTCAATTCCCCGTGGCTCATACTTACTCGCAATATCCATTATCCAGATCTTAAATTTAAATTTTACATGAATCGCTGCAAAAATAGTTAATTTTACATAAGGAGCAAGAAACCAGGAGCAAGAAGCTGGCCTGTCTGACAATAAAAAGCCAAACTAAGCGACTTCCCTCAATCAATTAAGAATAAGCAAGTTTTTTACATCAAGATATGCACTTCAAAAAAATAGCTATTAAAAAATAAGTAATGTAACAAATAAAAAAACTCTACGTTAATTATTATAAAAAAGGAAAGGAAAAAATTACATCCTCCAATAATAATCACTAATTTTGTAAACCATAACAAAACCATTTTTTAAACCAGTAAAGATATGAAACATTTCATTACATTTTTCACAGTCCTTTTAATGATAGCTGGAAATCAAATAAAAGGACAGGATACAGATAAAAATGCTCCTGTGGCTGAATTTGACAAAAAAGTGCACAATTATGGAACCATTGAAAGAGGATCTGATGGCACTTGTGAGTTCACATTTAAAAACACAGGCAAAGAGCCTTTGGTTTTAAGTAATGTAAGGTCATCATGTGGATGCACCACCCCAAATTGGACCCGTGAACCTGTAAAAAAGGGAGATGAAGGAACTATTAAAGTTCGCTACAACACACGTATTGTTGGTAGCTTTAACAAAAGCATTACTATTTATTCAAATGCATCAAACAACCCCGTTCGCTTAAGTATTCGGGGAAAAGTTGTAAAAGAAAAAGATGAGACATCAGCGAAATCAGAATAAACATCTCATCAAATAACATGTTTTTATAAAATCCCAAATGTTATTTGGGATTTTATTTTATATAGTCATTGTAATAATAATATATTATGCCAAACATCTCAGACCGTGGAATCCGCATGCCGGATTCCCCTATCCGAAAGCTAGCGCCTCTTGCTGAAAAAGCTAAAAAAAGAGGCACCCATGTTCATCATCTAAACATTGGGCAGCCCGACCTACCTCCCAGTGACACAACCCTAAGCGCCATTCGCAACACAGATATACATGTCATTGAATACAGTCATTCAGCCGGAAACGAATCTTATCGTAAAAAATTAGCCGAACACTATAACCGCAATGATATTCATGTCAGCGTTGATGATATTTTAATCACCACCGGGGGATCAGAAGCTATTTCTTTCGCACTAAACAGCACCTGCAACCAGGGAGATGAGATCATCATGCCAGAACCTTTTTATGCAAACTATTTAGGTTTTGCAACGGCTGCAGATGTGAGCATTATTCCCGTCACCTCTCATATTGAAGATGGCTTCAAGCTACCTCCTGTCGAGAAATTTGAAGATCTCATTACGCCCAAGACACGTGGCATTTTTATCTGCAATCCCAACAACCCCACTGGTTACCTTTATTCGGAACAAGAAATACGTAAACTGGGGGAAATAGCAAAAAAACACGATTTATTTCTTTATGCAGATGAAGTTTACCGGACACTTTGCTATGTAGACGAGCCTTTCTTTTCCGTCATGCATCTTGAAGATCTTGAAAATCATGTAATCATGATAGACTCTGCTTCAAAGCGTTATAATGCTTGTGGATTAAGAGTCGGGGCATTAATTACACGTAATAAAGAAATTATCCACACAGCACTTAAATTTGCACAAGCCAGGTTAAGTCCGCCACATTTTGGACAAATTGCCGGAGAAGCAGCACTTGACTCTTCCGTTGAATATCTGGATGAAATTTTTGATGAATTCAAAGGCCGCCGGGATTATGTGGTGAAAGCCCTTAATAAAATGGAAGGTGTATTTGCTCCTGTACCTAAAGGCGCTTTTTATGCAATGGCAAAACTCCCCGTTGATGATACAGAAAAATTTGCTCAATGGCTATTGAATGATTTTCAACATAACAACCAGACGGTTATGCTTGCTCCTGCAGCAGGATTTTACAAAACACCGGGACGAGGAAAAGACGAAATACGGATCGCCTATGTGCTAAAGAAACATGAATTGATCCAGGCTATGAAATGTCTTGAAGAAGGGCTCAAAGCTTACCCGGGAAAAACTGAAATCATTACATAAAGCTTTCATATTAAATCTTATACAAGAGGGTTTTTTATCTTAGCAAAAACTTAATCAAATCTTATGTATTTTATACCTAAATACAGGCGGGGCATCTGGAATAAATATCGCCGGGGCATGCCGGTTATTGAAATGCTTATCAAAGATATTCGCTTTAGTTTCCACAGACTGCAAATTTTTTTGGTCCATGGCTTCTCTGCTCCTCTAATTGTTTGCCTGCCACATTTCCCCAGCAGACGCTCTGCCTTATATAAATTCTGCAGGTATAAAAAATACAACATAACCAACAAACCCACATCAAGTGCAGATGTAGCTGTTTATTATGATTACAATAATGACCGGGAGGAATACGATCTGCTTAAACCTTACATTGGAAAAACACCAACAATTAACTACAAATCACGCGATATCAGCAAAAAAAACGTGGATAAAAATTTCACAGAAGTATTTGGTTATTCCTCTTTTGTAGATCCTTTTACCCATCAAGGTCCCTGCGTCAAAAAAAATGATGTCAATGCAATGCATGATGGTGTCATTATTCAATGCCCTACTGACCATAAAGACGAAAATTATGTTTACCAAATCGCCCTTGATAACCTTGCAGAGAACGGAATGCATGAGGATGTCAGAATACCTTTTATTGGCGGGGAAATTCCGTTGGTTTTTCTTCAATACCGGCCTCAGCATGATCGATTTAGAACAGCAGTAGAAAGTAAGATCAAAGAAACAGAAGAAATTCTAAGCCCGTGGGAAATTGACAAGGTTAAAGCACTAACTAAAAAAATGAATCTTGATTTTGGCGAGATGGACGCCATTCGACATAAACAGGATGGCAAACTATACATCATTGACATCAATGACACACCCAGCTCGAGAGCAAGACTTTTCCCGGGAAAAACATTTGAAACATTCCTGGAAAGGCAAGGCCGTATTTTTGATAAAATCTTTCTCAAAAAAGCTTAAAATAATAAACATGAAAACGGGCCGGAAAACAAATAATAACCCGGACCGCCATTTCTTATGCTACATTCGGGCTAAGTTGATCGGTCTGAAAGCATTGAGAAAAGAGCTTTGCATTAGCAAGGCCCCAATTGAACGGAATAGCTCAATTGGGGCCTTTATTAAACAATAATCGACCTATTTTTGCAGCCCCATCATCAAAGCGGTAAATCATAACGAATTCCTGCCCTGGTCCAACGGCCGGGCTGATAAACGTTACCATAATCAAAATAAGTCTGATCCAGCAGATTGTTGACCATCATAAAGATCCTCCAGTCATTCCAGTGATATTCTACACGGGCATCCAGCAACCATACAGGTTCATATTCATGCTCTGTATAAAGACCATCCGAAGAATTATATAAAGAATAACTGCCGTTCCGATGCTGATACGAAGTATTTGCCGTAAAAACAAACTGATCCAGCACAGACCATTTCAATCCAAGTCTTAAATGATGTCTCAGATGATCCAGCGCATAATTAGAAACCAGCCCCTGATCATCCTTAACCATGTCATAATAAGTATAAGACAAATCTAATTGCTGAAAAGCAAACCAGGCATTCTGATTTCCGGAAAGACTCCACCTTCCCCGCCATTCAATCCCCCGGGTATTTAAAGCCGTCAGGTTCTCGGTATGCCAGACACTATCCCGCCTGATCCAATCAATGACATCCCGGGTGTGACGGTTAAACAACGTCAATTCAGTCAACAGATGATCATTTTTATAACCCGCGCCAATCTCATAAACCTCAGCCTTTTCGGGCTTCAGCTCAGGATTTCCAATATTATCAGGATCTTCATAAAAAAGATCAGTAAAAGTAGGCGTCCGGTAAGTTTGCCGCCAGGCGGTAAAAACCTTCCAATAAGAAGACAAGCGATAGGTGAGCTCTGAAGAAGGATACCATCCGCTATGCCCGCTTTTCTCCATTCCGGCAAGTGTTATTGCATTCGACCATTCCCAGCGGCCCAGGTTAAACTCATAAGCAAAAAGCTGTTTCCAATGAACACGGTTAAAATATTTTGTATACTGATCTCCTTCATAACCCGGCACATCAACCGGTTGTGATAATGAAACCCCCAGGTTATTGCTTAAAATTTCTTCGTAACGGATAGAAGATGCCATCTGAAACTGGCCTTTCCAGAACGGATAATAAAAATTAAAATCACCCTCCAGCATATCAGAACGGTGATGATTTTCATATAAATCAGGATCATCCCTGAAGAGGAGGAATCGATCCCAATGACGGCGCCAGTAAACAGCATGATCCATCCTGAAAACACCTTTCTTTTGTATTTTCAGTCCTGATAAAAAACTTCTATTCTCGTCATACTGATCAGGAAAACGCGCTGAATAAAACTGATTGGCGCCCATTTTTTTATCCTGGTAACCAGCAAGCCATTTTATCTGATAAGAATTAAATGCTTTTTGTCCCATGTAGAAGAATTTGGAACTATTGAAATCTGAATTTGGCAAATAACCATCTGACCGGGCATAAGAAGCACCCAACAAATGCTGGCTACCACCCCATTTGCCATTCAATTTAACATCACTTCTAAATAAGCCATAAGTCCCGGCCTCTGACCGTAAAGCAAGATAGTTAGAATCTTCCGGCTCAACCACAAAATTAGCCACACCAGTAAGCCCTGATGCCGATTGAACACCGGCAGCATTACCACGAAGCACGTCAATTTGATCAATTAAAAAAGGAAAGATGGGAAGATTAAGACTGTAGTGACCTGTTTGGGGATCAGTAAGATTCATTTTATTTAACAAGACCAAAGACTGGTCGAAAGAGCCACCACGAAGAGAAAGATCTGATTGCACATCAAAAGTACCACGTTGACGTACATCTACGCCTGTAGCATTCTCGAGTAATTCACCATAACCAGGCGACGATGAATAATCAATTTGCTGAGCCGTGATCACATCAATGGCATTCAGGCCAATTTGATCATCAACAAGCATTTCCTCCTCGACAACCACCTCTTCAAGCTCACGAATCCTGTTCAAATCATTGGTGTCTGACTGGGCTTCGGCTTTAGGTGCCATTACCAGCATACTGTAAGTCATTGCCAGGGGCGCAATGCGAATTTGTTTACCCAGGCTTTGCATTACAGCATACCCTTTGCCGCTCCATTGTTTAAAATGGACAATCCCTTTCTGAAAGGGCTTTCTACGTGTTTTCATTATTTATTATTTATTGGTTTAACAGCGGTAAAAATAATTAAACCCACTGAAGTCACGACAAATAAAACCATGAAATCACGAAAGTAAGCTTGTTATTATTGATTTTTCAGCAAAATAAAACCTGGCGTTAAAATTATTAAAGGTTCTACCACGAACATTTATCTCTTGCAAAATTTAATGAAAGTTTGCAATTTGTTTATATGTAGATGAAACCCAAATTGAGCGATTTCGCTCAATGGTTTAAGGTCGTTTATATGTTGTATTTTCAGCCCTCCTAATTCATATCAAAATATAATGTCGCATCTTTATGTCGAGAATAAAGTCAACTTATAAGGCAAAGAACATAAATTACTGATTTTAAACAACAAAAGTTTCACAATAACTTATAAAGCACGAATCATTAAAACACAGGAGTAAATCATTGATTTCGTTTATTTTTTAATATTCCAATGGCTTAACATAAGTCATAATAAAAAAAGTTTTGTACCTTTAATTTTGTAAAAAAGTTTTAAATAACCTTGATAGAAAACCCTTTTAACTTAAAACCAGTATATCATGTTTACACGCATCACACCTGATAAGATTAACAAATGGAAAAACAAAAAGAAAATCAACAAGCTGATCTCGGCGATTAACCACCCCAATGACGACCTCAGCAATATGGCTATTGAGGGACTTAATGAAGTTGACGGTACAGAAGCTGTTATGGACCTTGTAAAAGTTTTGGAACAAGGGAAGACCAAAGATCGTATTGGCGCAGCCAGGGGACTTTCCAGGCTTGGAGACAAAAGAGCAGTACCTGCGCTGATCAATGCCTTATCTAATGACGAGGCCAGTGTAAAAATACAAGCAGCCAAAGCATTGGGTCACATCAAAGACCCGCAAGCCGTTAATGCACTGATTACAACCTTAAATGATCAAAGCAACGAGATCGTACACGACCAGATTGTTAATGCCCTGGTAAGTATTGGTGACCCCTCCGTTGATTTACTCTTAGAGGCTTTTGACACACATACAGCTCTCCATGTCAGGAAACATGCCCTTTTAGCTCTTGGTAAAATTGGATCAGTTAATGCCCTTCCTGCCTTGATCAAAAGCATGAAAAACCCAAATCATGAAATCCGGGAAGCGGCAGAGAAAGCACTCTACAATATTGGCAAACATGACATTAATGGAATGATCAAGCTACTGAACGACCCGGAAACCAGGATTGCTGCAATCCGGATACTTGGGCATATCGGTGATATAGAAACTATTGATCCGCTCGTTAATATATTAAACCATGACGAACCCGAAATTGCTGCCGAAGTTATCCGGACATTGGGAAAATTAGGTGGGCTAACCGCGATACAACTGCTCTCTGAACTCTTATCCGACGAAAGATATAAGGACATCCGGGCAGATGGCGCTGCCTCCAAAGAAGAGCAAGCCAGCATTAATAAAAGGAATGAACAAAACAGACGCATTCGGAGAAATATCGTGCAGGCACTGGGACAAAATCCTTCGCAGGATATTTCCGATATTATCATTGAAGCATTAACAGACCCTTACACACGCCATGAGGCAATAGAATGCATTATTAAACTGGGTAAAAACACAATCAATAAAGCACTGAGGCAAGATGAATGGATTGCAGATGATTTGCTCCATGCCCTCCGAAAAGAAAAAACAGAGCGAAACAAAGAACTAATTAATGTTATTGAAACCCAAATTGAATGATTATTCCCTTCAGTCATGAGCTAAGGGTTCTGTCCTGACCTTCCGGGTATTTAAAAAATATAAATCTTATCTTACATCAAGTTCTTTGCATTAAGAAACAACATATATTTCTAATCATCATCTTTGTCTCAAGCAATTATGATTCAAATAAAACAACCTGTCGTCATCTTCCCTCATATTGAAAAAACAGCTGGCACAACCATTAAATGGGTCCTGAGAAATACCTTTGGTATCCGGCACTGTGATACCATGAGAAGTAAGACAAGAATATTCGATGAAAAAGAATTCAAAAGGGCACTCCAAATTTTCCCTTTTGGCCTGCATAGTTTCGCCGGACACAATTTAAAAGCACCTACCCGTTTTATTAACGGCTCTGATATCTTTTTTTTCACCGTGCTACGTGATCCTGTCCAACGATCAGCATCATTTTATCAAGACAATTGCCTGCGAGGAAAAATGGACATTTCACTTGAAAAATGGATTCAAAACCCTTACAGGCAGAATATGCAGGTTAAACAAATTGCCGGGGAGGAAAATTTGGATAAAGCTATTGATATCATACACAAGCATTATAAACTTATTGGCCTGACAGAAGAACTCTCCCTAACACTTCAGCTTTTTAAAATAATGGCCCCTTACCCCATCAATATCAATTACCGTAAAAAAATAGTGGCAAGGGATAATCAGATAAAAAAAAGAATACTGGAGAATCCGGAATATATGAGAATACTGGAAGAGTATAATAATCTCGACATTCAACTTTTTGATTACATCAGGAAAGAACTTTTTCCTCATTACCTGAAAACTTATCAGGACCAACTGAGCAAAATACCACAGCCTAACCTAATAAAACAATCCACGAACAGCCTTCATTACCGTACCGGACAAGCATACAACAAGCTTATTTACCGCCAGATCAATAAAATAAGAGGAAAGGGTTCTTTCCCTACACCCATACAAAATGATCAGAATTCCTGAATAACCAAGCAACAATACTTAACAGGAATGCCCTATATTTAATCATCTCAGGCGTTTTCTACAGGCTTTGTCTTGCAGAAAATATATCCCCAAAAAACCAAGAAAAGAAGAAGGACAGGCATAAACATTTTTAATAAAAACATTAAATTTACATGACCCTATTTATTAAAAAAGTAATAAAACCAAAGCACCATTATGCCTTTCACCCTCTTAGCCACCGCCGACCTGCATCTTGGAAGAAGCTCGTCATCCCTCAAAAAACACGATGACCTGCTATCTACACGCCACACCTGGCAGCTAATAATAGAATATGCCATTGATCATCAAATAGATGCCATCACCCTTTCAGGCGACATTATTGATCAGGATAACCGGTATTTTGAGGCCATCGGCTCCATTCAGGAAGCTTTTGCAAAACTAAAGGGAACGGGCATACATGTATACATGGTTGCCGGTAATCACGATTATGATGTGCTGCGGCAAATCATTCATGACGATACACATGAATACATTCATCTTCTTGGGCGGGATGGTGAATGGGAGACCCTGGCGCATCCGGAAAGCAATGTGCAATTCACCGGCTGGTCTTTTACCCATCACCACTATAAAGAAGACCCACTTCAAAAATTTGATTCTGCACCGATGGATAAAAATAAATTCACCATAGGCCTGCTGCATGGAGACATTGACAGTCCGGAAAGTGCTTACGCCAGGATTCCTTCAAACAGTTTAAAACAACTGCCCGTTAGCGCCTGGCTACTTGGGCACATCCATAAACCCGGCTCTGTTGCTTTATCTACACCTTTTATTAGCTATACCGGATCACCTCACGCGCTGAGTCCTGCTGAGAAAGGAGCACACGGACCTGTTAAAATAACCATTGACGAAGACGTCATCACAGAAGTCCGGCAAATACCGCTCTCACCAGTAAGATATGAAAACCTAATAATAGAGATCGGAGAAGAAGCTGATGAAGAAACAGTTCGCACATCAATCGTTGAAGCAATTGAACAAAATACCAATACAATGGCTGATGAACTGGACCATGTCCATTACCTTCTTTTTGATTTGTTAATAACAGGTTACCACAGTCACCCCGTGCATGTAGAAGAATGGATTCAGAGACTCCCGGAAGATTTCAGCACCCAAATTTTACAAACAAAAGTCAGCGTTCGCAAAGCAGAAACAACAATCCAGCCTGTGGTCAGCGATCTTGAAAAACTATCCAAAGAAGTATCTCCCGCAGGCATGCTGGCACAAACCATACTTGCCATTCAACAAAATCAGCACACTTCTTTTCTTGAAGAGATAACAAGTCAATGGACAATCCAGTCAAGAAAAATTGAAAACGCAACCACATTTTTACCACTTAAAGAACTCCCGGAAAGAGAAAAAGAAGCATCACCCGCACCCAGGGATTACATTTTACAGGAATGCAAACGCCTTCTGGGGACACTCATTGCTCAACAAAATAATAAAGAATAACCATGGCTCAACAACCATTATTTTTTCAATCCTTAAGCATCAATAAAATGCCCGGCCTCCCCAAAGGCCTGACACCCTATCAGCAATTATCCCCCCAGATCAATATTATTGCCGGCCCTAATGCCAGTGGGAAAAGCTCTACCGCACGTTTAATCAAAAAAATGCTTTGGCCCGGCGAACTCTCCGGCATCGAAGCCCATGGCTCTCTGCTGGCAGGGGAAGAAAACTGGGATGTGTTTTTGGATGGGAATAAGGTCAGCACCCAACACAATGGTATTAATGATGAATTACAGGGCCTGCCCAACCGGGAAACTGAAGGGCGATATATGCTGGCCCTGCATGAGCTCATCCAAACCAATGAAAAAGACCTGGCCAGGATCATCATGCAAGAATCTATCGGAGGCTATGATCTGGATGCAGCGAAAAATGAACTTAAATACGAATCAAAACCCAAAAGCTCTACCATCAAAGAATATAAAGCTTTTGAAGAATCTAAAAAACGTTATGAAGAAGCACTGAATAACCAAAAAACCTTAAGAAAAGAAGAAGAACGGCTCCATGAACTAGAAAAAGAAAAAGAAAAAGCCCTGCAAGCCGCCTCATACAATCAATATTACAAGCTTATTGCGGAGTATAAAAAAGCCGAAGAGGAAGCCTCCAATACCTATAACCAATTCTCATCTTACCCCGAAGTGCTCAGCCAGATGCATGGTGAAGAATACAATACTGTTTTAGAACTTAATAATGAAATTGATTCCCTCAAGGAAAAAAAACATCATGCAGAAAATCAAATAAAAAAACACAAAGAAGAAATCGATTCGCTTGAATTACCTGAAAAAGGCATCGACAAAAAACAACTGTATGAACTGGAAGAAAACATCCGCCAACTAGAAGAAATCAGAAAAAAACTTATTGATCTAAGTCAAAATAAAGCAGATGAAATAAAACAAAAAGAAATAGCTTTATCTACCATTGACCCCTCATTACAAGACCCTGACTGGCAGGGCATTGAGCTAGGCACGCTCAATGAGCTTGATCAATTTATCCGGGATGCCCACCATGTCAAAAGTCAAATGCAAAACCTGCAAGACCGGATAGAGAAATTACAACAAGAATATCCCCAGGAAGCACATCAGGATAAATCAAAAACAGAAAGAGGCATTGATTACCTTACTCAATGGTTAAAAACTACTCATCCAGGCTCTAACATACATCCAAAATGGTTATACATCATGGGAGGAACAACCTTAGCCGTTGCAATAACAGCCCTGCTTGTTCATTCCTGGTTATTGCTTCTGCCTGCGATAATCATTCCTGTTATCATC
>CAZSGN010000021.1:0-17730 GCA_964606415.1 uncultured Bacteroidales bacterium
TACATTTAAACTACATGTACAACAATATTTTAACAATTTTAACAGTGTCTTATATTATTTAAATATTTAACCATTAAAATAAGAGTAGAACCTATTATAATTATTGATTGATATCGTGAATTCGTTTGAATAGCGGGTAGAGTTGACATGCAACGCAGTAGCCAAAGAAGGCTTCCAGGGAAGCACAAAAGCCCAAAAATATGGCGAGTCCCAGTGACAGGAGGTTGAGCCCGGACAGGGAAGCGATAAAAATCAGGGTGCTAACAATAAATCCGACTTGTGCAGCGAATATTTTGGGACCAGCATTGATCATTTTAGGTGTGCTCCTGATACTACTCAATATGGACTTACTGATGTGGTTAATGATACTGTATTTGCTATTCACATGCCCTCTTAAGAAAAAATCAATGGCCACCAAAAGAGCAATTAAATGAACCTGTGTGAATACATAAAGACCAAGCAGCAATAGGATCTGCACTGAGTTGATCCTTGCGACTTTTTCGTTGATCCGGCTTGTTGTTATTGGGCAAAATTGTTTCATGGTATGAAATCGTTAATGATATATATAAATGATCTCTCTTTTACAAAAATAATAAAACATATCGGATTAGTAGGATAAAATACAAAAAAAATGATATAGCATTTTAGAAGCGAAATGCTAACTGCTTGGTTTTGAAGCGCTATTACTTATGAGGCTGGCTTAATTCTAGTATTTTAATTAGTGGGGACTTCTACAAATTTAAAGGGTAAATCAATCAATGATTTGAGCATTTGACCAGTTTCCTGAATCTCCTCATCGTATTCGAGGTAATGCCAGCTGATTAGCACCTGGCTGTCCATGGTCTTGCTTACTTTTTCAAGCTTATGCAGGGCATTAACCAATGCTTTGGTTGAACTTGTATTGACATATTCCAACAGGATAGAAATGTTAATTTGCCTGAAGGGGCTACGTTCGAGCTCTTCAATCCAGTTGATCAATGGAGCATAAAAAGTATCTGCATCTTCCGGATACGATCTTCCTTTGATAGTTAATGTACGGTTATCCTGATCATAACTGATAAGTGGTGTGATGTCTGTGCGCTCCATTGTGATCTTTTTCATCTCACTTTTCTTTTTCAGTTTGAATATCATTTTTTACAGGCAAAGTAATGAATTTTTTATTATCTTTCTTTTCTAAATATAGAATAAAATGATTCTTCAATAAATTAGATTGTATTGAGATTTACGACAATTGTTCTTACGAATATTTAATAAAAAAGTTTTGTAAAAATGCTTAAAAATTCAGTTTCTGTTACTATTTTGTTGATGTTCTTAGGGTTAACTGCTGGTGCACAGGTGCCGCTTCATGATCCGGTTGAAAAAGATGAGTCATTGGTAACCGGCGAACTCCAAAATGGCCTCCAATATTATATTAAACATAACGATCGTCCTTCGGAGCGTGTTGAGTTGCGCTTTGTTGTTAAGGCTGGGTCTGTGCAGGAAGAGGAGCATCAAAGAGGGCTTGCTCATTTTGCTGAGCATATGTGTTTTAACGGGACAAAAAATTTTGAAAAACAAGCTTTGGTTGATTACCTGGAATCTCTTGGCATTCGTTTTGGACCTGAACTAAATGCTTTCACCAGTTTTACCAATACTGTTTATATGCTTCAGATCCCGGTTGATCAACCGGGTTTGATTGATACTGGGTATATGGTTTTGCGTGATTGGGCTGCAAATGTGTCTTTTGATCCTGAAGAGATTGAGAAAGAGCGTGGTGTTGTAATTGAGGAAAAGCGGTCACGAAAAGGTGCATGGAACCGAATGTTTCGGAAATGGTTTCCTGTAGCTTTTAAAGGGACAAAATATGCTGAACGGTTACCTATTGGTAAAATGGAGGTTCTTGAAAATTTTGAACGGCCTGCCATTGTTGATTTTTACAATGATTGGTATCGCCCTGATTTAATGGGGGTGATGGTGGTAGGTGATATTGATATTGATTCGACTGAGCAGAAAATTATAGATTATTTCGGGCCTCTTGAAAATCCGGATAGTGCAAAGCCCAGGGAAATTTATCCGATACCTAATTATGATACTAATTTTGCTGTGGTAACGAGTGATGTTGAGGCTACATCTTCGGAATTACAGGTTTTTTATAGTAAACATCCGAAGCCTGATGTCGAAACTGTTGAAGATTACAGGAATCATATCTTCATCCCCGAACTGGTTAACGCTTTGATTTCCCGAAGACTGGAAAAAATGCGAGAGCAGTCAGATGGTCCTTTTGTTGGCACACGTTCTTCTTTTGATGATATTTTTTGGACGCCTGTTAATTTGTTTTCTGCTTCCGCTCAATTAAAAGAAGGCCGAATAAGTGAAGGCATTGCTGATTTTTTTGATGAAATGAACAGGATAAGATTGTTTGGTTTTGGTCAGCAGGAGGTAGACAGGGAGATTAAGAAGTTGGCAAAGCGTTATGAACAAAGAGCCAAAGAAAAAGATAAATTGAACTCTGGTCGCCTGGTTTGGCAATATGTTGAACATTTTATGTCTGGTGAACCTGTTCCCTCCCCGGATATGGAATATGAATATTTCAAAAAGATTCAACCTACCCTTCTGCCTAATGAACTTAACCAGGTTGTCGATGATTGGTTGGTTAACGAGAATGTGACAATAGTGCTTAATACGCCTGAAAAAAAAGGGGCTGATATCCCTTCAGAGTCTGAAATTATGGATGTTTTTAGATCATCTGCGGAGAAGGACCTTCAGTCTCAGATAGACACTATTGAATCCAAACCTTTGATGGCAAATCTTCCTCCAAAAGCTGAAATTGTTTCAAAAGAAGAAAATGATGAATTTGATTATACTGTTTTTACATTTGAAAATGGCAGCCGTTTGTTTTTGAAAAAAACAGATTTTAAAAATGACAGAATTAGTTTCCGCGCTATAAGCCCTGGCGGGCATTCTTTATATCCTGATGAAGATTATATCTCAATCAGGTATTTAGATAAGTATTTGACTTATTCGGGGGTTGATGATTTTGATAAAGATCAACTTGATAATATTTTGGCAGGGAAGGATGTAGATATTCGTTTCTGGATTAACGATCATTCCGAAGGGTTTAAAGGGGATTTTTCAAAAGATGATCGGGATACCTTCTTTAAATTATTGCATTTGTATTTTACTAATCCCAGGAAAGATGAGAACGCGCGAGACCTGGTCGTTTCTATGGAGAAGGAGCGTTTTAGAAACATGGATCAGAATCCCGAGATGGTTTTCCATGACACTGCACAACGTATTATTACACAGGGGCACCCGCGTTACTTTTTGTTTCCGGAAACCCGGCAGCTTGAACAAATAAATCTTGAACGGATGCTGGCAATTTATAGAGAAAGGGTCGCTGATGCTGGCGATTATGCTTTTTTCCTGGTAGGTGATTTTGATCAGGATTTGATATTGGACATAGCACAAAGATACATTGGCAGTCTCGCTTCTACCGGGCAAAAGGAAAAGTGGAAAGATGTTGATTATTCTTTTCCGGAAAAAACAAAAGAAGTTACTATTTACAAGGGGATCGAGCAAAAAGCGATGAATATGATCAGGATGAGAGACGATTTCTCCTGGTCTGGGGAAGAACGCCTTAAACTGAAAATGATTACCGATATCCTTAATATCCGTTGCAGAAAGTTGTTGAGAGAAGAGCTTGGAATGACTTATGGGGTGAGAGTAATGCATAATACGCAGCATTATCCTGCACCTAAGTATTCTATTGGCATTTTTTATGGCGCTTCTCCTTTGAATGTAGATACAATGCAAAGGCTGGTTTTTGAAGAAATGAATAAACTCCAGTCCGAAGGCCCGATTGATGAAGATATACGCAAAGTGAAAAAACAAATGATCCGGGGAAGAGAGTCTTCGGTCGAAAAAAATGGGTTTTGGCTAAAATATATGGTACAGCATTATTTTCATGAAACGCCAATGCTTAACCTGGATGAATATATAGAAAAGGTCTCGTCAATTGACCAGGAAGATCTGAAAAATGCAGCATTAAAATATTTTAATCAAAATCAATATGTTGCGGCAACCCTTAAGCCTGCTAAGCGCAAAGAAAAGGAATAGAGAGGTGTTTTTGTCAGAAGCTTTTATTTGGCTAAAAAATATTTTTATTAATCATTATTATAAGTAAATTTGTTTGTAACAACCTAAAATATATCTGTTATGAGGTTTTCAATCTTCTATTTGCTTGTTTTTTCTTTCTCTCTTCTTTTGTTTGCTTGTCAGGATTCTGTTCAAACCAATCAGGAAAAATCAGGGGAGTTTTATGGTGATGTTAAATCTATGAGGGAGCGAACATATGAGGCGTTGAATAAAGATGGAGAAATTGTTAAAGGTGCTCCAATGGGAAGTTATTATGACAATTATCTTGTTTTATATGATAAAAACGGAAACAAGAAAGAGAAGAGATTGTTCTATGCTAATGGCAATTTAAGTTACAGGTATTTGTATGATTATAATAAAAAAGGCTATTTATCTGATCAGACAATATTAAATGCAGATGATGAATGTGTTTACCGGTATAAGTATAAGTATAATAAAGATGGAAAAGAGATTGAACGAAACATGTTTTATCCTGATGATGAGTTGATCAGTAATACCAAAATCATTTATAAGAATGACGAGATGAAGGAAAAGCGTGTTTATAAATGGGGTGAGCTTGAAGAAAAAGTATTGTTTGATTTTGATTCTCAGGGGAATATGATAAAAAAAATTATTTTTAATCCGGAGGATAACTTAAAATACAATTATCACTTTAATTATGATTCAGCAGGAAATAAAATTTTAGAAGAATTGTATTATGCCAATGATTCTCTTGGTTATAGATATGTTTATCAGTACAATGATGACGGTAGACTTGTAGAAGAAAATAAATATAATGCTAAGGGAAAGCTTGTTTCTTCTTCTGGATATACTTATAATGAAGAGGGGATGATCAGGGAGCAAAAAATATTTAATTCAAAGAATGAAATGACAAGACAATATGTTTTTAAATATAATGAAAGGGGCCAATTGCTGGCAAAAGAAAAAAATGCTGATGATTTTAATTACCGGGTTACTTACATATACTCAGATAAAGATGAGAATGATAATTGGGTGCGAAGGGTTGAGTTTATGGATGATCAACCGGTAAAATTAACAGAGCGGACATTTGTTTATCATTGACCTTCTATTGATGATTAGCGGGTTTGTATGTGTTTCTAACGTCTGAATATGCCGGAGATTACTTCCGGTGAAAAATATATTCTTCATCAGATTGGTTATTTAGGGTTTGTCAATAAAGTCGTATTGTAATAGATTTTCAGCGGAATCAATCAATTGAGCTATTGCATCAATAATAAGGATGTTTTTTTTGTTTTGTCTTTAGATTAAATGAGTGTTTGGGTGAATAGAAAAATGTTTATGGATTAGGATTTCCATCCCAAAAATATAGCATAACCCACCCTATTTTAAAGCCCCTCTTCTTTTCTTTCATGACCGCATGATTTTCAGAAAATTCTTTGAAAATATATTGCGTTTTTAAAGAATAAATATTAAATTTACGTACTCAAATACCGGAATAGATTTATTCGGTAATGTATTTTAAAAGTAAAAAAGTGGTATCGGATTTGTTGAAAAAAAACTGTTTGCTTTTATGATTTGATATTTAAGGTCAATTCACTTTTTTTGAATAAATTGTCGCTGTGCAATGGGATAATATAAAAGACTAGTAATTATGGAAGATAATAAAGAACAAAATCATCATCAGGAGTTTGAGAATCAGGAGTGGATTGATTCAATTGAGTATGTAATTCAATATGAGGGAATAGATCGTGCAAGAGAGCTATTAACTAAATTAAAAAACAGGGCTTATTCGCTTGGAGTACAGATACCTGAGCCATTAAACTCACCACATATCAATACTATTTCACCAGATAAAGAGCTGCCTTATCCTGGTAACAGGGAAATCGAGCGGAGAATCAAAAGCTTAATCCGATGGAATGCTATGGCTATGGTGGTGAAAGCAAATAAAGAATCGGAGGGTATTGGTGGCCATATTTCGTCATTTGCCAGTTCTGCAACCCTTTATGAGGTTGCGCAGAATCATTTCTGGAAAGGCCCTGATCATCCGGAAGGCCCCGACTTTATCTATTTCCAGGGTCATGCGGCGCCAGGCATGTATGCCCGTTCTTATATGGAAGACCGTTTATCTGAAAATGATCTGCGAAATTTCAGGCATGAACTGGGTCCTGAAGGTGGATTATCTTCTTATCCTCACCCTCGGTTTATGCCGGATTACTGGCAGTTCCCTACCGTGTCAATGGGGCTGGGGCCCATTACGGCTATTTATCATGCAAGGTTTATGAGATATATGGAGGATAAAGGGCTTAAGAAGACAAGTGAGCAAAAAATATGGGCTATGTTAGGTGATGGGGAAATGGATGAGCCTGAATCCCTGGGAGCGATTACGCTGGCTTCTCGCGAACGCCTTGATAATTTGATATTTGTTGTTAATTGTAACCTTCAGCGGTTGGATGGTCCGGTTCGTGGAAATGGTAATATTATAAAAGAACTTGAATCTGCTTTCAGGGGAGCTGGTTGGAATGTGATCAAGATTATTTGGGGAAATGAAATGGATCCTTTGTTGGAAAAGGATGAGGATGGTAAGCTGGTACAGTTGATGGAGGAAATTGTTGACGGGGAATATCAAAAATATACTGTTGAAGATGGGGCTTACATCAGAAAGCATTTCTTTGGAAAGTATGAAAGCACAGCTAAATTAGTCGAGAACATGTCTGATGAGGAGATTAAAAATATAAGATGGGGCGGTCATGATCCTCAAAAAGTTTATAATGCTTTTCAGTCTGCTGTTAATCATAAAGGACAGCCTACTGTTATTCTTGCACGCACGGTAAAAGGATATGGAATGGGGGAGGCTGGCGAAGGAAGGAATATTACACACCAGCAGAAGAAATTGAATGAAGAGGAGCTTATCCATTTCAGAAACAGATTTTCTATACCATTATCCGATAAAGAAGTTGCTGATGCTCCTTTTTATAAGCCGGATCCTGAAAGTGAGGAAATAAAATATCTTTTACAACGGCGTTATGAGTTGGGAGGCTTTATTCCTGCACGGAATCAAAAAGCAGAGGCTGTGCCAATGCCTCCTGATAAAATATTCAATGAGTTTAAGGAAAATTCGGGCGATCGTGATGTGGCAACGACTATGGTGGCGGTTCATATCCTTTCTAAGTTATTAAAAGATAAAGAAATAGGCAAGTATATTGTCCCAATTGTCCCGGATGAGTCCCGTACCTTTGGGATGGATGCTCTTTTTAGGCAGGTAGGAATCTATTCACATGTAGGCCAGCTTTATGAGCCTGTGGATAAAGAAAGCCTGCTTTATTATAAAGAATCTAAGAATGGGGCTATTCTGGAGGAAGGCATTTCAGAGGCTGGATCTATTTCTTCTTTTATTGCTGCAGGAACGGCTTATTCAAACCATGGAATCAGTATGATCCCGATGTTTGTTTATTATTCGATGTTTGGTTTCCAACGGATTGGTGATTTTATCTGGGCAGCTGCTGATGCTCGTGCCCGTGGGTTTATGATTGGCGGCACTGCCGGCAGAACGACCCTGGCAGGTGAAGGCCTCCAGCATTGTGATGGACACAGCCATGTGCTTGCTTTGCCTGTTCCTAACCTGAAAGCGTATGATCCTGCTTTTGGCTATGAAGTGGCCGTTATTATTAAAGAGGGGATTCGACGAATGTATGTTAATCAGGAAGATTTGCTTTATTATATTACTGTGATGAATGAAAAATATTCTATGCCTGCCATGCCGGAAGGTGTTGAGGAGGGGATCATCAAGGGAATGTATAAATTTAGTAGTTGTGATTGCAACGATGATAAAAGGAAAGTTCATCTATTAGGAAGTGGTACTATCTTTAATGAAGTGATGAAAGCTTCTGAGATATTAAAAGAAAAATTTAATATCTCTGCTGATATTTGGAGTGTGACGGGTTATAAGCAGCTCTATGATGATGCCAGGGAAGTTGTGCGCCTGAATAGGTTAAATCCTGATAAAAAGCAGAAATCTTATGTGGAAGAATGTTTTGAAAATGAGCATGGGGTATTTATTGCAGCCAGTGATTACATGAAGGTGTTGCCATTATCCATTGCAAACTGGATACCCGGGAAGCTTACAGTGTTGGGTACTGATGGTTTTGGGCGTAGTGACAGTCGTGATGCTATGCGGGATTATTTTGAAGTGGATGCAAAGCATATTGCATGGGCAGCGATCTATTCCTTATACGAGGAGGGTAACATTGATAAAGATGAATTGAAAAAAGCGAGTCAGGAATTGGGTATTAATTCGAAAAAAGATAATCCTGCTCAATATTAATATGCATAAATTTGTTAGTTATGATCAAAGAAGTAAAATTACCGGAAATAGCTGAAAATGTTGAGAAAGCTACTGTTGTTAGCATTATGGTTCGCCAGGGGGATGAGGTGCAGGAGGAACAGCCCTTAATGGAGATGGAAAGTGATAAGGCTGCATTCGAAGTGCCTTCGACCGCGGCGGGTATAATCCAGGAAATTAAAGTGAGTGAAGGGGATGAGATTGAAATAGGCAGTATTATTGCAACCATTGATACTGATGGTGCCGGAGCAGGTGAAAAAGAATCTGCTGAATCTGACGAGCAGGAAAAGAAGCAAAAAGATGCGCCTGAAGAAAAATCTCAGGAGGCTGAGAAAACAGCAGAAAAAACGGAGCAAACACAAGCAACACCGCAGCCACAGCAACAGCCGGCACAAGAAGTGAGCAAAACTTCGTCTAATCAGGAACAACAAGATGCGGCTAAAATTCCCAGGCCTGGTATTCAGGTGCCGGCTTCTCCAACGGTCAGGCGATTTGCAAGGGAACTGGGTGTGGATGTTTCCCAGGTGAAAGGCACCGGGCCGGCTAACCGGATAACCCAGGAAGATATAAAGGCTTTTGTGAAAAAGAATATGGAGCGTGGGGCGTCAGGTGCCGGGATTAACGCGCCTGTTGTTGAAATGCCTGATTTTTCTAAATGGGGCGATGTTGAACGGGAGAAAATGTCGAAGGTCAGGAAAATGACGGCGGAGGCTATGTCTTTGTCCTGGCAAACCATTCCACATGTTAATCATTTCGATAAAGCAGATGTGACTAGTTTGGAAGATTTTCGTCAGAAATATGCTAAAAAGG
Source organism: uncultured Bacteroidales bacterium (assembly GCA_964606415.1). Taxonomy (GTDB): domain Bacteria; phylum Bacteroidota; class Bacteroidia; order Bacteroidales; family JBBRXJ01; genus CAZSGN01. The sequence goes on from CAZSGN010000021.1 coordinate 9,245, forward strand.
TTGAGAAAGCTGGTGGTAAATTAACCGTAACGGCTATCCTTCTTAGGGTTATTGCCGAAGCCCTTAAGGCTTTTCCGAAAATGAATGCAAGCATTGATATGAAGCAGGAAGAAATTATTTATAAAAAATATATTAATATTGGTATTGCTGTGGATACAGATCGCGGACTGCTTGTTCCGGTAATCAGGAATGTTGAGCAGAAAACCATTACCGAACTTTCTCTTGAGCTGACGGAAATTGCCCAAAAGGCCAGGGATAAAAAGATATCACCGGAAGACATGCAGGGTGGTAACTTTATTATTTCTAATCTTGGTGGTATAGGTGGCACGAATTTCACACCAGTCATTTATCCGACGAATGTTGGTATTATGGGGATTTCGAGAACACAGACCGAACCGGTTTATGAAAATGGTGAGTGGATGCCGAAGTTAATGTTGCCGCTTTCATTGTCTTACGATCACCGGATAATTGATGGAGCTGAAGGTGCTCGTTTTACCAGGTGGGTTTGTGACGCCTTGGAGAATCCAATTTCTGTTTTTATGTAGAATGTTGTAATTATTTGTTATTATGAGTCAGGAAAATAAATATCAGGTTGTTGTAATGGGCGGTGGCCCCGGTGGCTATGCTGCGGCTTTTAGGGCTGCTGATCTGGGGCTTCAGGTTGCGTTGGTTGACCCGGCAGAAAATCCAGGTGGGACTTGTCTTTATAGGGGGTGCATTCCGACTAAAGCGTTGCTTCATGTCAATAAATTGTTGAAGGAAAGTCGTCATGCTGCTAATTGGGGCATTAAATTCCAGGAACCTGAGATCGATCTGGATCAATTGCGCAAATGGAAAGATGGGGTTGTTCAACAGCTTACCGGGGGCCTCGGACAGTTGTCTAAGCAGCGAAAAGTTAAATATATCAGGGGGTATGGAAAATTTTTGAATGGAGAATCCATCGAGGTTGATATGCATGATGGCAGTAAGCAGCATATATCTTTTGATCATTTGATCCTGGCAACGGGGACAGAGCCTATGAGTATCCCGGGACTTGATATTGATTCTGATAAGGTGATGAATTCAACTTCTGCCCTTGATATCCCTGATATTCCGGATTCTTTGCTGGTCATTGGTGCCGGTTATATTGGACTGGAGATGGCTTCTATTTATAAGGGGCTCGGGTCAAAAGTTTCTCTTGTCGAATTAACTAGTGGTTTAATGCCGGGAACAGATCGTGATCTGGTCAGGGTTTATGAGAAATATAATAAGGATCTTTTTGAGGAAAAGATGCTTAAAACCAAAGTAGTTGGCCTTGAAGATACCGGCAAAGGCGTGAAGGTTACTTTAGAAAATGATAAAGGGGAAAAAACGGAAAAGCAATATAGCAAAGTATTGCAGTCTATAGGCCGCAAAGCTAATACAGATGCGATTGGTATTGAAAATACAAACATCAAAGTTAATAAGGGAATTGTGGAAGTTGATGTACAGAGAAGAACTGCTGAAAATAAAATTTTTGCCATTGGTGATATTACAGGAAATCCAATGCTTGCACATAAAGCTACTCATGAGGGGATTGTCGCTGCGGAAGTGATTGCTGGCCACAAGAAGGCTTTTGAGCCTTATGTGATCCCCGGTGTTTTGTTTACGGATCCTGAAATTGCATTTTGTGGGGTTTCAGAAGATGAATCCAAAGAACAGCATAAAGGGCTTGAAGTCGCTAAGTTCCCCTGGCAAGCTTCCGGCCGGGCTTTAACGCTTGACCGTACCGAGGGTATGACCAAATTGATGATTGATCCGCAAACTGATCGAATTCATGGGGTTGGTATGGTTGGCGTGGATGCCGGAAAATTGATCTCGGAGGGTGCATTAGCTATTGAAATGAATGCCCTGGCTTCGGATCTTGCCATGACCATTCATCCTCATCCTACTTTATCTGAAACTTTGATGGAGGCTGCTGAGGTTTATTATGGGCAGTGTATACATATGTATAAACCAAAGAAATAGGGTTAGACTTTGTCTGTGATAGTATTGATTAATATTGTCGTTGTTGTCTGTGCTAAATTGTCAACAAGGGGAAAGTTTTTTATTCAATAAGATAACTTCTTAGGTTAAATCCTTTAAACAGCGTATAACTTTTTTGAGCATGTCCTTCCTGTTTTTGCCTGATATCCCGATTAGGTTGATCAGGATATGCTGGGGTCTTATGATTTTTGGAAGAGGATTTTGATGCAGGTTCTGCTTGTTTAAAGGATCCGCTGGCTGGTTTATCCGATTGCCCAAAAACCTGTACGCCATAAATCTGCATTGATTTCTGGTCGAAAGAGATGGCCAGACCGGTTTGATTATAAGCGCGAGTGATGATATTATTGTAATGCACCCGCGATTTTTTCCAGTCTTTCACCAATCCTTCTGCCGTTTCCTGGTATTCTTCGTATGTTTGAATTTTGCCCCGGATTTTAATAGGAACCATTACATAGGACATAACAATATTTTCACCTACTTGCTTAAAATGGTCACCTCCATAATAATTGATCCTGTCAAATGGCGTTTTTTTCCGGGGGTGTTTTTTTTGAAAATGAGAGAGGGTTTTGTTTTTAGTTAGATAATCGGCGTGGTCTTGCGCGGCCAGGGTTAAAATAGAATCCTGAATAAGTGGGTCAAGGTGCTTCTTTTCCCGTAAACGATCCACACCTTCTTTGACCAGGCCAGCCAGGTAATCAGCCCTGAAGTCATTGATATCAATGGACTGAGGCAGGCCTGTGGTAATAAAACAACCTCCCAATAAGCATATGATAAGAAAGTGTTTCATGATTATTCTTTATATATTTAACGTTTAACGTTTGTTTTTAATCTATTATTTTCTATATTTTATTTGATTAGAATCTAAGTTGAGCGGTTGGAGCATAGCGAACAAGCACTTTACTTTTGAACATGTTGCTTTTTTATCGAATGAGTGGTGAAGGGAAAGCCTTACATCTTTTTAGTCCCCGAAAAAACCGGGGCAGGCTGGTTGATCGGGTTCTAATAAAAATCACTCAATTTGGGTTCTATTTGCTTTTAACCTCTTACTCTTCACTTAATTTACTATTCCGATACCTGAGTGTCGATACCTAGCGCTTCAACTTCCCGGGCTATTTTTTCGAGTCTTTCCAGTGAAATTTTCTCCAGTTGATCGGCAGGAGTATCACGGTGGTAGGTATAGATCATCACCAGTGAAGGTTCAATTTCTTTGATGAGTTTTAACCAGGCGTCAACTTCCTGATCGGTGGAGTTGTCCACGAAATTCCCACCAACGAAGCCTTTTAGAAATAAAGATTGAATGATGATTTTTTTATTGAATTTTTTTGAGTTCTCAACATATTGACTGAGATCGAATTTGTTAATGGGTTGATTGATCAATTGACATGTTTGCTCGGTGCCTGCATCAAGCTTAAGTATGTTTTTTTCAATTTTATCGAGGGCATTAAAAATTATTGGGTTCCCGATTTTTGTTCCATTGGATAGGACCGCGATGTCTGCTTCAGGGAAATATTGGTTTCTTAATGCTATGGTGTCATTGATGATGTCACTGAATTTGGGATGCAATGTGGGTTCTCCATTACCAGCATAGGTAATAACATCAAGTGGCTCGCTCTTGGCTTTCATGTCGTCCAGCTTACTTTCCAGCGCTTCTTTAACTTCTTGCCGGGAATGAAAATGAGCACGTATTTGTTGATCTTTGAGCGTCCAGCCGCATTCACAGTAGATGCAATTAAAATTGCAGAATTTCGAATGATTAGGGAGCAGGTTGATGCCGAGCGATACGCCTAGTCTCCGGCTGCTCACGGGGCCAAATATGATATCCTCAAATAAAAATGTTGCCATAATTTATATTTGTTTAGCCGACAAAGTTAGAAAGACTTTGTCAACTTAGCCTGGTTTATCTATAAACTTTCTCTTTTTCTGTGTTAATGAATCATGCAAATCAGCAGATCATGCAGCCATCTTCGGCCCAAAAATATTCTATAAAAAAAGCAAAGGATTAAGCAATGCGCCGGACTGTGCTTTCTTTTTTTAGTTTGAGATTGTGCATATCCATATTTTGAATGAGAATAACACCAGGGGAGCTGCCTTTTTTGAAACTTCCAAAATGATGGTCCATGCCAAGAGCCCGGGCTCCGTTTAGTGTTCCCCATCGTAATAGTTCTGTTAAAGGTATCTCCGGAAAATGTTTATGAATTTGTTTGATCTCTTCAAGGATTGAAAGGGTAGTGTTAGAGGCAATGCTGTCTGTACCAAGGCATATTGGTAATCCCGATTCATAAAATGCTTGCACGGGTGGCATTTCTTTTTCGATCAAGAGATTCGCGTTAGGGCAAAGCACTGGATAAAGTCCTGGTGAGCGTTTTTTCATTTGCTTAATATCTTCTGCGTTGCTGAAAGTGTTATGAACCAGAAGGATATTGCTTTTTGCAGGTAATAGCGTGGATAACCACTCGTAAGAGGATCTGGATGAAGGATAATTGTATTTTTTTCCTGTTATGCGGGCAAGGCTCTTTTGCAAGGGGCTTTCTTTTGCCTGAAAAAGGGCATTCTCAGATTCAGATTCCTGATTATGAATGCTAAATATGGAGCCTGCATCATTGTTTTTCTTGATTAAATCTTTCAGAAGGTTTTCCGAACATGAATAAGGGGAGTGGGCTGCAAAAAAACTTGGTTGATGGAAGGCCTCTGCTGTTTTTTTGATTGTTTCCCCTTGTTTGATCCTTGATTTACTTTTTGTGGGATCAAGTCCTAATAATTCGATAAAGGAAACATAAGTTATTTGACTTCTCTCTTTGACAGGGAAAGTTTCTGTTCCACTGATGATGTCCGCGACAAGGCTGATTCCGTTGGCTGACATCATCCGGTCGTATTTGTTCATGTATGCCAATGCTGGCGGCGATTCTTTTTTTTTATTGACTATTTTTTCGATAAAATCTCCTAATCCTTTTATTTGGCTGGTTTCTATGTGTATGTTTGATAATTCGAGATGACAGTGGGCATTTACAAATCCCGGTAGCAGCAACCCGTTATGGAACTCAGTTGAAGCCGTTTCTTTCTTATCTAATTGTCCGGTTTCTTTGACATTCCCATTTTCGATAATAACAAAACCTTGTTTGATCAGACCTTGGTGAGGGTGATACAGGATGTTTGCAGCTATTTTTCTGATTGTTGTCAAGGTTGGTTATTCGAGGTTCCCTGATTGATCAAGAAGAGTCCAGTTTTTGGCCCAGTTATGCTGGTGGAATGCACCTCTGTATTGAGCATCATCAAACCATTTATCCGGAGGGGATGCAAGATTGAAATGGATGCTGTCATCGGGCATCACATCGTAGCTCGAATTGATTGAAAGGGAGGGAACAATGATAATATTATCACCTTCTTCAAAATGTTTGACAAACTCTTTAGATAAGGTCTGGCTTGTTTCTTCATCGGGATTGCTTACAGTAAATATCGTGCTGTCGCTGTTGTCTGCAATGTTATAAAACAAGCAACTGCTAAATCTGATATTGTCAATTTTGTATTGGTTGTATGAGTCTTCGTTGGTTGTTTTATATTCCAGATCAACACCTTTATCCTGATTAAAAAAAATAGAATTGGCAAATATTCCGGCGCCATTTCTTTGGTATGAAACAGTATGGGCAAGTCCGTTTCTGCCTCTTCCGATAAAAGTGCCGTTATAGATGATGGGTTTTGTATATGGTGTACCGGTCTCGGGTGCTGTCCCTCCGTCTATTTCAAAAAGGTTATCTCCTGATGAAGGATCCTGGATGGCAAGAAGATATTGCAATTTCCCTTGGTACCCCAGATCAAAATCATAGGAGTCATCACCATTAAAAGCGGAGATTAGGTATTTGCAATTGACTGTACCCCCAAAAAATTCAAATCCGTCATCATAATTGGAGATGACTTCAATGTGGCTGATAGTTGTCTGGTTGCCTACGCCAGCCAGCGTCAATCCATTGATCTCATTGCTTTCGCCAATATTACTTCCACTGTGCCTTATTGACAGGTATTGAAGGGTGCCCGAATTATCGTCAGGTTGGTTGCCGCCATAGAGCCCTCTTGGTTCTTCCAGGGGAATGCCTTCAATAGTGCCTTCTCCCAGGGCGGTATTGATCGGGGCGTTGCCGAGGATGATGATCCCTCCCCAAAGGCCCCTGGAAAGCGTGGGTATGGAGCCGTTTAGGTCGTCGTCCGCGGCAGTGAAAATGATTGGTTTGTCGCGGGTGCCTTTTGCTTCTATTTTTCCCCCGCGGGCAACGATAAGGGCGGATGCATTGGAGCCATGACCACTTTTGGCCCTGATGACTGTCCCTGGCTTGATCGTTAGTGTTTGTCCGTCATTGACAAATACAAATCCGTCAATGAGATATTCGTGTTCAGGACTAAGTATGATTGAGCCTGTTCCATTTCCATTATCTTCCAAAACAATCATTTCTTCTTCTAAAGAGTAATTACTTTTCCTGCATGAAAATGATGTGAAAATAATGGCTAATGTGAGAAAAACTGACAGGCTGGTTTTGATCCGGGAAACGGGTTGGGAGGTCATGATTATAGACATATAGTAATTTAGATTTTATATTCAAAATTAATATAAATGAACGATTGATTTTCCTGATCGGCAGCATAAGGGTAAGCATCCTGGTAATTGAGAGATACTTTAATTTGTGGAATAAGTTGGTATTGAATGCCGGAGGTGATCGCACTCTCATCACTTGCTATATTCCATGGCATGGGGTTATTAGAGATAATGTTTGAGTACAATTGATCGTAACGCCCAAATAATTCAATTTTGTCATTGATGATGTAAGTGCCATAGATCGAATATCCGTATAGCTCATGATTTTTAGTATTTAGAAAATTGAACTTATGATTGTATTCTATGCCTAAGCGGGCTTTATCTTTATATCTATAGCCAATAAATCCGGCAAGGGTTGTTTCGTTATTTTCTTTTGCCATCAGGTCGGCATAGAAGCGGCTGATTAATTCATCAAAAAAAGTCAGTGTAATGCCCATTCCGTTTTTGAAGACTTCATCGGACTGGAGGCTGGTGTACCCTTCACCGTTCATTAATGAGTAATCGACTGTTAGCCAATCGGAAAACTGATATTCTATCGTTGTTCCAAGGTCGGCACTTGAACCAAAATCGTATTCATCCATGAATGATTTGCGAATGTACCGGTATCCCCAAAAACTTTCTTGTAAGTCAAAGATGTATGTGCCCGTCAACCCGAATGTCCAGCGGAGAGAATTTTTTTGATATACCAGGTTGGCGATTTTAAAATAAGCATATCTCTTTAGTCTTGAATAATCAGATTCATCGTCCGGTGAGCCAATGTCAATTTTTATTTCTGTGCTGAAGTGATTCTCCAGTGGGGTTTTGTAACCCAGGTAAGCCCGGCGGATCTCGAAGCCTGACTCAGGAACTTCATGGTTTAACTGATTATGAAAATTGCTGAAGATTTTTAGTTGCGTTTCCCCTTTTTCAAGTAATTGGGAATATCCCGGGAGCATGTTGTACAGATTAATGATTGCGAAGAAAAGTAATAGGCGCATTGGTTTTTATTGATGTTTTTTGTTTGTTAACGTAAAGTTAACATTTAATTCAAATTTGATTAATACTTACTTAAAATATATGCTGTAAAATTGTATTGTAACAAAACAGTAAAAATATAAAAATAATATCATTATGAAAACACTAATGGTCGCCCTTTTAGCATTTATCACAATTCATTTGTCTGCCTTCGAAAGTGGAGGAGAAAATAAAAGTAATTCACAGGCTGCATTGATCGGGAAAGTCACGGATCAGGTTACCGGTGAGGCGCTGGCGGGTGTTGCAGTTAAAGTTGAAGGTACGGATATTGTAGCTTACACTAATTTTGACGGGCAGTTTGAAATTGAAAATATGAAACCGGGAAGTTATGATGTTTGTGTTTCTTATATTTCTTACGAGGAAAAAGAAAATGCGATTAGCCTTGAAGCTGGTAAGCAAAGAGAGCTAAAAATGGATCTGGCGGCGATAAAAGAGTAGTTTCTTATTCTTTATAATTTCAAAAAGGGCATTGTCTTATGGCAATGCCCTTTTTTAGTTTGCTGTATATGTAACAGAATTAATGATGGAAGTTCGTTATGGGGGCTTGTAATGGATCATTATAAAATTAGGGTGGATATTGATATCATTTTGGGATTAAAGCCCTGATTATTCACCTTTGATGGCCCGGATCTTACCGATGATAATTAAAATGCCACTTTGCGGCGCAAAAATATAGAATCAGAACTCCTGATCTTGGTGTTATGAATCAATAACTTATGTAAATATAAAACAATTCATCATGTTTAAAATTTAGAAATGAAAGTTTAACTATTCTAAAAATCAATGACTTACCCCTGTGTTTTAATGATTCGTGTTTTATAAGTTATTGTAAAACTTTTGTAATTTAAAATCAGTAATTTATGTACTTTGCCTTATAAGTTGACTG
>CAZSGN010000022.1:0-17228 GCA_964606415.1 uncultured Bacteroidales bacterium
CGCATCTTCAACAACCATGCAATCAACAGGCGCCAGGCCAATTAACTCAGCGGCTGTAACAAAAATATCCGGATCAGGCTTCCCTTTAAGATCCATTTCTTTTGATTTAATTCCACCGACAACAGCCTGGAAATAATCAATCAATCCGGATTTCTCGAGAATAAATTTACAATTTTTACTGGATGAGGCAACAGCCAGTTTAAGGTTCTTTTTCTTTGCCTTCTCAATAAAACGAATGGCCTGTTCATAAATATCCACCCCTTCCTCCTCCACAACAGCCCTAAATGCTTCATTTTTTTTATTTCCTAAAGCACAGATCGTTGAAAAGCCAGGTTCATCATTAGGATCACCAAAAGGAAGATCAATATTCCTGGAATGAAGAAAAGATTCTACCCCCTGATACCTGGGCATTCCATCGACGTATGGTAAATAATCATTTTCATAAGTGAAAGGTTTAAAATGATCACTATGTTTCTTTAAAAATGCTTCAAATGCATTTTTCCAGGCTTTAAAATGAACACGTGCTGTTTGGGTGATTACCCCATCAAGATCAAAAATGATACCTTTTAATTCCATAGGATTATTTTTTGTTTTGGGTTAATGTATAAAGTATGGTTATCAGGATATCCGGCTCAGTAACAAAAAAAGCATGAGGACAATATTTTTTTACTCTATGCTTAAGCGCTTCATCCCTGGTCACAAAAATAACCAGGGTTTGGTTACTTTTTTTCATGGCCGCTTCTATCATGGGGACATCAGAACCCGTATCCCCACAAATCAGGTTAAATCCTTCTTCCATTTTTAAGTTCAGCGAATCACTGAGAAAATCAACACCATTACCTTTATCAAAATCTTTTAACCCGGCATCTTCAGTACTTTCTCCTGATACCGTCAGAATAACTTCAATATCCTTTCCGGTGTCCTCGATACGAAAATACTTGCCTTCCGGATCTATTTGAGCAACAAGCTCTTTTACCTTATTTAGAAAATGAAGTGATTCCTCAGGCGGAATGGATTCGGAAATATCTTGCCGGGCAACAGTTGTCTGCCCAAATTTAAATTGCAAGCCGGAACCAATTAATCCGAAATTTTGATACCCGGGTTCTTTGACTAATTCACTGATTCGCTTATTAAAATCATCTAGTTTCTTTTGTTTTTCCGGCTCTATAGGAAAACAAACTTTTTCATTATTTTCATTAAGAAATTCCCTTCCTTTTGATCCTGCATAAATAAATATGCCTTCAGGATTAACAGAAATATCCGCCAGCCCAATATTCATAAGCGGAGCAGATGTAAGAACAACACTTTCACCCGGAATATTTCTTCCGAAATGGCTAAGAAAAACTGCATTATATATTGATTGTATTGAACTTTGATACCTGTCACAATAATTATTCACTGTGCCATCCCGGTCGGTAATAAATGTTTTGATATTTTTTCCTGATAAATACCTCACTCCTTCTTCAACTTGCGACCAGAAATTCAAATGTAGCTGATTCAGGTATTCAAGAAAAGCTGTTTCTCCTTTTTCAAGATAGTTGATATCCTTTTTTAATTCATTGATTTCGTAATCAAGTTTAATAGCCATTTTACGATCCTCATTTAAAGCCAGCACATACTGTCCGCTTTTAACAGGAATACTCTCCAGTTTTTGAAGAAAATCTTTAAGTTGTGCAATAAAAAGATCACTGGAAACCGAACAGAAGGAAGATTGGTTTAGTAAATCATCAACAATAATTTTTCTGGCATCTCTCAGTTCAAACATCAAATCATAGAAATCCTGCAAATTATTAATGGCCATATTAATTTTTTTATTTTTTTACTAAAGAAAAAATAGTAGGATAAATATACAAAATTGCCACCAACTTACATTCCTCTTAATGATTAAAAATTGATGATTTCTTTTATGAAGTATTGCAACGTTCTTTTCAATTAATAAACCTCTTTCTTTTTCCCCGCAAAACCAGGGATTTGCCTAAGTAAATCGCTATTTTGCTTTACTCATGACTTATGTAAAACTTAATCAAAAAGAAGTAAAAAACCCTAAACGCCGGAGTATCTCTTAAAAAAATAGGTTCTTCTGTATATTTCGTGGGTATAATGAAAGGATACAGAAGTCAGAAGCTAAAACATCAATCACCAAGGGAAAACCTTAATAAAGTAGTAAATAGTCTTAAAAATCAATATAATACCTCTCGTTTACAAAATCATTTTTAACAAAAGATGCAGCGTTTTTAACAATGTAAAAGCATAGAACGACCTTCTCTCCTACTTTATTTTGTATTCTGACTCCTGTATTCTAATTATGAAAAGTATTTCCACTAAATTCGCAGTAGAACCAAATATTTTTTCTCTTTATTCCGTTTTTGTCAAACATATTCAAGATAATGATGCAGAAAATTATTAAAACAGGCTTCCTGTATCCTTTTAGCCTATTGGTAATAATGCTACTCACCACCAATTGCCAAAACAGCATAAAAAAGAAAAAGCAACCTGTTAGTGAAATCAATCTTGCAAAAGAGAACTGGCTTTTTAAAACCGGTGATGAGATTAACTGGGCCAACCCTAATTACGTTCCTGGCAACTGGAATAATATCCAGACCGGAAAATCCTGGCATCAAGAAGGGGTTGAGGATTATAAAGGAAAAGCATGGTACCGTTTATCTATCAATATTCCCTCAGACTTTAAAAAAAACATATACTTCCAGTCAAAAAATTACCTTAACCTCCATTTAGGTAAAATTGGTGATGCAGACAGAACCTTCTTCAATGGTAAATTTATTGGGCAAACTGGTAATTTCAAACCTTTTAAAAAAGAGAAAAGAACTGAACGAATTTACAAGATACCAGCCAAATATATCAAATGGGATCAACCCAATACTATTAGCATCCGGGTTTTAGCAAAAGAAGACAACAAACGGGGACTATACAAAGGCACCCCAAAAATCACCTGCCCGGCTCTCAGCGATTATTCAAAAACACAAATCACACCATCAAGTCAGAATGGTATTTTCTACGGGAAGGATAAATTATTATTAAATTATAAACTAACATTAGCCAGCGCCCACCCTTTTCCACTGGAAAGTGAGCTACAGTGTGTCATCACATCAGACAAACACAAGCCAGATACGATCTACAAACTAATATCAGCCCCATTAATTGTTAGCCCGGGCCAACACAGCAAACAAAAATTCAGTTTCTCTACCCTAACACCTGGCTTTTATCATTTTCATTTTAACATCATCAACCAACAAGACACCCTTGATTCACGCTTTTTCAGAGTTGGATATGAGCCAGAGAAATTACCAGGCAAGACATACAGAAATGAAGATCTTGAACTATTCTGGGAAGCAACAAAAAATCAGTTAAAGGTTATTACACCTGATTTCCAGGCAAATAAAATTGACTCACTTGGAAATGATTTGGTAGAGGTCTATCGGATTAGCATGAATAGCCTTAACAATGTTCGTATTTATGGATGGTACTGCATACCTAAAGCAGAAGGCACCTTTCCTGTTATGCTTGAGCTTCCATGGTACGGCGGTGAGTTACCTCCCCGGGACAACCTCACTGATTTCGTGATCCTTACATTGCACACGCGCGGTCATGGCATGAGTTGTGACAGTATAAACCCTGGTTTTCCCGAATATTTATGGCATAACATAGAAAATCAGAAAGGTTATATCTATCAAGGCGCTTATATGGATTGCATCAGGGCCATTGATTTTCTATGCACCCGGCCTGAGGCCGACACAAGCAAACTAGCCGTCTTTGGCGTCAGTCAGGGAGGAGGACTGACACTTGCCTCAGCAGCCTTAGATGACCGGGTTAAACTGGCTGTTTCGGCAGTTCCCTTTTTATCAAATTTCCCTGTATATTTTCAACATGCAAAATGGATAGAAAATGAATTATTAAAAGAACTGGAAAACAACCCCAACCTAAGCCGGGAAAGAATATATAAAACACTTGAATACATTGATGTTACAAACCTTGCTCCCTGGATTAATTGCCCCGTACATATGAGTATTGGGCTTCAGGATCAGGTATGTCCACCTATTATTAACTTTTCAGTGTACAACAAAATTAAAAGCAAAAAAAATATTAAAGTATATCCGCAAAAAGGACATGACGCTACATCACCCGATGAAATGATCGAACATATCAGATCCTTTTTCAATAATTAATTAAAAATTTGTCTTTGCAAAGAATCATACATAAAATACTAATTTGCTTCGTCATTATATTTTTCCTTTCCATAAAAGTACATGCGAGCCCCTGGAATAACCGGACAAAAGAAACAGTATTTATCGAAACAAGCGTACCGGGACAACTCCATTCCATTAAATATGATTACCTGATCCGGATAAATAAACCCATCCTGGCTATCCAATCCGGGGGAATCCTAACGATTAATCAAACTACCTTCAAAACAGGCGTCCCGGTTATTTTAAATTGGCTCATTCCTGTTCACAAAAACTATAAACATTACATTGGAAGCGGAACCGGATTCATTTATCAGTTTGACGTAAGAAAAAACAAACAAGAGCTAAATATTCCCCTGCGCCTGGGTTATCGTTTTCAACAACCTTATGGCGGACTATTTTTCAGTGCAGGTTTAGCTCCTTCCATGCCAGTTTTTCAAAAACCAAAAACCAACCCCAGCCTGACAATCAACTTTCATCTGGCTATTGGATATACCTTTACCCATAAAGACTGTGGCTGCCATTAAACCTATGCAAAGAAACATAGCAAAAGAGAGAAACTACATATCCATTCCTGCAAGAATAATATCAGCGAGAATAGCAATTAAGGAAGTAATAAAGATAAAGAGATAATTAAACATCTCCCTTGATTTTTGGATTGAAATAAGCACATATTCCAGATATCCCTTATCCAATTCGGACAAGATTTCTCTCCGCTCAACCTTTCCAATAAGATCATGTTCTTTGATGATAAGCTTTCTCTTTCTGGCAATAAAATAGCGATATCCAAAAAAGAAAAAATAACCAATAACCCCAATATACCAAACGGTTCTTACCAGGTTTGTATTTACATGATTAAAAACAATAAGTGACCTGATAGCAGTGCCTGAAAGCAGTCCAAGAATAAAGAACCCTTTGATCATCCAGTCAGGAAAAATATATTTATTATCAGGAAGAGACATAAAGAAAAGAAAAAAGCCGGAACCAATAAGTCCCGGCTTAAAAAAACATTATCTAAGAGCAGCTTGAGCCGCAGATAATCTGGCAATAGGCACACGGTAAGGAGAACAACTCACATAGTTCATTCCAGCCCTGTGACAAAATTCAACAGAAGAAGGTTCGCCGCCATGTTCACCACAAATACCAATTTTAAGATCTTTGCGGGTTGAACGACCTTTTTCAATACCCATTTCAACAAGTTGCCCAACACCTTTTTGGTCAAGCACCTGGAAAGGATCATTTTTCAGGATACCTGTTTTCAGGTAAATAGGCAGGAATTTACCTGCATCATCACGAGAATAGCCAAATGTCATCTGTGTAAGGTCGTTTGTTCCGAAAGAGAAGAACTCAGCCACCTCAGCCATATCATCAGCAGTTAAACAAGCCCTGGGGATTTCGATCATGGTACCAATCAAATACTTAACTTCCTGTCCACTTTCTTTGATGATACGTTCAGCAGTAGCCCTTGCATATTTTTCCTGCATCGCAAGCTCTTCCTTCGTACCTGTCAAAGGAATCATAATCTCAGGAATGGTCTCAATCCCTTTCTTCTTAAGATTAATAGCCGCTTCGATGATTGCCTGCACCTGCATTTCAGTAATCTCAGGATAAGTATTACCTAAACGGCAACCACGATGACCAAGCATTGGATTAAATTCTGCCAGTTCTTCCACTTTCGCTTTGACATCTTCCACACTGATACCCATGCTATCAGCCATGTCTTTTTGATTGGCCTCTTCATGCGGGACAAATTCGTGCAATGGTGGATCCAACAAACGAATTGTAACAGGATGTCCTTTCATGGCTTCAAGGATACCTTCAAAGTCTTCTCTTTGATAAGGAAGAATTTTACCAAGTGCTTTTTCCCGTCCGGCTTTATCGGATGAAAGGATCATCTCCCTCATCGCTTTAATACGATCGCCTTCAAAAAACATATGCTCTGTACGGCAAAGACCAATCCCTTCAGCTCCAAACTTAAGCGCTACATGAGAATCATGCGGTGAATCTGCGTTTGTACGTACTTTAATGGTCCGGTATTTATCGGCTAATTCCATAATCTTAGCGAAATCACCACTTAATTCAGGATCTTTGGTGTCAACTTTCCCTTCATAAACAATACCAGTAGTTCCATTCAAAGATATCCAGTCTCCTTCTTTAAACGTTTTACCGTCAATGGTCATAGTTCTTGCACGGTAATCCAATTTAATTGTACCAGCACCAGAAACACAGCATTTACCCATACCACGTGCAACAACAGCAGCATGCGATGTCATACCTCCACGGGCGGTAAGGATACCCCGAGCAATATGCATCCCCTCCAGATCCTCGGGAGAAGTCTCAATACGTACAAGAATTGATTTTTCAAATTTAGAAGCCTCATCAGCAAAGAAAACGATCTGCCCGGTAGCAGCTCCCGGAGAAGCAGGAAGTCCTTTTGCTATAGCATTTGCTGAAGCCAAAGCATCAGTATCAAAAACAGGGTGTAATAATTCATCTAATTTATTAGGTTCCTGACGCAGCACTGCCGTTTTCTCATCAAGCATACCATCACGCAACATATCCATAGCGATTTTCACCATAGCAGCACCGGTACGTTTACCATTCCGTGTTTGCAGTAACCACAACTTACCATCCTGAATAGTAAATTCGAGATCCTGCATATCCTTATAATGATTCTCTAATTTCTGTTGTACTTCATTTAATTCAGCAAAAGCCTTAGGCATGCTTTCTTCAAGGGAAGGAAATTTAGAAGCTCTTTCTTCTTCTGACACACCAGCCAGTTTAGCCCATCTTAAAGAACCTTCTTTGGTAATTTGCTGAGGTGTACGTGTACCAGCGACAACGTCTTCACCTTGTGCATCAATAAGATATTCACCATTGAAAACATCTTCACCCGTTCCAGCATCCCGTGTAAAAGCCACACCAGTACCTGAATTGGTTCCCATATTCCCAAAAACCATTGCCTGAACATTAACTGCAGTCCCCCATTCTTCGGGAATTTGGTTCATTGCCCGGTAATAAATAGCCCTTTCATTCATCCAACTGTCAAAAACAGCATAAATGGCCCCCCAAAGCTGATCCCATGGATCTGTCGGGAAATCCTGGCCGGTTCGTTTTTTTACAGCAGCCTGAAATTTAGCAACCAACTCTTTCAGATCTTCCACATCCAATTCGGTATCCAGTTCGACACCCTTTTTCTCTTTCATCTCCTCCATGATCTCTTCAAAAGGATCAATATCCTCTTTTGATTCTGGTTTCATATCCATCACCACATCACCATACATTTGGACAAAACGGCGATATGAATCCCATGCAAATCGTTCATTGCCACTCTTTTTGGCAATACCTTCAACAGCATCTGCATTTAATCCTAGATTCAGGACAGTGTCCATCATACCAGGCATAGAAACTCTAGCTCCTGAACGCACAGAGACCAATAAAGGATTATCTTTATCTCCGAATTTCATCCCCATGATCTTTTCAAGCTCACCAACCGCTGCTTCAATCTCTGGTTTAAGCAATTGGGTAACTTTTTCTTTACCTTCCTTATTGTACTCAGTACAAGTATCAGTTGTAATTGTAAAACCGGGAGGAACCGGAACACCAATAAGGTTCATCTCTGCCAGGTTAGCACCTTTACCGCCAAGAAGATTTTTCATATCGGCTCTACCTTCAGCCTTTTTATCTCCGAAGGTATAAACACGTTTCTCTTGTGTCATTTTTGTTTGATTTTGAAGTTAAATATCTAATAATTACTCGGTCACAAAGGTAAAAAAAAAGAGCAAATTTGCCCGTTAAAGCAAGATTAATTCACATCCAATAGCATCCTGCCTTCACAAAAAATTAAGTATTCAGCACACATCTATCATTCATCAATTCAACTTTTCGCGGTCTTTATTGAAAAGGTCCAGTTTAGTATTACACGCCTCCCATAATTCAAGTTGCTTATCCAATTCGATTTTAACATTCTGATATTGTTCAGATACGGATTGCTGATCAAGCTGATCCTGTTTATTCATTTCTCCGGCCAATCGCTCCGATTCATTTTCCAATTGTTCAATCTTCTTTTCTATTTGCTCAATATCCCGCTGAACCTTCCTGATTTTTTTATCAAGCTGTTTTCTTTGTTCGAACTTCTGTTTATTCCCCTGGGGGGCAGTCTGCTGAACACTTTGAGATGAGGCCATCGCTCCTTTTGTTTGTTCAAAATCCCACATGCTTCCGAGTTGTTTCTTCTCAAGAAAATCGTTAATATCCCCGGGATGCTCTTTAATTTCCCTGTTGCTAAACTCATAAACCTGCTCAACCAATCCTTCCAGGAACTCACGATCATGAGATACAACAATTAATGTACCTTCATACTCATTTAAAGCCTGCTTTAATATTTCTTTAGAACGCATATCCAAATGATTGGTAGGCTCATCAAGAATCAACAAATTATAAGGCTTCAGCAACATCCTGGCCATAGCCAATCGAGAACGCTCGCCACCACTTAAAACCTTTACTCTTTTATCAATATCTTCCCCCGAAAACAAGAAAGCCCCAAGAATATCACGAACCTTTGTGCGAACATCCCCCACAGCCTCATCATCCAGCGTCTGGAAAACCGTCCTTTCAACATCCATCAAATCTTCCTGGTTCTGGGCAAAATAACCTAATTCTACCTGATGGCCCAATTGAAGCTCTCCCTGATAATCTAATTCACCCACGATCATCCGTGCCATGGTTGTTTTTCCTTCACCATTGCGCCCAACAAATGCGATTCGCTGATTCCGTGTAACGGTCAGATCAATATTATCTAACACTTTATGATCACCAAACTGTTTAGAAACCCCTTTAGCCTGGACAACCACCTGTCCGGACCTCGGGGGAACAGGAAAACGTATTTTCATAGTTGCCCGGTCTTCCGGATCAATATCAATCCGGTCCATTTTCTCCAGCTGCCGGATTCTTTGCTGCACCTGCACCGCTTTGGTTGCCTGATATCGAAACCTTTGAATAAACTCTTCGGACCGTTTAATCTCTTTTTGTTGATTGTCAAAAGCAGCCTTCTGTTGCTCGATTCGCTCTCTTCTTAGCTGTAAAAAAGAAGAATAATTGACAGGATAATCATACAATTTTCCTAATGCAATTTCCATGGTTCTGTTTGTTACAGTATCAAGGAAACGTTTATCATGAGAAATGATCAAAGCGGCACCGTCAAAATTATTAAGAAAACCTTCCAGCCAAATAATAGATTCGATATCAAGATGATTAGTAGGCTCATCAAGCAACAGCAGGTCTGGCTGACGGAGCAGAATTTTAGCCAGTTCAATACGCATCCGCCACCCCCCGCTAAATTCTGAAGTTTGGCGGGCAAAATCCTCTTTCTCAAACCCCAATCCCAACAACATTTTCTCAATTCGCCCCTCCAGCAAATTACCATCCAACATCTGCACTCTCTCGGTTTGATGAGCCAGCTCATCAATCAATTTGTGATATTCATCAGACTGATAATCTTGCCGGTGGGTAATTTCGTCAGACAGGTGATCTATCCTTGCCTGTATGTTGAGTAATTCATCAAAAGCTGATTCCGTCTCCTTCCATACATCACGATGATCATGAACATTCATTTCCTGGGGTAAATAACCAACAGTTACACCCTCGCTTGTAGTAACTCCACCCCTGTCCGGCTCATTTTCTCCGGCAATAAGCCTTAAAATCGTTGTTTTTCCGGCACCATTTTTACCTACAAGGCCGACACGCTCTTTGCGGTTAATCATAAATGTAATACCGGAAAAAAGAGGCTCCCCGCCAAACTCAATGCTTATATTATCTGCTGATACAATCATATAATGGCGAAAATAAACAATTTTAATGGCTATAACGCAAGTAAAAAAAAGAAAAAAAACGAAATTAAATGCACTGATAATTTCTTTACTTAAAACTTTAAAAAAAGTTCCATCCCTTGCATACTAATCCAATCCCAAATTCCTTTTTAACTTTAACGTTCTCCTCATTGACCTTTCTAAAAAAAAATGATAGTTTTAACCCAAAAAACAAGCATTGAAAATACAATTATTAGGTACCGGTACTTCACAAGGCGTCCCCATTATTGGATGCCACTGTCCTGTCTGTCAATCAAAAGACCCCAAAGACAAAAGGCTAAGAAGCTCTGTATTGGTCGAAACGCAGGACACATCTATTGTCATTGACAGTGGTCCAGATTTCAGACAACAAATGTTGAATGCCAACGTGCGCGATCTTAATGCTATTTTGTTTACTCATGCACACCGGGATCATATAGCAGGCCTTGATGATTCCAGAGCCTTTATTTTTCGAACCGGCAAAGCATTTGATATTTATGCAGAAAAAAATGTTATTCAAGAGCTGAAACAAATATTCGCTTATGCATTTTCCGGCAACCTTTACCCAGGCACCCCCAGGTTTAATATCCACACCATCAGCCTTGAGCCATTTCCCATTGGCGACATGATTATCCAGCCCATCAGGGGCTATCATCATCAATTGCCTGTCCTGGGTTTCCGTATCGAAGATTTTGTTTATGTAACAGATGTAAACCATATACCCGACGAAGAAAAAAACAAAATGATGAATGCTAAAGTTCTGGTTCTGGATGCTCTCCGGATCAAAGAACACATCTCACACTTCAACCTCGATCAAGCGATTGAATTGGCTAAAGAATTAAAACCCCAAAAAACATTCTTCACCCATATCAGCCATGAGATGGGATTTCATAAAGAGGTCAGCCAGCAACTTCCGGAAACCATATACCTGGGAAATGATCAATTGACCATTAACTTGTAATAATAGCAGGTAATATCAAAAGCACATCTGGAAATTTTGAAATTGGTTTAATTTTTGTTAACTTATGAAGTTACATCCTCTAAAAAAATAAACCATGAAGGCCAAATGGAATAATCAAGAACTTGCAAATAGTTCAAAAACAATCGAAATTGAAGGTAATCAATACTTTCCTCCAGAATCGGTTAACCAGGCATTTTTACAAGACAGCAACAGTCATACAAGCTGTTACTGGAAAGGCAAAGCGTCTTATTACAATATTGTGGTTGATGGTAACAAGTTATCAGACGGTGCATGGTATTATCCCCATCCCTCGGAAAAAGCGCAAGAAATAAAAGATTATATCGCTTTTGATAAAGATGTGCTTATTACCGGGGAATAAAACATCAAGGCTGACAGGTATTTTTTGACAAATACTACGAAAACAGTTTTTTTACGCAATTCAACCATAGGATTTAAGGCAGCTATAAACTTGTTCATTTCTTGTCCGTCCACTGACTGATTTTTGTCATTAGTCTTAGATGATATTTCATTTTTGCAGAGGGTCGCATAATTCACATGGTTTTTTAAGGATTTAGTGGATTTTGTTGCCGGGCAACAATGTAAAAAAATACATAAACTTCTATTAATGATCACCCAACAATCAAACCAATCTACTGATCCAATAATCTAATAACTTAAGAATCTTATTATTCCTCAAATATTAAAATTAATTTTGTCGTGATAAAACTAAAAATCTCAATTAAATAACCAACAATAAATAATAACCACAATGAAGAAATACAAGGGCGCTATTTGGCCCGGAAAACCATATCCACTTGGCGCAACATATGACGGAGAAGGCGTTAATTTTGCCTTATTCAGCGAGCACGCAACAGGAGTAAAATTATGCTTATTTGACAACCCTGAAGACCAGGAAGAATCAGCTGAGATTCAATTAACGGAATTGACAGATTATGTCTGGCACATATATCTGCCAGATATAAAGCCAGGACAATTATACGGATACCGGGTATATGGCTCTTATCACCCAGAGAGCGGACATCGCTTTAACCCTCACAAACTTGTAATAGATCCCTATGCATTTGCCATAATGGGTAAGACAGAGGTGCATGATAAAATGTTTGGCTATCCATTATCTTCAAAATCAGACAAGCCGGATCTGATTAAAGACACCCAAAATAATACTGATCAAACAAATAAATGTGTAGTTGTTAACACAGCATTCGATTGGGGAAATACATCTCGCCCCCAAACCCCGATGCATCAATCTATAATCTACGAGCTCAATGTCAAAGGATTTACTGCTCAACATCCGGATGTCCCTGCCGAAGAGCGCGGCACCTATAAAGGAATGGCCAATCCCTCGGTCATTAAGTATTTTAAAGACCTGGGCATTACTGCGATAGAATTAATGCCTGTTCATCATTTTGTCCATAACAAATTTTTACTGGACAAAGGACTAAGTAATTACTGGGGGTACAATTCAATCGGCTATTTTGCCCCTCATGCCGAATACTCCTCATCAGGCAGCAATGGACAACAAGTGAATGAATTCAAAGAAATGGTAAAAGCCTATCACGAAGCCGGTATCGAAGTTATTCTTGATGTGGTTTATAATCATTCGGGAGAAGGAGACCATTTAGGGCCAACACTAAATTTTAAAGGTATTGATAACATAAATTATTACCGGTTATCTAAGGACAACCCGCGCTTTTACACCGATTATACAGGAACAGGCAACACACTCAATATGCTAACTGCCAGGACACTTCAAATGGTTATGGACAGTCTTCGGTACTGGGCACAAGAGATGCATGTTGATGGTTTTCGATTCGACCTGGCGAGTACACTTGCACGAGGCCTGTATGATATTGGCAAATTATCGACTTTTCTTGATACCATCCACCAGGACCCTGTCATTTCTCAACTTAAGTTAATCGCTGAACCATGGGATCTTGGAGAAGGAGGGTATCAAGTAGGTAACTTCCCTGTTCTATGGGCAGAATGGAATGGTAAATACCGCGACAGCCTTAGAAAATTCTGGCGGGGCGATGAAAGCCAGGTTATGGAGCTGGCATACCGCCTCAGTGGCAGCAGCGACTTGTACGAAGATAACGGGAAAAGGCCTACAGCAAGCATCAACTTTGTAACCTGCCATGACGGATTTACACTTCATGATTTGGTAAGCTACAATAAAAAACATAATAAGAATAACGGTGAGAAAAACAAAGATGGTGAAAATCATAATATCAGCTGGAATAGTGGCGTAGAAGGTCCTACCAATGATCCCGAAATCATCGCGCTAAGGGAAAAAAGGAAACGAAATTTTCTCGCCATGCTTTTATTTAGCCATGGTGTGCCCATGATCAGCCATGGAGATGAATACGGACGAACACAATCAGGGAATAACAACGCTTATTGCCAGGATAATGAGCTAACATGGATGAAATGGGAACGAAACGAACAACAAGAAAAACTATTCCAATTCACCAAAAAAATCATCCAGTTAAGAAAAAAACACCCTGTATTTCAGAAAAGACGATACTTTAAGGGCAGAGAAATTCATGGAGAAAACATCAAAGATATCCGTTGGCTAAATACAGACGGCACCAACATGGATGACAAGGAATGGCACACGAGTTATATCCGGGCTATGGGTATGCTCCTTAACGGCACTCTTCTCCAGGAAGTAAATGAAAAAGGAGAAGAAATCAAAGACAGTATTCTGCTAATGCTCATGAATAGCTACTGGGAACCCATATCCTTCACTTTACCCCTGGAAGATGTATCGCCAAACTGGAAAGTATTGATTGACACAAATGATCAATCAACAGAATCTGAAGAAAGCATAGTTAGTAAAGTATATGAACTAAAAGCCAGATCATTAGTACTCTTAGAGAACATCTAACGGAAACTCACCTAAATCAAAAATGAATGATTGATCTTAACATCAAGAAATGATCGTAAAAAAACAAGAAGGGTTGCGCGTAATTTCAGCTATTGATCATTTACCGATAAGAAAAATCGCTGGTATTTTATGAAGATTATTGGGACTTTTATTCTTCCATTCGGCAATTTTGCGCGTTTTTATTTGCTCATTTTCGCCTGTAATATCAGAAGCAATTGAAAAATAAACAGAAGGACTGCAGGCATTTAAAACATCTTCAATCAACTTATTATTTCGATAAGGCGCCTCCATAAAAATCTGCGTTTGATCCTCTTTCAAAACACGTTTTTCGAGTTCCTTTAGTTTTTTTATCCTGGCACCACGTTCTATGGGGAGATAACCATTAAATGCAAAATTCTGGCCATTAAGGCCGGAAGCAGCTAAAGCCAGAAAGATGGATGAAGGCCCTGAAACAGGTTGAACAATAATACCCCTTTGATGCGCCAACCTAACAATAGAAGAACCAGGATCGGCAATGCAAGGCTGGCCTGCTTCAGATAAAAGCCCAACTATTTCTCCTGCCATTGCAGGTTTTAAAAAACCGGGGAATTGTTTTTCCCCGGCATGTTTATCAATTTCATAGAAAATTAAATCATCAATGGCCTTTGAAATACCGGCTTTTTTCAAAAAACGCCGAGCCGTCCGCACATTTTCAACAATAAAATAACGAGGCTGGTTAATCACTTCATCAAAACGCCCCGGCAACACCTCTTCTGTTGAACGATCACTAATGCCCGTAGGAATAATAAACAATTTACCCGGCATATCAAATTTAAATTTAAAAAACCATTATTAAGCAGGCGCCTGCGCCAAACGGCTTGACTTTCTGGGTTCTGTCCATATCTTCCAGGAACGAACTGCCTGAACTTCAAGCATCTGCTTACCATTCTTTACACGAGCACCTTTTTTCTCTCCTTTTTCAAGAAACTTGGTTTTTTCAGGATTATAAACCAGGTCAAAAAGATAATGATCCGGTGTCAATGCATCATAAGGTATATCAGGAGCTTCTCCTGTGCTTGGATACATCCCGATGGGGGTCGTATTAATAATTAATGAATGAGCCTGAATCACTTCCGGCGTCAACTGCTCGTAGGTGATTCTATCTTCCCCTTCTGACCTGGAAACATATTGAAAATCAATCTCCTTCTTCCTCAAAGCAAACTCGACAGCTTTAGCAGCGCCTCCTGTTCCAAGAATTAATGCTTTCTTATCATCCTCCCGAAGCTCCTCATCCAAAGCATTCCTGAACCCATATTCATCGGTATTATATCCTTCCAAAACCAAACCTTTCCGCTTGTGCAGAATCTGAATGGTATTTACAGCACCAATTTCCCGGGAAGTAACAGAAATGTGATCCAAAAAAGGAATCACTTTTTCTTTGTAAGGTATTGTTACATTCAACCCTACAAGATCAGGATTATCTTTAATCAACTGAGGTAGCTCCTGTATACTCTCAATAGGAAAATTCTCATATTGATAATCATCCAGTCCTTCGTTTTTGAACTTTGTGTTAAAAAATTCTTTGGAAAAAGAATGAGACAACGGGAACCCTATTAAACCAAATTTTTTCATAAGTATAGAATTTTAAATTGACAGCAAAAAATTAACACTTTTTTTTTAAAAAACATTGAAATAAGTCAATGATCGTTTAAAAAAAAATCATGAGTGTCCGATAAGAAATAACAGGACACCGCTACGCGGTTATATTACTTCATCTATTTCAATTTTCTACAATCAGGACGCTGCTATACAGCTTATTACAGTCACGCAGTGACGACCTATTTGCAGTAGATGCAGGGTTGTGCATTCATTTTTACCGGACAACAGTGAAAAAAACACCCCCCTCCATTCAGGCTTTTGTTTCCGCCAGCTTCTCAATAGTCCAAATAACAGCAATGCCAGCCAGTATAAGAGAAATGGCTAAAATCACTTCAGCAGAAAAGGCATCAGGCACATAATGCTGATACCCCTGAACAATTCTCTCCCCATTTTTCAATACCAGCTCACCATCTCCATTTACCCTGTAAACTTCATGCTTCCATGGCCATAGGATATATAGGGACCCCATAATAAAGCCGGATAAAAGCGCGATGGTTTGATCCTTGTATCTTTTATATATCCAGGATAATATCCATGAAAAAGCCAGCAATCCAAATCCGGCCCCAAGGATAACAGGGAGCAGTATCTTTATGTCCATTTGGTTTACAGCATCAATAACAACCAATTCATAATTACCCATAAGGATTAAAACAAAAGAGCCGGACAAACCCGGGAGAATCATAGAACACATAGCCACAATGCCACACAAAAAAAGATAAAAGAACGAATCATTTTCGGTAGCAGGATTCAAAAAAGACAAAGCAACAGCCGCGGTTGTTCCTAACAGGAATAATAACACAACAACTACGCGCCATTGATTTACATTTTTCCCGACAAAATAAACAGAAGCCATAATTAAACCAAAGAAAAAAGACCATATCGGTACAGGATAATGATCAAATAAAAACCCCAAAATTTTTGCCAAGGACAAAATACTCAACACTACGCCCCCCAGCACAGCCAAAAGAAAAAAGAAATCTGTTTTGTTTAGGAATTGTTTAAGCTCACCTTTTAATAATAATCTTAAAGCTGCCAGATCAAAGGATTTAACGGCATTGATGAGGCGCTCAAAAATATTAGTAACAAGCGCGATCGTGCCTCCGCTTACTCCAGGGATCACGTTGGCAGCTCCCATAGCCATTCCTTTTAGTAAGGTAAAAACAGATGATTTAATATTCCCTGCCATATTTAATTATTTATCTTTTAACATAAGTTTCGCAATATCCTTTTTGCATCTGCATGCTATAATTCTTTAATGCCGGTATTAATCATTAAAATACGCAGGAAACAAGAATCCTGATTTTTTATGACTGGATCATCGTAGTTAACAGAAAAAAAAAAATCAATCATTTAATCAATGCTTCCGGAAGAAAATCAAGAAAGGTATCTCCACGCAAGCCTAAACGTAATGTTTCTAGAGGGATCACATCCTGGACAGCTATATTACCAAGATTCACATTTGACCCAAGTAACTTAATAAACCACACCTGTTGATTTTTCACAGGCGCTTCCCACAAGATATTATCCGGATCTACTTCACCTATGATATCATCAATAAGATCCGAATCCGCGGAACCATCGTTATTAAAAATACCAATATTGCCACTTTCCCGGGCTTCAGTAATCACTTTCCATACACCAGCTTCAAATTCATCTTTAATCATGCGAATCCA
>CAZSGN010000023.1:0-17110 GCA_964606415.1 uncultured Bacteroidales bacterium
CCGGCATCGCGTGTGAAGAGAATGTAATGTTTTTTGCTGTGAGCAGGGAGTCTCCAGTGTGTTGAGCTAATTGATCAATATTTGCTGCGTCCGCTTCTTTTACTTTTTCTTTAAAGTGAGCGACCTTTTTCTGTTTTATTACATTGGCTTTAATATCGTCTTTTACTTTTTCAAACGGTGCATGATCTTCTTCACGAACATCTTTTACTGCAGCAACCACAAATAAATCTTCAATTTCTATGGCTCCCGAGACAGCTTCTTCTTTATTTTCGTAAGCCCATTTAACCACATCACTTGCATTTGAAATATCTTCTATTTGACGGGTATTTGATTTGATATTGTCTGCTTGCTGGATATTATAATCATTTTCTTTTGCTGCATCCAGGAATTGATCCATTTTCCGGTTTTCCCCGGCAAATTTGGCTGCTTCGGAATAAATATTTTGATAGGTCTCTGTGCTGTAGTCCACTCTGTTCATTAACAGGCCTACTTGCACCTTTTTATGTTTTTCGCTTTGTTCGACAATATCAACAACATGAAAACCAAATCTGCTGGGTACAACATAAATTTTATCTGTGCTTCCGAAGAATATGGTGTCATTGAATGATTCAACCATTTCACCGGAGCTAACCCAGCCCAAATCACCTCCTTCCTGAGCAGTAGCATCAGTGCCGTATTCAGCTGCCAGGGCGGCGAATTCTGCCCCGTTTTCGATCGCTTCTTTGAGGCTGTCAGCCAGTGTCCTCTGCGATTCAACTTCTTCCTGACTCTTGACCTGTAGTAAAATATGACGGGCTTTAACAGAATCTGGCAGATACTCAATATCCGCTAATTTTGCAAGTTTGTAAGCTCCTTTATCAAAGTAAGGGCCATATACATCACCTATTTCTGCGTTGAACATAAAATCATTGATCTCTTCAGGTAATTCGCCATCAGCAAAATAATCGGGATTAAAAGAAGTGTCTGAATTAAGGCTTATAAATTGTTCTGTATTCTCCGCAGCAACAAAGTCCTCTTTAATATCTTTAATCCATGCCTGGGCTGTGCTATCATCTTTAGATGAGGGCTCAATAGGGAAAGTGACATAATAGATGTCACGAGTTTTCTCTTGTTTGTATTTATAGAGATTCTCTTTGTAGTATGTTTTCATTTCTGAGTTGCTCACCTCGAAAATAGAATCGGATACACTAGACCAGGGTAGATGAATGTATGAGCAAGTGATCTGTTTATTGTTTTGCATGAAGCGTTGTTTTGCTTCGATATCAGTGACTTGTATTCCTTTCAAAAATAAATTATTGAATTTTGTTTGCAGACGTTCACGTTCTATATCTTCCTCGTTTTTTAGCCACCAATCTTGTATTTGTGGCTCTTGTTCACTCAATCGTTGAATAAAATTAACAACTTGCTGGCGTTCAAAGCGGCCTGTTTCCTGATTTGTAAAAACTTGCTTGACGATTTCATGAGGATCATTACCCTGTATCATCTCTGCCAGTTCTTCTGTCGTTACTCTTAACCCTATTTTTTCTGCTTCATCTTTTAATATGTGTTGATGAACAAGGTTATCCCATGTTTCATCACGGATACTGGTTCTTAGCTCAGCATCAATATTTGATTTTTGCATGTTTTGCTTGTACCAGTTGGTGAATTGTTCTACCTCACGTTGAAATTGCTGTATTTCAATAGATTCACCATTTATTTCTCCGACAGTTGTTCTGTTTTCTCCAAACATGCTGCTTCCTGATGAAACAAGATCCTGTAGTACAAAGGCTATTAGGGCTAATCCAATTACGGTTGCTAAAAGGATTCCTGACCTTTTTCTTAGTCTTTCAAGCGTTGCCATTGAGTAATGAGTTTTTAATTATAAATTAAGGCACGAATATATAAAAAATATATCTTCAAACCGG
The DNA here is from genome assembly GCA_964606415.1 of uncultured Bacteroidales bacterium. Taxonomy (GTDB): domain Bacteria; phylum Bacteroidota; class Bacteroidia; order Bacteroidales; family JBBRXJ01; genus CAZSGN01. The sequence goes on from CAZSGN010000023.1 coordinate 1,905, forward strand.
ATATTCTTCTATGAAAAAAGCCTTTTGGGCTTTGGAATATGATGAATGATGTTCTCTTTTCGCTTTTTAAAAAGAACTACGACTTTTTTTTTCTCTGCTAATATCACGTTCAAAACTGCAATGAGACAATGCTAATTCCCGATCCGCCATATCTGACATCTTCATCCCGAACCGATTTAACAATGGGCTCACTATCTAAATATTGACGAATGACACTTCTGAGAATACCATCTCCCTTGCCATGAAGGATGCGGATTTGAGGGATGGATAGAAAGATGGCATCATCAAGTTGTTGTTGAACGATTTGAATTGCTTCGTCTGCTCGTTTTCCTCTCACATCAATATCGGCTGTGAATTTTTTTTGGCGTTCGCTCATGCCCGCATATGATGTAGTGGATGATTTTTGCTTTTGTTGTTGATCCCAGTGTTTTTTGTTTGAATGGATAAGTTGGTCTAAATGCACCAGGGTTTTCATTTCTCCAAATTGCACCTGTGCTTTTTTGCCTTTGATCCAGAGAATTTTGCCTGGTGTTTCCTGGTCTTTAATTGTGACTATATCACCAACTTTTAGCGGATCAGCCTTTTGATTTTGTTCTCGTGGCTTATTTTCTGTTTTTACTTGATGCTTTTGGATGTATTGGTGTTTTTTATTTAATATTTTATCTGTATTGCTTTCATAATTGTTGATTCGATCTTTATGTGTTTCAAGATTCTCCCTTGCTTGCAGCGTTTGCTTTTTTTCTGCCTGTGATTCTTTAATTTGGCGGATGGTGTTTTCCACTTGTTTATTCGCTTTTTCTATTAACCCGCGTGCTTCTTCTTTAGCTTCTTTAATAATGGTTTTGCGGTTTTTTTGTATGTCTTCAAGTTGTTGGTTTAGGTCATTAACGGTACTTTCAAGTTTTTTGTTTTTTAAACGTATTTCTTGTCGTTTGTTATTCCAGTAACGCTTATCACGAGCCAGTTCTTTAAGGTTCTCATCGAATTCAATATGTTCTTGTCCTGTTTTTTCAGTGGCATGTTGTAATATGTGTTCTGGCAACCCGATTTTTTTAGCAATTTCGAATGCAAAGGACGAGTCTGGCTTGCCAATAGATAGCTGAAATAATGGTTTTATTTGATTAGGATCAAATAGCATGGCGCCATTTTCGATGCCTGATGTCTGTGATGCGTAATGTTTAAGATTGCTATAGTGGGTTGTGATGATCCCGAATGCTTTTCTCTGGCGAAATTCTTCAAGGATAGATTCAGCAATGGAGCCTCCCAGCACGGGTTCTGTGCCTGCTCCAAATTCATCAATCATAAACAGGCTTCCCTGATCCATCTCTTTAAGAAAATGCTTCATGTTGATAAGATGGGAGCTGTATGTACTCAAGTCGTTCTCTATGGATTGTTCATCTCCTATATCCAGAAAGAGTTTGCTGAATATGCCTGCAACTGATAATTCGGACATGGGAACCAGTAATCCGCATTGCAACATATACTGGACTAAACCAGTGGTTTGCAGGCATACCGATTTGCCACCAGCGTTAGGGCCTGAAATAACAAGGATGCTTTTCTCTTCATCCAGGCTAAGATCCATAGGAACTATTTCCTTTTGTTCCTTTTGGAGGGTTAAGAATAACAGGGGGTGAAATGCTTTTTGCCAATCGAAAAAGGGGGCATTTCGGAGATGAGGCATGCTGCCTTTTATTTTATTCCCAAAAAGGGCTTTGGCACGTATCAGGTCTATTTCTCCAAGGCCATTGGTGGCTGCCTTTAAATCTTCGAAATAGGGGCGCAGATCATTGGTGACTTTGATTAATATGCGGATTATTTCACGGTGTTCATCATGACGAAGTTCTCTGAGTTGATTGTTGAGTTCAACAATCTCTGAGGGTTCAATGTAAGCAGTTTTTCCACTTGCCGATTGATCGTGCACGTAGCCTTCTATTTTGCGTTTGCTTGAACTGTCTATGGGAATAACTGTTCTTCCGTTACGCATAGCCAGAGATGCTTCTTTTTCGACAAGGCCTCTTGATTGAGCATCTTTCATGATAGCGTTAATGCGTTTCGAAGCTTGTCCTTCTTTTTCTGTTATTTGCTCCCGCAGGCGGCTGAGTTCGGGAGAGGCATTGTTTTTAAGTGCTCCCTGCGGATTGATGATTTTTTGTATTTGTTCTTCAATAAAAGGAAAGTGTGGTAAATTTTCGCTCCGCGTTCTGAGTAAGGGAAAAGCTGAATCGTCTTCAAGTTGATCAAAGAATCTTTTTATTGCTCGGACGACTTGTTGACTTTCTTTGATTTTGATCAAATCCTCGATTTCAATAAAACTGTCTGTTGGCCCTCCTCTTTTTAATGCCGGAATCAGGTCATGGTAGCCTGATGTTGGGAAAGCATTGTTTTTATTGATTAGCTCCTGGAACTCTTTTGTTTCTGTTAATGCGTTCTTTATTGTTTCGAAAGTGGTAGAGAATTCGATCTGATCAACAAATGATGCGCCCCGGTCAGATAAGCATTCTTCCCGGATTAATTCGCGTATTCGAAGAAAACCCGTCTTTTCTTCAAAATTATTAGGATAGATCATGCTGTATTTTTATTTGACGCGGTATGGTAAAGAGCAGGTAGTCCCGTTTTTTAGCTGAGCCTATCTTCATCGCCCGGGAAAATAAAAGCGAATGTGTTATTTTTTCTTCTTTTTCCCGGATAGTTGCTTTTGTTGCCCGCGTTGCTTAGCCATTTCTTCCATTCTTTCCTGGAATTTTGATCTTTTTTGAGGTTTTTTCTTATTTGCTTCCAGCTTTTTCAACAATGCTTCATCATCAATAAAGAATTTGAAAAGGTAGTTTTGGCCTAAAGTTATTACGTTTGCAAGGAAAAGATAGTAGGTTAATCCTGCAGAGAAATTATTTAACACGAATAACAGCATGACAGGCATGAAATATTGCATCATCTTCATGTTTGGCATGTTCGGGGATGTCGGGCCTGCTGTTGCTGAACCACTAAACCGCATTGAAAGAAATGTGGTAAAGGCCATTAATACTGTAAATAAGCTAATATGGTTTTGAAGGATTCCACTAATTAAAGGAATATTAGCTTCCCATGAGATAAAGGCATCATAAGTGGACAGGTCATTAGCCCATAAGAAACTTTCCTGACGCAGCTCAATGGAAGTAGGAAAAAATCGGTACATAGCCAACAGAATGGGCATTTGGAGCAACAGGGGCAAACATCCGCCCATTGGGCTGGCGCCTGCTTTCTTATACAGGTTCATGGTCGCCTGTTGTTTTTCCATCTCTTTACCTTTTGGGTACTTTTTGGCGATTTCGTCAACCTGCGGTTTAAGAACTTTCATCTTCGCCTGAGATTTAAACGACCGGTAAGTTAATGGCAATAAGGCTATTTTAATAATAACGGTTAATAGAAGAATAATAATCCCGTAATTACTGATGAAATTACCTAACCAGTTGAATATAGGAATGATGATAAACCGGTTGATCCAGCGGAGAAAGCTGCCTCCCACTGTGACCAGCTCTTGCAGTTCCATGCCATGATCCTTAAGTGTTTTGAAGTGGTTTGGGCCAAAGTAGTATTTAAAAGGATACTGAACATTGGCACCCCCGTTATATGAAATATTAAGGTCGGCTACACATTTTTTTAGATAGGACGAAGATTCGTCTTCAAAAACATCAAAACTTATTTCTCCATAATCAAAAGATTCTTCTGCAATGAGTACCGATGAGAAAAACTGGTGTTTAAAAGCCACCCATTTTACTTTGTTTGCCAACTCTTCGGATTGAGAATTGGTGGTTCTGGACTTCATTTTATCCACATCATCTTTGTGATATTTGTAATAGATGGTGGTGTAATTATTTTCGTTCTTCTTGTCTCTTTCAAGCTGTTCTATATGGGTCGTCCAATCAAGGTCAAGTTTGTTGTAATTGCTTGCTATAACCCGGTCCATGTTGATAAAGTTGACATCAAAATCTAGCATGTATTCATCCGGGTAAATAGTATAAACATACTCAATGTAACTTTCAGGATTGGCATAAAGTCTCAGCCGTACCTGTTGTGAATCTTTTTCTGCGACAATGGTTTTTTCTGTCGTTTGTGGTTCAAAATAGAGTTCGTTGGTATAAATATCTTTGTTGTCTGCAAACATGCGAAAACCAAAAGAATTGGTGTCTCCTGAAAAAAGGATCAGGGGAGAGTCGTCATATCTTTTGTATTCTTTCAGTTCTACGGAATAAATACGTCCGCCTTGATTTGATATTTGAACGCTTAGTAAGTTGTTTTCCAGGGTAAGTAATTCATCTTCTCCTTCTGCTGCTTCTGCAAATGTCCCGTACCTTTTTTGGAGAGAAGAGAGGTCTGTTGGCTTGTCTTTTATTTCTTGCCGGGCTTGTGTGCGAATGGTATCGGCAACTTCTTTCTCTTCCTTCGATGTTTCAGCTTTTTGGCGGTTCTTTTCTTCTTCTACCCGCTGAATAGAATCTTGCCGCATTTTGGCAGCAGCAATCTCTTCCGCATCAGGTTGGGTTAATATGGAGTAACCAATTAAGATCGCTCCAATGAGTAAAAAACCGATAATTGTATTCCTTTCCATCTTATTGCTTGTCGTTTGATTCGTCTTTGATAATGAATTGCAAAAATAAAAATATCATAGAAAGAAACAGGGTGTTTTGAATGAATTTTCCCTTTATTTTATGATGATGCTCATTTGAGGCTGTTAATAAAAACAATTTTTTGTATATGAAGTGTATCTGTTTATGATCCTGTTTGAGAAGCTTGTCTTTTATGAAAAATTAATTTTTTAGCGCGGCCTTGATAAAGTCAACAAAAACAGGATTGGGATTTAGAACGGTACTGCTGTATTCGGGATGAAATTGAACGCCAATAAACCACTTGTGATCTTTTATCTCAATAATCTCAACCAGATTATTGTCTGGGTTAATTCCTGAAGCAGTCATTCCTGCTTTTTCATATTGAGAAAGATACTCGTTATTAAATTCGTACCTGTGCCGGTGGCGTTCTTTTATTTTTCCTTTTCCATATATTTTGTAAGTTAAGGTGTCCTTTTTAATGTTACAGGGATAGGCGCCAAGACGCATTGTTCCACCTTTATCAGTTACGTTTTTTTGGTCTTCCATCAGGTCAATAACCGGGGCTGTTGTTTTGTGGTCAATCTCGGTACTATGAGCTTCTTTAATTCCCAATACATTTCGGGCATACTCAATAACTGCGCATTGCATTCCAAGACAAATACCCAGGAAGGGAACCTGATTTTCACGAGCGTATTTAACGGCTGTTATTTTTCCTTCAATTCCGCGTTCACCAAATCCTGGCGCTACTACAATACCCTCATATGGAGATAATGTTTCGGTGACTGTTTCTTCTGTCAGGTCCTCGGAATGGACACAGGTTACATTCACTTTGCAGTTGTTTGCCGGGCCTGCCTGGATGAATGACTCCATAATTGATTTATAGGAGTCCAGCAATTCCACATATTTACCCACAAGTGCTATATTGACACTATTCTTGGGATTCTTTATCTTATGGACAAATTCTTTCCATGGTGAAAGGTTGGGCTTTTTCTTGTATTTTAATTCAAGTTTACTAATAACCGTTTGATCCAGTTTTTCTTTTTGCATCATTAACGGAACCTCATAAATGGTCGAGACATCGGTCGATTCAACGACACTATTTATGTCTACGTTGCAGAAAAGTGCTACTTTTTTACGAATATCTTGCGAAACGGGTTGATCTGCTCGTAAGACAAGAATGTCGGGTTGAATACCATTTTCCAGCAGTTCTTTTACCGAATGTTGAGTGGGTTTGGTTTTTAATTCGCCACTTGCAGATAAATAGGGCAATAAAGTCAGGTGTATGTTAATGCAATTATGAGGCCCCTGTTCCATTTTCATTTGTCTGACAGCCTCTATATAAGGGAGGGATTCGATATCCCCCACTGTTCCCCCGATCTCGGAGATGACAACATCAAAATGATATTTGTTGCCTAATAATTTGATGTATCGTTTGATTTCATCGGTAATATGTGGGATAACCTGCACGGTTTTACCCAGATAATCACCCCGGCGTTCTTTGCTGATTACATTTTGGTAAATTCGCCCGGTTGTAATATTATTGGCTTGTGAGGTGGGTATTCCTAAAAAGCGCTCATAATGCCCAAGGTCCAGATCTGTCTCAGCACCATCCTCGGTGACATAGCATTCACCATGTTCATAGGGGTTTAATGTTCCGGGATCAACGTTAATATATGGATCAAGCTTTTGTATGGTTACGGAATAACCACGTGCTTGCAGCAATTTTCCTAAAGAAGCGGATATAATTCCTTTTCCCAGTGAGGACGCAACACCGCCTGTGACAAATATGTATTTGGTATGAGCCAATTTTTCTTCTTTAGATTAAAAAAGCAAAATAAATAATAAAATTCCTAATTAGCTTGTTTTGTAGAACAAAATTGGAATGGAAAAAGCAAAGCGTTAACTGTCAATCTGATCCAGTGCCTCAAGTTTTTCTCTGATTATTCTCATTTTATCCCGGGCTTCTTCTATCTGTTGGTTGATTTGATTGATCATGTTGTCTGCATTTTTTGAAGAATGATTAAAAAAACCAATATTATTTTCAAGTACTTTTATTTCATTCTCCAGTTTCTTGTATTGATTAAGGAGTTTATCACGTTCGTACTTAAGTTTTTTGCCAGGTTGCTGTGTGGTGTCTAAACCAACAAGCTTATTTTTATACTTGAGAACCTCTTTTTCTTTTTGGTCAATATTTAATCGTTCTAAAATATCTCCCATTGCTTGTTTGTATTGTTTTTGAATTCTGTTTTTATCTTTTCCGGGGACATATCCAATTGCATTCCACCTTTCCTCAAAATTATTTATTGCTTTTTTATCCTGATCTTCATCTCCGGCAGGTTGATAATGCTGAATTTCTTCAATTAAGGCTTCTTTTTCTTTTAGATGATCATCATATTGGCTAACCAGTTTTTTGTGATATTCGGATTTCTTTTGGAAAAATTCATCGCAAGCAGTTCGGAACCTCTTCCATAATTTATGGGATGCTTTTGCTGGTACAGGGCCAGCTTTTTTCCAGATTTGCTGAAGTTCTTTGATCTTTTTTGTAGCATGTTCAAAATCTTCACTGTCTTTTAATTGTTCAGCGGTCTCACAAAGTTCTTCTTTACGGCGGAGGTTTTTCTCGAGAATTTCTTTATTGGCAGCATAAAATTCTCTTTTTCGCTTGAAAAAATGATCAGTGGCTTTTTTAAAGCGGAAATATATTTTGCCGTTTTGCTTCTTCGGGGCACGTCCGATTTTTTTCCATTCTTCTTGTATTTCCAGCAGTTCTTTGGTTTTTGTTTTCCATTCCTGGTGTGTATTAAGCACTTCCTGGCTCAGTGTTTCGGCTTTTTCAGCCAGTTCCTCTTTTTTCCGGAGGTTAGCTTCTTGTTCTGCTTTTAGTTGGTGAAAATAATCCTGGTGTTTTTTATTAATAATGGTCGTGGCAGCTTTAAATCTTTCCCATAAGGGTTCTCGTTGATCTTTTGGAACTGGCCCGGTGTTGCGCCACTGATCATGTAGCTTTTGTAATTCATGAAAGGCTTCAACCACTTTTTCCTTCTGCGTTAATTCTTCTGCTTTTTCACAGAGAATGACTTTTTCTTCCATGTTTTTTTTGAAGTCAAGATCCCGTAGTTCTTTATTAATATTGATATAATCATAAAATTGTTCAACATAATGATTATAGGTATTCCAAAGGTTTCGGGCGTCCTGACTTGGAGGGGGGCCGCTTTCACGCCACTTTTGTTGTAATACACGGAATTCTTCAAAAGTTTTATTTAATGATTCGGTTCCTCCGATTAATTTTTTTATCCCATCAATAACTTCCTGTTTCTGTTTAAGATTATTTTCCCGCTCTTTTTCAATTTTTTTATTTTCTTCGGACTTATGCTTTTTATATTTCGACAACAGTTCTTTAAATTGTTGTTCTTCTTCATTCCGGGGAGGGACAAAGTCTTCTTCCCGCCCTCCGCTTTGTATGTAGGCTTCTTTTTTTTCTTCAATATCTGTTTTATGTTTTTTATAAAACGCGCTCTTGATTTCCTCAACCTGGTTTTTTATTCTTAATGGCGATTCATTTTGTATCAATTTCTCTAAGGCTTTGATCAATGCTGTTTTACTGAGTGTGGAGAAATCCTGTTCTTCTGAAGGTGGGCCTTCATGCTGGTTATTATTAACTTGTTTTTGGTGCATGCTGTCCTCCTGCTTGTCTGATTCAGGTGCATTATCAATATCAGGATGATTATGCAAATCAGCCTGTGTTTGTTTATTTTTATCGACGGAGTGATGTCGTTTGTCTTGATCTTCTGATTGGGTCATTGTAATGTGTTTGTAATCAGTTAATTTTATTGGTTTTGCCCTTCTTTCACTGTTAAAATTGTTGAAATATTGTTGTAAATGTAGTTGAAATATTGTTTAAATATTGCGTTTTTTGATTGATGCAATATAGTTGCTCATTTTGGGCAAACAATTTCCATTAAAATACAACATATAAACAAATTGCAAGCTTTCATTAAATGAGTGGTAGATCCATTTTATTATTTTCCTATTTCATTGATCCGGCTCTTTAACTTTTTATTTTCTTTATGTTCTGATACGAAATTAGGATATATGGTTTTAATAGGCAAGGTTTTTTCATAATTCTTGATAAATTGCAGTTTTTTATTTTACCTAAGTTGAGCGATATGAGCAAATTGAAATAGCACTTCCCTTAGGTATATTTGGGTTTATTAATATTTTTTTATGTGCGATGCGGATCCATTGGGTATGGCTATTCATGATTATTGGAAGGGAGTCCCGGAGGTGCAGATTATGGTTTCCTCTCCCTTGCTGGAAGATGATGTAATGCCTGTTGAATATTTATTTCGTGACTTTACCGAAATGCCAATTCTGGAACAAAAGGCCCTGGAAAGAAGCAAAGGGGTGATATTGGATGTAGGAGCAGGTGCGGGATCTCACTCTTTGTGGCTGCAAGAACATGGTTATGATGTCACAGCGCTTGAAAAATCGGTGCTTGCCTGTGATGTTATCAGGAGAAGAGGAGTGGGGAAAGTTATTAATCAGGACTTTTTTGATATGGAGTATCGTGGTTTTGATACGCTTTTGATGATGATGAATGGAATTGGAATTGCCGGTTCTTTGCATGGATTGGAAAAGCTTTTGGTAAAAGCTTTTTATTTATTAAACCATGGGGGTATAATCATTTTTGATTCTTCAGATGTGTTTTATTTGTTTGGAAATGAAGAGCCTGCGTCTTTTATTGAAACGAATACTGGATATTATGGAGAAATTGATTTTTTTATGTATTACAAGGATATAGCGGGTTCCCGATTCTCATGGCTTTATCTGGATTTCCAGACTTTAGTTCCGTTTGCAGAAAAGGCGGGTTTTAAGATTGTTGAGAAAATTGACGGGGCTCATTATGATTATATGTGTGTTTTGGAAAAATTATGATAATTTTGAAGCAAATCATCAGACTAACAATTTTTTTAGTTTTTTACGGTTTTATGAGTTCAGCAGTATTCATTTGAGCTTGTCTGTTAGGTCGATATTTCGTCTGTCATGCAAGTAGGTTAATCAATAATTTTCAGGTTTTGCATCTATGCAACAAAATAATCAACATAATAATGAGCAGGGGGCAGCTTTGCCTTTGATTGAAGAGTTTTACACAATCCAGGGAGAAGGCCATCACGCGGGTCGTGCAGCTTTTTTTATCAGGCTTGGTGGTTGTGATATAGGATGTGATTATTGTGATACTAAATTTTCCTGGATGCCTGACATGCATCAGTTGACCCCAATTGATGATATTGTTGAAAAGGTGAAATTAACAGGTGCCGATACAGTTGTTGTTACAGGGGGAGAACCGCTTAGTTATAATTTGAATATTCTTTGTAGTATTTTTAAAGCATCTGATTATCAGTTGCATCTTGAAACCTCCGGGGCTTATCCTTTAAGTGGTGTCTGGGACTGGATTTGTGTTTCTCCCAAAATAAATCAGAAACCCCAGGAGCTCCTCCTGGCCAGGGCTAACGAATTAAAGGTCATTATTCGTGATGAAAAGGATTTTGAATGGGCTGAATTAAACAGGGAAAAAGTTGGGAATGAGTGTTTATTATTTCTTCAGCCCGAATGGAGCCGCTATAAAAAAATCATCCCCGTTATTATTGATTACGTGAAAAATAATACTCATTGGCAAATCTCACTTCAGGTACATAAATTTATGCATATCCCTTAATTGTTTAATTTCAACCGATATTTATGATGCGTCTCTCTTTTTTTATTTTTTTTCTGTCTTGCTCTTTTCTTTCTTTTGGGCAGAAAGAGTATACTACTGATGATAAAAGGGCAATTAAGTTTATTCAAAAGGCTATGGAAGCGCATCGTGAAAAAGATATTGATGATGCTGAAAAATATGCAAATAAAGCTATCGGCCGGGATGCTGAGTTCGTGGAGGCTTATTTGATTATGGCGGGTATATATTTCGATTTCAAACGTTATGAAGAGGGGATCGAAATGTATAAAAAAGGTCTCGAAGTTGATCCTGATTTTTATCCCAATGCTTATTTTGATCTTGCAAAACATGAATTCAGGTTGATGCGTTATAAAGATGCGGTTGAGCACCTGGAGATGCTGCTTGAAAAAGAAAAGGCTTCTGACATGTTGAAAAAGCAGGGAAGGAAAATGCTTAAAAATGCCCGGTTTGGGGCCCGGGCTAAAGCAAACCCGGTTCCTTTTGACCCTGAAAACCTTGGGCCCAAAGTCAATTCAAAACATGATGAGTATTGGCCGAGTCTTTCGGCAGATGAGCAAACGCTCGTTTTTACAAGACGTATTCCCATTGATAATCCTAATCCCGGATCATATAGTTCTCATCAGGAGGACTTTTTTATTACCTTTAAAAAAGATTCTGCCTGGACAAAAGCTGAAAACATGGGGCCTCCGATTAATACTCCGGATAACGAAGGAGCACAGGCTTTATCTGTGGATGGAAAGTCAATGTTTTTTACTGCTTGTAACAGGCCGGGTGATTATGGCAGATGTGATATTTATTATGCTGCTAAAAAAGGAAATCGCTGGGGAAAACCTTATAATATTGGTGCGCCTGTCAATACAAAATATTCCGAAAAACAACCTGGTATTGCGCCGGATGGTAAAACGCTTTATTTTGCCAGTGACCGGAATGGGACGAAAGGGAAACTCGATATCTGGATGACACAGAAACAACCTAATTCGGGATGGAGTGAACCACAAAATCTTGGTGATAATATTAATACCCCTGGGCATGAAATGTCCCCTTTTATTCATCCTGATGGGCAGACAATGTATTTTGCTTCTGAAGGACACACTGGCATGGGTGGTTTTGACCTTTATTATGTTAAGAAAGATAAAGATGGTGACTGGGGGGAGCCGGTTAATATGGGATATCCTATTAATACCTCTGGGAATGAAGAAGGGTTGATGGTTAATGCACGGGGTAATCTGGCTTTTTATTCGTCTAACCGTGATGAAGCAAAAGGAATTGATCTATTTCGTTTTGAACTTTATGAAGAAGCCAGGCCGACTCCTGTTTCTTATATGAAAGGAAAAGTTTATGATGCTATTTCTTTTAAACCCTTAGGTGCTCATTTTGAATTGATTGATATTGAAACGGGTGACCTTGTTGTGCAATCTGAATCTGATGATCTGAATGGCACTTTCTTAATCACCATTCCGGTGGATCGTGATTATGCATTGAATGTTTCTAAAGAAGGATACCTTTTTTATTCAGAAAATTTTTCTTTAAAAGAAGCAAGTTCATATGCTGAACCTTATATCATGGATATTCCTTTGCAGCCTATTCGTGAAGGAGAGTCCATCGTTTTAAAAAATATTTTTTATGAAACCGATAAATATGAGTTGAAAACGGAATCTAAGGCTGAATTAAATAAGGTAGTTGATTTTCTCAGGCAAAATCCGGGCCTTAAGATTGAAATAGGCGGACATACTGATAGCGTCGGTACCGAAGTTTATAATAAACAATTGTCAGAAAACCGGGCAAAAGGAGTGGTTGATTATCTGGTGTCCCAGGGTGTTGATAGTGAGCGACTTTCTTATAAAGGTTATGGTGAGACCGAACATCGTGCTGCTAATGAAACGGAAAAAGGCCGGGCACAAAATCGAAGAACCGAATTAAAAGTAATTGAATATAAGCATTCTGATAAGTGATTGTTTATCTTTGCGTGTTTTGTTTTAAATTAATTATATTTTTGCTTTTCATTTTTAAAAAATAAATAGAATCTATATGTCTGGACTAATTATGACAGCTCAATTGCTGTTGGCGTTATCAATTCTCGTGATTATTCATGAATTTGGTCATTATATTGCTGCAAGGGCTTTTGGTATAAAGGTTGAAAAATTTTATCTTTTCTTTGATGCCTGGGGATTTAAATTGTTCAAATATCGCAGGGGGGATACAGAGTATGGTGTCGGTTGGTTACCGCTTGGCGGGTATGTGAAAATTGCCGGGATGATCGATGAGTCGATGGATAAAGAGCAGTTAAAAAAAGAGCCTGAAGATTGGGAGTTCAGGGCCAAGCCTGCCTGGCAAAGATTGATTGTGATGGTGGCAGGGGTTGTGATGAATGTTATTCTGGGGGTAATTATTTTTACCGGTATGCTTTATTTTCATAATCAAAGCTTTTTACCTGTTGACAATGTGAATGAAGATGGTATTTATGCTTACCAGCTTGGACGGGATATTGGTTTTGAAACAGGTGATAAAATTGTTAATATTGATGGTGAAAAAGTAGAGCGTTTTCAGGATGTGCTTTCAACGGAGGTGTTGTTTGGTGCTGATGTTATTATAAGCAGAAAAGGACAACATTTAACTATATCAATGCCTGATACATTATACAGGGCGGCTAAAGGAGGTATGGAGCCTGTTATTTCGCATGATAATTTTGATTTTGTTATTGATAGTGTATTGGAAGGACAAAATGCGGCCAGTGCCGGGTTGAGAAAAGGAGATCAGGTTATTGGATTGAATGATCAGGAAATTGATGTTTATGGTGACTTTAAAGAGCGTATGATTAGTAATGAATATGATTCTGTTCAGATCTCTTTTCTTCGGGAAGGCAACGAAAATAAGGTAAATGTTAATGTCGACAGCAATGGATTGATTGGTGTGATGGCCCGCGTACCTTATGAAAATGCGCCTTATTCTTTTGGGAAAGCTTTTAATTATGGTGTGGCTGATGCTTTTGAAACCATCGTGGTTAATGCTAAGGGATTTGGTAAAATATTCTCCGGTCAGGAGAAATTCAGAGAATCAGTTTCCGGACCTATTGGAATAGCTCAGGTGTATGGAGGGCAATGGGTCTGGCAGCGCTTCTGGTTCTACACAGGCCTTTTGTCAATGGTGCTTGCTTTTGTTAATATATTACCAATACCGGCTTTGGATGGCGGACATGTAGTTTTCCTGATTGCTGAAACCGTTTCCGGCAGAAAATTACCGGATAAGTTTATGGAAGTAGTGCAGATTATCGGAATGATATTGATACTAATGCTTTTTGTTTTTATTATTGGGAATGATATATTAAAATTAATAGGGTTGTAAGTTTTACCGATATTGAGCGATTGCTGATAAGAATTACTTAATTAGAGCCTGTCAACAAGCATAACGAAGTTGGTGGACATGATAGACAAACGCTAATTAGAAATTTATATTACCCGCGTTCAAATTAACCCCGGTCTTAATGTCTAATCCCCGCATGCTATGGACTCGCCTGCAATATAATAATGTTCTGGCAAGCACCAAATAAAGATGATTCATATATCTGTTTTTTTTTGGCCTGTAATATGATCATCCGGTCGAAATAATTGTTACTTTTGTTAATTAATATTATTATTTAAATTAATGCCTTATGACCAATCTATTTGTTTTTTTAATAGGAGCTCCCGGGCCGCTTGAAATTATCATTGTTGTTCTTATTGTACTGCTTCTTTTTGGTGGGCGTAAGATTCCCGAATTGATGAGAGGATTAGGACAGGGAATGCGTGAGTTTAAAAAAGCATCCAGCGGAAAGGATGATGCTGACAAAAAGGAAGATAAAAAGAACGAAGACGACAATAAAGAGATTAAATAGCACTTTTTATACCTTAATTTAGAGGCTGTCCCTGTCCGGAACAGCCTTTTTTTATTATTCTTGTTTTCCTAAAACCATCTCTATTGCTTTGGGATAATATTCATATTCCAGCTGATGGACTTTCTTAGCAATGGTATCCGGATTGTCTTTTTCCGGATCAATATTGCATTTCTTTTGGATGATTGGTGCTCCCTTGTCGTATTCTTCATTGACATAATGAATGGTGATGCCCGTCTCATTATCACGGTTCTTGTGTACTGCATTATGAACATGCATCCCATACATCCCTTGCCCCCCGTAATTAGGTAAAAGCGCAGGATGAATATTGATCATCTTATTAGAATAAGCCTCGGTAAGGTTTTTAGGGATGAGCCACATAAAGCCCGCAAGAACAACGAGGTCGATCAGGTTGTCTTTGAGAATCCGGATCAGAAAGTCTGTCTGGTAAAAAGTATCCCGGTCAAAAGTAATGACAGGAATATTTTCTTTCCTGGCACGATCAGTAACAGGTGCTTCTTTTTTATTTGAGAAGATCAAAAATACACTCACTGACGGATTATCTCTGAAATAATCAATAATTGCTTGTGCATTAGTCCCCTTTCCGGAGGCAAAAATCGCAATTCGCTTCATAGCTTTGTTTATTTAGTTTTTTTTTGTTATTTGGCTGATTCATTTATAAAATGAGTTAGTTCTTTATTATTTTTGTTGTTTAAAGATATTGATTTCTTTAGTCTTTACGGGAAAAATAGCTGATTTTTTTAAACAAATTATAAAAAAAAGTTTGTTAATTTGGGAGAAATACATTTCTTTGCACATTTGAAATTTTATTAATTAATAACTTAAAATTAAAATTATGGCAGACATTGCATCAAGAGTTAAAGCAATTATCGTAGACAAATTGGGCGTTGATGAAAATGAAGTTACACCCGAAGCCAGCTTTACCAACGATTTAGGTGCAGACTCTCTTGACACCGTTGAACTGATCATGGAGTTTGAAAAAGAATTTAATATTGGTATT
>CAZSGN010000024.1:0-16908 GCA_964606415.1 uncultured Bacteroidales bacterium
ACAAAAGTTACCGGACAATAATAAAAAAGACAATATGGAAACACTCGGCATTATACCCGCCAGGTATGCCTCAAGCCGGTTGCCTGGCAAACCCCTGGCCATGATAGAAAATAAACCTATGATCCAGCATGTCTACGAGCGGGCATGCCAGTGCCTTGATCATGTTTACATCGCAACAGATGACCAACGTATTGAAAGATGCATACAAGGATTTAACGGCAATGTCGTATTAACAAGTAGCGAACATCAAAGTGGTACTGATCGGTGCCAGGAGGCCTTTAGTAAAATAAAAGAATCTACCGAGATTCATTATGACATTGTTATTAATATACAAGGAGATGAACCATTTTTAAGCAGCAGTCAACTTGAACAACTTAAAGCTGCATTTGAAGAACCGGATACAGAAATAGCCACGCTGGCAAAACCCTTTGAGCAAGCAGAAGAACTGAATAATCCCAATCATGTTAAAGTAGTATTAACTCACAATAATGACGCCCTATATTTTAGCCGGTCCGTCATCCCATACCTGAGAGATCATCAACAAGATAAAGACAATTGGACAAAACATCATACTTTTTTTAAACACATAGGGATTTATGCATATCGCTGGGATATCTTATCTGAAATTACCAGTCTACCACAAACTCCCCTTGAAAAAGCCGAGTCGCTGGAGCAAGTAAGATGGCTTGAGAATCGTTATCGAATCAAAGTCAAAATAACCCTTACAGAAAATTATTCCATTGACACTCCTGAAGATTTAGAAAAGCTAAAAGAACTAATTATTACAAGCAAATCAAACCCTTCCTCATCCAAAAGCATCAGGCAATGAATAAACGTAAAATTATCAACGATCCCGTCTACGGATTTATCAATATTTCATTCGAGCTTCTTTTTGACATTATCGAGCATCCATTCTTTCAGCGTTTACGCCGGATCAAACAACTAGGGTTAACCAATTCAGTCTACCCCGGTGCCAACCATACCCGTTTTCAACATGCGCTGGGCACCGTTTACCTGATTCAATCCGCAGTCAACATCATCCGCCTAAAAGATCATGAAATCACCCCGGAAGAAGAGGAAGCAGTAACACTTGCCTTGCTTTTGCACGACATTGGCCATGGTCCCTTTTCTCACACAACGGAATACAACCTGGTGGGTAACTTAAACCACGAAGAACTATCCATTTTATTTATTGAAGAATTAAATCGTCAATTTGATAACCGGCTGGCAGACACCTTGTTGATTGTCAAAAACCAACATCCTAAAAAATTCCTTCATGAATTAGTTTCCAGCCAACTGGACATGGACAGGCTGGATTATCTAAAAAGAGACAGTTTCTTTACAGGTGTGTCAGAAGGAATTATTGGCTCAGACCGTATCATCAAAATGCTAAACGTTGTCAATGACAAACTGGTTATTGATGAAAAAGGAATTTATTCAATTGAAAAATTCCTGCTTGCAAGACGACTAATGTACTGGCAGGTTTATCTTCACAAAACGGTTATTGCCACAGAACAATTACTGCTCAAGATCATGAAAAGAGCAAGAAGTCTTATTTCCAATGGAGAAGAATTATTCGGCACCCCTTTTCTGCTCTTTTTTTTAAATAATGATTTTTCACAAAAAACAATCTACCAGTTATCAGTAGAAGAGCAGGAAAAAATACTCCACAATTTTGCACAACTGGACGACAGCGATATTTTATCGGCCATTAAAGTATGGTCAACATATCATGATCCCTTATTATCCTCTTTATGTAAACGGTTTCTTAACCGGCAATTATACAAAATAGAGATTCATAATCAACCTATTCCGCAAGAACGAATAGCACAATTAAAAGAGCACTACATTACCACGAAATATATGCCAGCATCTTTTATTGATTATTTCGTTTTTTCAGGTGAAATCAGCAACAATGCATATAATGTCAATGATGAAAAAATTAAAATTCTCCATAAAAACGGTGAATTAGTTGACATCACCACTGCCAGTGATATTCTAAAAACAGATAATTTAAGTCAAACCACCACTAAATATTTTCTCTGCTGTCCCAAAGATCTTTAAGCAAAAGCAATTATTCCTGTCAAATAATGATTTTTATAAATAAATGAATATCGCAGAAATAATATTTTTGTTTAGTTTTGCAAAATTATATTTCAGGAGATAAAACATCCAATTATGACGCATAATACAATCTTAATCAATGATATTATTCAATATGGGTGCTGTTGTCCTGGCCTTTCAAAATTAATTCTATTATGATGCAATATTCAGCCAAAGAAATTTCTAAATTGGTTAATGGCAAAGTTGAAGGTGACCCTAAGACAGAAGTTTCTAACTTCTCCAAAATAGATGAAGGACAACCAGGCACCCTCACTTTTTTAGCCAATCCCAAATACGAGAAATATTTATATACAACAGAAGCCTCCATTATATTGGTAAACGAAGACCTTGAGCCGGAGCATCCAGTAGACAAAACATTAATCCGGGTAAAAGATGCTTATAGCGCCCTGGCTCAATTAATGGATGTCTATCAAAAACAGAAGAAGCAAAGAAAAGGCATTGCCAAAAATGCAAACATCAGCTCATCTGCTCAAATCGGGAAAAATGCCTATATCGGTAATACCGTTGTTATTGAAGATCAGGCATCCATTGGTGATGATGTACAGATTCACCCACAAGTATATATCGGGGAAAATGTACATATCGGCAATGGCACCATTCTTTATCCTGGCGTTAAAATTTATGATGACTGCCAAATTGGTGACAACTGTACCATTCATAGCGGAGTCATTATTGGCGGAGATGGATTTGGCTTTGCCCCCAACACTGAAAACAACTATGCCAAAGTTCCTCAAATTGGTAACGTAATCATTGAAGACCATGTGGAAATTGGTTCAAACACCACCATTGACCGGGCAACAATAGGCTCAACAATCATCAGAAAAGGAGTGAAACTGGATAATTTGATCCAGATTGCCCACAACGTTGAAGTTGGTGAAAACACGGTTATTGTTTCACAAGCAGGCATAGCCGGATCAACAAAAATTGGGAAAAACTGCATCATTGCTGGCCAGGTTGGTATTATTGGGCACCTAAATATAGGCGACAATGTCAAAATTGCAGCACAGTCAGGAGTTACAAAAGATATTGAAGACAACCAGGTTGTACAAGGCTCAGCTGCCTTTGATTTTGCCCAATACCAAAAAGTATATGTTGTCTTCAGGAAACTTCCCGAATTAAGAAAACAAGTGATTGATCTGGCAAAAGAAATTAAGGAAATTAAAACAAAAATATAATATTATATTAACAAAAAACATAATGGCGGAAAAACAAAAAACACTTGCGAAATCACTCATTTTAAAAGGAACAGGACTACACACCGGTCATCATGTTAAAATGACTATTTTACCCGGCGAAGAAAACCAGGGGATTCTTTTTCAAAGAATTGACCTGCCTGACGAACCAATCATCGAAGCAATTACTGATTATGTTATAGACACCTCCCGCGGAACAACACTGGCCAAAGGGGATATCCGAATATCAACAGTCGAACATACACTGGCTGCACTATCAGGCATGGGAATTGATAATGCCACTATTCAACTTGACGGACCTGAATCACCTATACTTGACGGAAGTGCAAAATTTCATGTTCAGGCAATTGAAGAAGCAGGAATTATTGAGCAGGAAGCAGATAAAGATTTTTTTGTTTTAAAAGAAAAAGTAGCCTATACAAATGATGAGCTAGGCATTGAAATTGTTGCTTATCCCGATGACAAACTGAGTGTGAGCACACTAATAGACTATCCTTCAGCAGTACTTCGTAATCAGTATGCAGAAATGGAGCATATTGATCAATTTAAAGATGATTTCTCAGCTTGTCGTACATTTGTATTTTTCCATGAACTTGAACATCTTTTAAAAGACAACCTGATCAAAGGCGGAGACATTGATAATGCCATTGTTATCATTGATCAAAAAGTCACCCAGGAAGAAGTTGATAAAATGGCTAAACTATTTCACAAGGAGCCCGTCGAGATCAAAGAAGGAAACGTACTTAGCGATCCTGATCTTCAATTCCCGAACGAACCAGCCAGACATAAATTACTTGATATAATTGGAGATATTACGCTTGCTGGGAAACCTATCAAAGCAAAAATATTTGCAAGAAAACCAGGACACCTTGCGAATACTGAATTCGCCAAAATCATCCGGAAATTGATTAAAAAAGAAGAACAGAGTCAAAAAATCCCCCGCTTTGATCCGGACATAGAACCACTAATGGACATTAACCAGATAAAAAAAATATTGCCTCACCGTCCTCCTTTTCTGCTGGTCGATAAAATTCTTGAAATGGATGAAAACAGCATCGTGGGTATCAAAAACGTGACCATGAACGAAGGATTTTTTGTCGGGCACTTTCCTAATGAACCTGTCATGCCCGGTGTCTTACAAATTGAAGCCATGGCACAGGTCGGTGGAATTTTCACGCTAAACACCGTGCCAGATCCCGAAAATTACCTAACCTATTTTCTTAAAGTAGAACATGCGAAATTTAAAAGAAAAGTTGGCCCCGGAGATACCATTGTATTTAAACTCGAATTAATATCTCCAATCCGTAGGGGTATTTGTAATATGTCGGGTACTGCATTTGTAGGAAACAAAATTGTCATGGAGGGCGAATTACTGGCCCAAATTGTAAAAGTCCAAAAATAAAAACAACTAATACCGTTAAAAAGACAACAGCATGAATCAACCGCTTGCCTATATTCATCCGAATGCTGAGATAGCAGACAATGTGGTCATTGAGCCCTTTGCCAGCATTGCAAAAAACGTCAAAATCGGAGAAGGAACATGGATCGGTAGCAATACCGTCATTATGGAAGGAACGACTATTGGAAAGAACTGCAAAATATTTCCCGGCGCAGTAATCGGGGCAATACCGCAGGATTTAAAATTCAAAGGTGAGAAAACATCCGTGTATGTTGGAAACAATACTACCATACGAGAATTTGTTACCATAAACCGCGGGACAGCAGCCAAAGGGAAAACAGTCATTGGTAATCATTGCCTGCTGATGGCATACGTGCATGTTGCACATGATTGTATCCTTGGCAATCATATCATCCTGGGTAACGCATCACAATTAGCAGGTGAAGTAAATATAGATGACTGGGCTATTCTTAGCGGCCTGGTAGCTGTACATCAATTTGTAAATATTGGATGCCATACCATCATCTCAGGTGGATCCCTGGTCAGGAAAGATGTTCCGCCCTACGTTAAAGGAGCCAGGGAACCATTATCTTATGCAGGCGTTAACTCTATTGGCCTGCGAAGACGGGATTTTCCCAATGAAAAAATCAACGAGATCCAGGAAATTTACAGAACCATTTATCAAAAAGGTTATAATAACTCCCAGGCATTGGATTATATCGAAGCGAACCTCCCTGCCTCAAAAGAAAGGGATGAGATATTGCTGTTCATTAAAAATGCCAAACGAGGAATCATGAAAGGTTATTTCCCTGAATAGGCATGTCTACGACAACACATAAAAAACCCCTGCATCATAGATTTAATGCAGGGGTTTTTAATTTAATCTTAAATTAAATGATTTTCTGATAAGAATTGTTCAATTTAAGTCAATATCGTTCGCTCTATAAATTCCTGGCTCAGCGTTCAGCCAGCCTCTCCCTCCTGATTCACAGACCATCCCTGAGCTTTCAGATCAACAAAATGTCCCTGCGTCGTGACAAGCACCATCCCAACATCCTCATCTGCAATATGCCCGATCATCGAAACCGAAGTCTCATCTTTAATCTTCTCATATTCAGCAATAGGAACCGTAAAAAGCAATTCATAATCCTCCCCCCCATTAAGAGCTGCTGTAACAGGATCAATCCCAAATTCATCAGTCATTTTAACCGTCTCGTCAGCAACAGGTATCCGGTCATAAAATAACTTACATCCTTTTCCGGATGCCTTACAAACTTGCATGATATCAGAAGCTAATCCATCAGAGAGGTCAATCATTGAAGTAGGTTTAATTCCCTTTTGTTTTAAAAGATCAATCACATCAGCACGAGCTCCGGGCTTAAGTTGTTTCTGAAGAAAAGACTCAAAACCTTTTAACTCGGGCTGCTCAGTACCTGTTTCCTCAAAAATTTTCTTTTCACGCTCAAGCAACTGCAAACCAACAAAAGCCCTTCCAAGATCTCCCGAGACACAAATAATATCATTTTTTTGTGCACCACTCCGGTAAACAATATCATCCTTTGCAACACGCCCAATTGAAGTAACAGATATCGTCATTCCGGTAACAGAAGCCGCAATATCCCCCCCAACAAGATCAACCTGGTATTCCTGGCATGCAGCCTTAATTCCTTCGTACAAATCATCCAGCGCTTCTGCACTAAATTTACTGCTGACAGCAAGATTGACCAAAACCTGCGATGGATCCGCATTCATGGCATAAATATCAGAAATGCCGGCAACAATAACTTTATATCCCAAATGTTTAAAAGGTGTATAAACCAAATTAAAATAAGCTCCTTCAGTAAAAATATCAGTACTAACCACCAATTGTTTCTTCATTTCTTC
The DNA here is from genome assembly GCA_964606415.1 of uncultured Bacteroidales bacterium. Classification (GTDB taxonomy): domain Bacteria; phylum Bacteroidota; class Bacteroidia; order Bacteroidales; family JBBRXJ01; genus CAZSGN01. The sequence continues at coordinate 6,601 of CAZSGN010000024.1, forward strand.
AATCACCGCCGAATCATCACCAACACCATATACAGAACTACGATTTTTGAGTATTAAATCATTAGTCAAGCGGTTAATTAATCCAAACTCGCCAATCTCATTAATAGCCGTAAGTTTACTTTTTCCTGCGTCTGTCATACAATATAATTCCATTTAAATTTATACTACAAATGTAAAAAATAATAAAAGTAAAGTCTGACGAATAAACAAATATTCATCTGTTAATTTTTTAATTTTCAATTGTCACGACCTGCCATGATAATATGTTTTTAACCCTGACAAATAAAATTAAAATATAAACAAATGAATTTTATATCATTTATCGGTAACTTAAAATACAGGGTTGTCAAAAAAAAACATTGGTAATTGCCTGCCGGACAACAAAATAAATAGATGGTGATATATATCAATATAAAAGATGATTCATATCAATATCCTATGCAGAACTTATTTTCATTTAAAGAGTATAACAAAATAAATGATTTGATATCAGGAATAATGTATCACATATTAACCGTTGAAATAACAAAAACAAGTAATTTATTATTAAAATCAATCCTGGAATCCAAAGGATATAAAATATTAAACACCATTAATAACAGGGAAGCATACAAGTTATTAAAAAACAAAAACATTGATTTAATCATAGCAGATTTAATGGATACATACAAGAACAAAGAAAAATTAAAAAAATTACTGGACAGGGATGAGGTAAATGGCATACCTGTTTTTGTTCTAACACCAGATCCATTCACGCATATTAAACCTGAAACCAAAAAAGTAAATGCTTATATTCCTAAGCCCATCGATATTAATTTGATGATAAAAAAAATTGAAACAGTCATCCAACAAAACAATGTTTATGCAAAATGATAAGCCAAAAGAGACACTGCTAAACGCCTATTCCATTGAGGAAATCAGTCAGGTTTTCACAAGGATTGACGAAAAAATCATTTCACTGCATCAATGCTCATCCGATGATTTTCTTGGACTTAATAACCAATTTAAAAGATTTGCTAAAGATGCCCGGTTAATATCAGAAAACGCCCAGATCATCTTTGATTTAATGAGTGACGAAGAAGCCTCAGAAAAATTTGCGGGAGAACTGGATGAATATTTTAAGCGGCTAAGCGGTTTCAATAAATCCTTCTCTAAACTAATCAACAGCCTTAAGGATTATTACAATGAAATGTACCAAATCCTTGACTTTATGTACATACCAACACACCATTTTAATCAAAACCTGATGTCCATTAAGCTTTTACGGACCAACCTAAAGCTGGAACTCTTTTTAAATAAAGATGAGAGAGCTTCGGAAAAAGGATTCGACAACATATTCACCCGGCTTAAAGACCATTATTCTAAATTTTACCGATTATTGACAAACATCAAGAACAAAATAGACCAATCAAAAAGCAAATTAAATTTTATTGAAGAATATTACCTTTCTCAAACAGACGAGATATTAAAACAAATAAAAGAAAGCAAATCTCTTCTGTCAGAAAAAAATAAGGAAGCCATTGTTAAATTACCAGACCTGTCAGCGAAAACCAAGAGCAACTCACAAAACATTTCCAACATCATCACCAATCTTCAATATCATGATATCATCAGGCAAAAGATTGAACATGTCCAGCAAGTCCATAAAGAAGTGATCGGCGACCTGAAAAACATGAACCAGGAAAAGAAAGAACTTGATGATGAAAGCAAAATGTCCTGTTTTATAAAAATAAGGGACATAGCCCGGCTGCAGGCAGCTCAGCTAATTCATGCCAATAAAGAATACCAGAAAGCCATTGAGAACATCACACAAAAAATACTGGACCTTGGCCACAACATGACCACCATCACCAACATGTGTAATTATTTTATTTCCCCAGGAGAACAAACCAATAAAAACCACTTCGGTGAAATTGAAAACAGACTCCAAAATGCAACACAATTAAAAAGCCAGTTAAACGAAGCCCATTCAGAAATAAAAGACCAATACAGTATTATAGACCTTGATCTCTTCAATATGATCAATACTTATGAAACCGTGAGCAAGGAGATGGATGCCTTTTTACCCCTGATCAGAAAAATAAAATTATCCGGATTACCGGAGCAACATTACAGCGAAATACAATTATCTGAAGAAGAAATTCAACAACTGATCGATCAATTTGATGTGAATCATCAACAACTAAAGAAGCTCATCAACAATATTGGTAAATCAAGTGAAAAGATCAGAAATGCAATAGAAAAAGGGCTGTCTGAGTCTCCTCTCGGAGGCGATATCAATAATATTGACGACCGTAATTTATCCCTTGTTAATCGTCTTCATGAAAATAAAAATAAGATGCAAGGCATCATTAAACAAAACAGCCATCTCACCCATATCCTGAACGAAGACATTCGCACCTCTATCAAAGATGTTAAATATTATGATTTTTTTGATAAAACCATTGAGGATATTACTGAAGAACTAAATGATATAAGCGGCAAATTACATACAGAAGAATTTGAAAACAATGTAAATATTGATCATCTCAGACAGAAATACACCATGCATAGCGAACATTTTATTCATGAAAGCATATCCAAGGAGGAAGAAAAAGGAGATGTTGATCTTTTTGGTGATGATGGAGAAAAAGCATACAATCAGAACGAAGAGGAAGACGACAATCTTGAATTATTCTAACCATGGCGTGTCAAAAAAAATAAAAAAACAATTATGAGCAAAAAAAATAAAAATATCAAAATAACCCAGAAAAATAAAGAGACTGTTGTTTTGGATTTCAGCGATAATCTAACCATCGACGAAGCAATCAGCATCAAGGAATCATTATCCGAAACAATGGGTAAAGGGGAAAATATTTTAATCAAAGGAAAAAAAATAAACAACATAGACTTAACCTTTGTTCAATTATTAAAATCTTTTGAAAGAACATGCATCAAAGAAGGTAAAAATATATCTATTGACCTGGAACTCCCGGAAGAGATTCAGGCCCTGTTAACCAACAGCGGTATACAATTATTAAAAACAAATAATTAAAACCATTTATCATGAGTAAGAAAATTTTAATTGTTGATGATTCCGAAAGCATCCGCGATGTAGTAACCTTCACCCTTGAAAATGAAGGGCACGAGGTAATGGCAGGCATTGATGGGAAAGACGCCCTTCAATATCTCGACGGACAAGGCATTGACCTGGTTATTACTGACCTGCATATGCCAGAGATGGATGGCATCAGCCTGATAAAAGAAATCAGGAAAAAAAATGAATATTCACGTACCCCGATTCTTTTTCTAACAACTGAATCTCAGCAGGAGAAAAAAGTAGAGGCAAAAGAAGCCGGAGCAACCGGTTGGATTGTAAAACCATTTGTTCCTCAAAAATTAATTGCAGCGATCAATAAAGTAATCAGATAAAACAACACGGTACATCAAACGTGTCGAAATACAAGAAGAAATGAATGCAATAAGAAAAAAATATGCGCTCATGCTTTGACAGACTCCGATTTACCATTTAATACCATTATAAAGTTAACCGTGTCCGGAAACAAAAAATTAAATATTGCTTTATCATTGAAAGAACATAGCTATTTAAGAAGATGGCGATATCCATCTAAACTAAAAACAAACACATAAAGATGAACCGAGCCATGATCCGCCGGCTGGCGGAACACACACATTTTGATGACTATTTTAACGTTATGGTATGCCGTAAAACTGGTTTTTGAGAATCATGGCGAGCTGCATGACAAATAAAATTAAACTATAAAACAGATGAAATCACAAGATATTGATGCCCTGAAGAAAAAATTTATTGAAGAGGCTACCGATCATATCGGAGACCTTGAAGAAGCTTTAATGGCTTTGGAAAAGAATCCTGAGGACCATGAACATATTGAAAGAACCTTCAGGGCAATGCATAGTCTAAAAGGCGGGGGCGCAATGTTTGGATTCACTAAGGTGAGTGAATTGACTCATAACCTGGAAACAATCTATGACAAGATTCGTAACCAGCAAGCCAAATTAAATGATGATATATTAACGATCACTTTTGAGTCGGTCGATTTTCTTAAAAAACTGCTATATTCAAACGAAGATGACCTGGAGATACAAGAGGAACAAAATGCATTCATTGAAAAGATCAATCAACTTATAGCTGCTGATGATAATGCCCCGGAGGCAACTAAAAATGAACAGCAAGCAATAAAAGATAAGACAATCAAAACATTTTATATTTTCTTTAAGCCAGACCCGTCCATTTTTGATAATGGCACCAATCCTTTGTTTTTACTGGATGAACTTGCCAGCCTGGGACAATGCAAAGCCATGCCCAGATATAATATTCTACCGGCATTTCATGAAATGGATCCAACAAAGTGCTATACGCATTGGGAAATCTTTCTGGCCACTGAAGAAGACATATCAACCATACATGACATTTTCATCTTCGTGGAAGACGATTGCGAACTGGAAGTAGAACTGCTTCATGCAGGAAACCTCTTTGAAAACAATCAATTCAACGAAGAATCAGCCGAATTGATCAATACCGACATTGATGCCGGAATCGACAAAGTCAAAAAAATAGTAGCAGAAAGTATTCCCACAACAACAAAACCCGGCAAGAAAAATCCTTCAGCAAGAAACGGTAAAGAAAGCCAGATCACAAGCATTCGTGTTGCTTCGGATAAACTTGATGGCTTAATGAACCTTGTCAGCGAACTGGTGACAACACAGGCGCGCCTCAATTTATATACCGAACAAGACAGCAGCCCCGAACTAACAAGCATCTCTGAAAGCGTTCAGAAACTAACACGGCAACTTAGAGATTTGGCCTTTAGCATTGTATTAATTCCAATCGAGAACATGTTAACCCGATTTCACAGGCTAATCAGAGATTTATCGAAAGAATTAGGTAAAGATATTAACTTTACCACCGAGGGAGCAGAAACCGAACTCGATAAAAATATCATAGAAAACCTGACAGATCCTCTGATGCATATACTCAGGAACAGCATCGATCATGGAATTGAGAATCAAGCAACAAGAAAGAAAAACGGAAAACCAGAGAAAGGCCAGATCACCTTAAAAGCTTTTTATTCAGGATCCAATGTCAATATACGGGTGAGCGACGATGGTGCTGGTATTAATCCGGAAATAATAAGGAAAAAAGCTATCCAAAAAGGCATCATTACTGATGAGACGACATTATCTCAGCGCGAAGTATTTGATTTACTTTTCCAACCCGGATTCAGTACATCCGAAAATGTAACAGACATTTCCGGCCGCGGCGTTGGCATGGATGTGGTTAAACGAAAGATTGAAGAAGTACGCGGAGAAATTGAAATGTTTTCCGAACCCGGAAAAGGAACAACCATCACCATTAAATTACCTCTAACATTATCAATTATTGATGGATTACTTGTCCAGATAGACAGCAGTCATTACATTGTTCCTTTAGCTGCCATTGTGAAAATATATGCCGTGCAACATGAAGAAGTCGTCAATCAATTTAACAACCTGGTTGTTCTGGACGGAGAACAAATCCCCTTCTTTTACCTCCGAAAAGAATTTAACGTAGAAGAAAGCAATGCGCATGTAGAACAAGTGGTTGTTGTAAGTTACGAAGACAAAAAAATAGGCCTGGTGGTTGATGAAGTCGTGGGTGAATATCAAGCCGTACTTAAACCCCTGGGAAAGCATTACAAAGATCAGGAAATGGTATCCGGAGCAAGTATTCTTGGTGACGGAACGGTTGCATTAGTGTTGGACACCAATAAAATGGTCAGTCAATTAAGTCATTTACAAAAAGAAAAAATAACCTCAAAAATTAAATGATTATGGAAACAACATCAGAAAAAATCATTTCTTACCTGACATTTAAGTTAGGAGAAGAAGAGTATGCAGCTCATGTAAGCAAGGTGTTAAACATTCTGGAAATGACAAAAATCACCAAAGTGCCTAAGGCACCCGAATACATGAAAGGAGTCATTAACCTCCGGGGCATGGTGCTGCCCGTCATTGACACCCGTATTAAATTTGGCATGGAAGAAACCGAGTATACAGACAAAACCTGTATCGTGGTAATGGATCTGGACATTGACGGAGATATTGTCCATGTTGGAGCGCTAGTCGATGAAGTAGTCGCTGTCCTGGAAATTGATCCCGACCAGATCGAACCGGCACCAAGTATTGGCACCACATACCAGTCTGAATTTATAGCCGGAGTCGCCAAAGTTGATGAGAAATTCATCATGATCCTTGACATGATAAAAGTCTTCTCTACGGAGGAAATGGAGGTTATTAAAAATGCTAATAAACAACAAAGCACAAAAGATGATAAAAAAGAAGAGAAATAATGTTTCTTAATATTATATTGCTTTTTGTTATAACGGTTTAAAGAACAATCTTTCCGGCTTCACAGCAAAGATTGTTCTTTAATAACAAACTATAACCTAAATTAAGCGATTTGAACGCAGTAAAAAAGTGCTTTACTTATTCCGTTGTTTTTACGGAATAAGTAAAAAAATAGCCAGTCCCGGCATTCGGGGTTGTTTTTCATCAAATAGGTAAAATGAACAGCTTTCTTTTTCGATTGTGCGGAATCACTCAATTTAAGGGAATAATGATTTATTTACAGAAAACCTGAAATTCATTTTTATGTAACAAACAATGGAAAAGCAAAATCAATCCACAGCCAGTTCTGAGCACTTTAAACCTAAGATGCTTACTGATAATGAATTTAACAAACTAGCAAAATTCATTTTCGAAGAATATGGGATTAAAATGCCTATTGAGAAAAAAATCATGTTACAGAGCCGGCTGCAAAAAAGGCTCAGGCATCTAAGCATGAGTAACTTTAAAGATTACATTGAATATGTTTTCAATAAAGAAGGTAAAGGGGAAGAAGTTATTCATATGATTGACGTGGTCAGCACGAATAAAACAGATTTTTACAGGGAAGCTGACCATTTCGAATTTTTAAAAGAAAAAGCGCTTCCCGATCTCTGTGAAGACAATGATTTTTATCGGCCGATTAAAGTATGGAGCGCAGGATGTTCAAGTGGTGAAGAACCATACACACTGGCTTTCACATTAAGTGATTACAAGGAGCAAGAGCCCGGGATGGATTACACCATTTTGGGAACAGATATTTCATCACGTATACTCAGGCAGGCCAATGACGCTATTTACAAAGAAGAAAAAACAGTTATCATCCCCATGCCGGTCAAGAAAAAATACCTTTTAAGAAGCAAAGACAGGGAAAAACCAACTGTGCGGGTAAAATCAGAGATAAGAAAAAAAGTATCTTTTCAACGGCTCAATTTTATGGATGAAAGCTATGCTGTCCCTGACACCTATGATATCATTTTTTGCCGTAACGTCTTGATTTATTTTAGCAGGGAAGTACAAGAATCTGTAATTAATAAATTATGTCAAAAAATACGTCCGGGTGGTTATCTTTTTCTTGGCCATTCAGAGTCGATTACTAATATGAATGTGCCCCTTGACAGGGTTAAACCAACTATTTTTAAACGCAAATCATAAAACGATGAGCAAACTTAGCGATGAAGAACTGCTCCGGGAATTACAACAACGGTTTAAACAAAATAAACAAACCGTAGAAGAACTGAAGCAACTAACCGAAGAACTTAAAACAGCCAATAAAAAGCTGGAAGAATCAGAAGCGCTCAAGAGCCATTTCATTTCGAATATCACAAATGAAATTGTAAATCCATTCACCTCAATCATGGGTTTAGCCAAAAGTATTCTGTCAGTCAAGAAGGAAAGTTGGAAAACGGTCATTAGCATGGTTTCCCATATTTATTCAGAAGCATTCAACCTGGATTTTCAGTTCCGCAACATATTTGTGGCTGCCAAACTTGAGGCAGGAGAAATAACCCCTGAAGTATGCAACACCGATATTAAATCATTGATTGACAGCCTCATAGAATCATTCAAGATTGAAGCCAAGAAAAAAAGCATAAGTATCACTCCTGACATCAAATATGAGCAAGGGGACAAACCACTTTACTTCAAAACCGATCCGGAGAAATTAAGATTAATAATGGCCAACTTGCTGAGCAATGCCATTAAATTCAGTTATGAAAAAGGAGATATTAAAATTGATGTTCATAAACAAGAAAATAAACTAAATATTGCAGTCATAGACAAAGGAGAAGGCATATCAGCAGCCAACCTGCAAACCATTTTCGACCGTTTTAAAAGAGGAGACAGTGGCATAAGTTCGGTACGCCGGGGGCACGGCCTGGGATTGTCTGTTACAAAAGCCCTGCTGGACATGCTAAACGGAGATATTGATGTAGAAACAAAGCCGGAAAAAGGATCGAAATTCATCATTTCCATCCCAGAAGCAGAATCCGAAATAACAGGAATGGCAATGGATGACAATGAGATCTTTTTCGATGAAGACCAGGGTGATGATGAAGTATTCTAAGATGCAAAATCATGATTGTAACAGAAACAAATAATTCGAATGATCATTTTTTATACCCGGCAACCCTCTTTTTTAAACCAGTACCCTATTTGATCAAAACAATACTGGGTTCTTGCGTTGCTGTATGTTTATATGATCCTGTTAAAAAAATTGGGGGGATGAACCACTAAATGCTCCCATATTGGAACGGACAAGGCCTGGCTTCACCAAAATACGGCAATATTGCCATAGAAAAGCTTATAAAAGCGATGCTGGATTATGGCAGCCATAAGGGAAGTTTAAAAGCTAAAATATTCGGAGGAGGTGAAGTTATTGACACCCAGATATCCAATTTTCGTATTGGCGAAAGAAACATCCAGGTAGCCCATGATATCCTGGAAGAAATGAACATCCCCATTATCGGAGAAAGTACAGGTGGAAAAAAAGGACGAAAAATACAATTCAACACAGCGGATGGAAGTGTTCGCCAGAAATATGTAGAACGATCGGTGGTTCCTGATAATTTTAAACCATTATGATATTAAAGAAAAAAGATAAAGCCCGCGTTTTGATTGTTGATGATTCTGCCGTGGTTCGCCAGACCCTGACAAAAATCATTAATGAAGACCCGAGCCTTGAAGTTATGGGTGCAGCATCTGACCCCTATTTTGCAGCAAAAAAAATTGCTCATGAGATACCTGATGTCATTACCCTGGACATTGAAATGCCCCGGATGGATGGGCTGACTTTTCTTAAAAAGATCATGACCCAACATCCAATTCCTTGCGTGGTAATATCCAGCTTAACAACAACCGGCGCTGAGACATCATTAAGAGCAATGGAATACGGCGCTGTTGAAATCATCACAAAACCCATATTAAGCACCACAACCTTTAACGAGGAAACAAGCATCCGGATTATTGATGCTATAAAAGCCGCGGCCATATCCAAGATCAAACGTAAAACACCTCCTCCGGACATCAAAGTAGAGCCCAAATATACGGCTGATGCCGTTATCCCCTCCCATGCTTCACGAAGCATGATTAAGACTACCGAAAAAGTAATTGCTATCGGCGCATCAACAGGAGGCACCGAAGCAATCAGAGAATTATTGATGGCCATGCCTCTGGACTCACCGGGAATTGTTATTGTACAGCATATGCCTGAAGAGTTCACCCGTTCTTTCGCCAACCGGCTGAATGAATTATGCCAAATTTCTGTTAAAGAAGCAAAAAACGGCGAATCAGTATTAAGAGGACAGGCACTCATCGCACCAGGCAACCACCACACACTATTAAAACGTAGTGGAGCAAGATATTATGTTGAAGTCAAACAAGGTGAAATGGTAAATCGCCATCGTCCGTCTGTTGATGTACTATTTAGATCAGTAGCACAATATGCAGGAAAAAATGCCATTGGTGTAATTTTAACAGGAATGGGAAAAGATGGTGCCCATGGATTAAAAGAAATGAAAGATGCCGGAGCCTTCAATATTGCCCAGGATGAAAAATCCTGTGTTGTTTTTGGCATGCCTAATGAGGCCATCAAACTAAATGCAGCCGACAAAATACTACCCCTCTCCCAAATTGGCGATTACATCATTAAAAAATCATAATAGGCCTTAACCCCTTTATATATGCTTATATTTTTGCACCGATTAATTGGGATTTTTTCCGCTTCTCTCCCACTTAATCAAAAAGAATCGAGAAATCAAGGCTGACAGGAATTTCAGACCTCCTGATCCGCATCAAAATATAATGTCGCATCTTTATGTCGAGAATAAAGTCAACTTATAAGGCAAAGCACATAAATTACTGATTTTAAATAGTGCCTGTGCGAAAACTCATAATTCATTGTGATATAGGCTATTATTGTTGATA
>CAZSGN010000025.1:0-16904 GCA_964606415.1 uncultured Bacteroidales bacterium
AAATAGCTGTTTCGTCTGCTTCAATGTCAAGCAATTCTTTCCCCTCGAATTGAACAAATCCTTCGGTTACCTCAACATTTGCCCTGCCCGACAAAACACTGGCAAAAGTGCTTTTCCCGGAGCCGTTTGGCCCCATGATCGCGTGTATTTCACCAGGTTGAACATCAAGATTAATTCCTTTTAATATTTCCTGGTCTTCTATTTTTGCTCTAAGATTTCTTACTTTTAACATGAGTCATTTTTTAATAATGTATTTTCTAATTAAGGGTTATCCAACACTCCCTTCAAGGGTTATTTCCAGTAGTTTTTGTGCCTCAACAGCAAATTCCATTGGTAATTTATTTAATACTTCTTTTGCATAACCATTGATAATTAACGCCACTGCATTTTCTGTATCCAGGCCTCTTTGGTTGCAGTAGAATATCTGGTCTTCTCCAATTTTGGAAGTGGTTGCTTCGTGTTCAATTGTTGCTGTATCATTATTGACTTCCAGATATGGAAAGGTATGTGCCCCGCATTCGTTACCCATTAAGAGTGAATCGCACTGGGAGAAATTTCTGGCGTAATCGGCGCCTGGTGTGATTTTGACCAAGCCACGGTAACTGTTATTGCTGTGTCCGGCTGATATTCCTTTAGAGACGACGGTGCTTCGGGTGTTTTTCCCGATGTGTGTCATTTTTGTGCCGGTGTCTGCTTGTTGGTAATTGTTGGTGACAGCAACCGAATAAAATTCTCCAACCGAATTGTTGCCTTTTAAGATGCAACTTGGATATTTCCAGGTGATGGCGGAACCAGTTTCGACCTGTGTCCATGATATCTTGGAGCTTTCACCTCTTGCCAGACCGCGTTTAGTTACAAAGTTATAGATGCCTCCTTTTCCTTCTTTATTTCCGGGATACCAGTTCTGCACTGTAGAATATTTTACTTCTGCCCGGTTATCTGCAATAATTTCCACGATGGCAGCATGTAATTGATTTTCATCTCGTTGAGGAGCGGTACACCCTTCGAGATAGCTAACGTAACTATCATCTTCTGCTACAATGAGGGTCCTTTCAAATTGCCCTGTATTGATCGCATTGATCCTGAAATAAGTAGATAACTCCATCGGGCACCTGACTCCTTTTGGTATGTAGCAGAAAGACCCATCGCTGAAAACGGCTGAGTTAAGTGCTGCAAAATAATTATCCGTATGCGGCACAACGGTCCCCAGGTTTTCCCTGACCAGATCAGGATGTTTTTTAATGGCTTCACTCATGGAGCAGAAGATGATGCCTAGTTCAGCAAGGGTGTCTTTGAAGGTTGTTTTGACACTGGATGAATCCATGACTGCATCGACGGCAACACCAGCTAATTTTTTTTGTTCTTCAAGGGGGATTCCTAATTTCTCGAAAGTTTTTTTTAGTTCCGGGTCAACTTCGTCCATATTATTAAGAGAGGCTTTTTGTTTGGGCGCTGCATAGTAAATCATATCCTGATAATTAATTTCAGGAATATCCAAATGCGCCCATTCTGGCATGCTCATTTGTTTCCAGTGCTGGAAAGCTTTAAGCCTAAACTCCAGCATCCACTGAGGTTCTTCTTTTTTAGATGAGATCAGGCGTACTACATCTTCATTCAAACCTTTTGGTATGGTATCTGTTTCGATGTCCGAAGAAAAACCGAATTTGTATTCTCCAGAGGTATATTGTTCAAGTATTTGATCCTGGTCTGCCATATTATTGTTTTTATATCTCGTTTGATCTTTTACCTATTGCAAAGATAATACAATTTTAAGTAAATTCCTACCTTTAATATAGGAATTATGTTTATATATATGGTTCTCCCACTAATTTAATGAAGCTTGCAATTTGTTTATATGTAGGTAAAATATGGTTTAAGGTCGTTTATATGTTGTATTTTAATGGAAATTGTTTGCCCAAAATGAGCAACTATATTGCATCAATCAAAAAACGCAATATTTAAACTACATGTACAACAATATTTTAACAGTGTCTTATATCATTTAAATATTAAACCATTAAACCACTAAACCACTAAACCACTAAACCACTAAACCATTAAACCATTAAAATAAGAGCAGAACCATTCTTATAAGCTATCCGCTTCACTTTTTATGGTATCCTTTTGCTGCACAGGCTTGTTTTTTGCTAATATGATGTAATTAATGTCTTTGAGAGGAATGCTCGTTTCATGGATCTGGTCTGTAACCGGGTTTCTCATTGCTACTACAATCGAGTTGCATTCTTTGAGATAGTGGGTTTTGCCATTGGTAATGATGCAATCGGTTAATTTAAATTGTTTTCCGTTTTTCCGTTGCAATAATATGGCACCTTTTTGGTCGGGGCATTCGCCAGCTTCTTTTGAAAAGCCTTGTAAGGTAATTTCTCTGAATTTATTGTATTCTCCTGTCCTATAGAACTTCATTTCCTGGGAGAAATAATTGCCTTTGATCAGTATGGCATATTTTTCAAAATCAGCATCAACTTTTTTACCATATCCCATTTGACCCAGGTGATAAACATCAATAATCCGGCCATCTTTAAGATGAATTTCAGCCGATAATTGTGACCAGGAAATCAATGGAAAAAAAAGGAGCATCAGTTTCAAAACGTATTTTTTCATTTCATTGAAATTATTGGTTTAAAACCAAATGTATAAAAAAATAAGCCAATGTTAAAATTTTAATCAGGCATAAACCGTATTTTCAGATTTTAATACTTGATATTTGCGTGAAAAGCATGATGACCAAATTGCTGTTTCTCTTTGTTGTCAACAGTAGACTAATGGGCCGGGACAAAAACAGGATTATAAGGGGCGTCAAATATTTTTTTGATTGATCTATTATAAGTGATCATTGAGCATGTAATTTCTTTATATTTGTGTCCATGCGCATATTGGTTATACAAACAGCTTTTATTGGAGATGCTATTTTAGGGACCCCGGTTCTGGAAAAGTTACATAATTATTATCCCGAAGCCGAGATCGATTACCTTGTTAGAAAAGAATCGGCATCTGTTTTTGAGGAACATCCTTTTTTGAAGAATTTGCTTGTTCTTGACAAGAAAAGTAAAAAAAACAAACAGGTTTTCCAGCTTATTAAATTTATTCGGGCAAGGCGTTATGATTATGTGGTTAATCTTCAACGTTTTTTCACTTCCGGTTTCATAACAGCCCTGTCGGGGGCAAGGCATACTATAGGATATAAGAAAAATCCTTTGTCCATGTTTTTCTCTTCCGGGGAGGACCATCAAATAGGTGACAGGAAAGAGGTGCCTCATGAAATTGAAAGAAATCAACAGTTGATCCGCCATTTAACCGATGCGAATAGTAAGCGGCCTGCTATCTATCCAACAAAAGCAATGAGGGACAAAGTCAGGCGTGAACAATCCTATATCTGCATTGCACCTGCTTCGATCTGGTTTACTAAACAACTGCCACCACATAAATGGGTTGAAATGCTTAATCAGCTACCTGCTCATATTGAGGTAATTATGATTGGCGCTCCAGCTGATCATGATCTTTGTGAAACGATCAGAAAGGAAACAAGCCATCCGGCAGTTTATAATATGGCAGGTCAGTATAGCTTGTTAGAATCGGCTGCATTGATGGAAGCAGCCATTATGAATTATGTCAATGATTCTGCTCCTGCACATTTGGCTTCTGCCGTTAATGCACCTGTGACTATGGTTTATTGTTCTACAGTCCCTGCTTTTGGCTTTGGCCCGGTAAGCACCCGTTCTTTTATTATTGAAACGGATGAAGAGCTTGATTGCAGACCCTGTGGCCTTCATGGTTACAAGAAATGCCCGCAGGGACATTTTAAATGTGCTGATATCCCGGTTAATAAACTATTGGACACCTTGCCTTCTGAAATAGCTGATCCCAAATAATAGCCGGGAAACGCATTGCATTAAAGGAGTCCCCTGAAGAATGATTTTGAGTTAGGCTTTTATTTATGCAGGGGTATTATTTTATAGGCTTTCAGCATATACTAGAAAGCTTTGGGAAGAATTTCAGGTAATATTGATTACCTTTTATGAAAAAAGAGAAATTTTTTATAGATTTGTTAATTCTTTACGTTGTAATTATACCCTTATGAGTTTTAGTCTTGACGGTTATTTAAAGGAGCTGGAGGCAAAAGATTTACTTTTGCTTCATAAGGGTGATGTGACAACAGATATCATTAATGCTGTCCTGGAGAATGCAGAATCCCGGCTATTAAACAAGGGCATCCCTAATAAAATTGTAAAGCGGATTTATAATATTCTTGTTGAAGGGCTTCAAAATCTTTATCATCATGCAGAATCTGTTCCGGAAGAACTACAAAAGGAAATAGGCAAAAAATTTGGCTTGGTTGCGATTATCAGATCTAATGATCAATATGAAATTATTTTTGCTAATTTTGTAGATGTGCAACAACGGGAATTACTAGAGAAAAAAATCGATCATATTAATTCATTATCTGAAGCGGAATTAAAGGAGATGTATAAATATATCCTGAATCACCAAAAGATTTCAGCTAAAGGAGGAGGAGGATTAGGATTGGTTGATATGGCTAAAAAAAGCCGGAATAAAATAGAAAAGAAGTTCTTTACTTACAATAATAATTGGTATTTTTACTGTTTAAAAATTTTTGTTTCATAAAACGAAAAGAAGGAATATGGAACCTATTACTATCGAAGGAACACCGAAGACACCTGCCGTTAAATTTGATGCGGAGCAAGGAGTTATTGAAATAAAAGGAAGATCAATTCCTGAAAATTCAATTGAATTTTATAAACCAATGGTTGATTGGCTGGATGAATATGCGAAAAATCCTAAGAATCAGACCACCGTTAATGTTCAATTGGAATATTTCAACACGAGTTCATCAAAATGCATTCTGGATGTCTTTAAAAAATTAGAAAGCATCCATAAAACCCAGCAAAATGAAGTTCTCATTAATTGGTACTATGAGGAAGATGATGAGGATATGCTTGAAGCTGGTGAAGATTATGAATCGATTATTCGAATCCCTTTTAAAATGGTCGAAATTGTTGATTAAGAGTTCTTTTCACTATAATAAAAAAGAGGCTGTTGCTTTAGGCAAACAGCCTCTTTTTTATTATATGGGTTTGAGGGTGTTTTTGGGATCATATGGTTTGGGAAAAGCGAATTTGATTGATGGACATTGTTTAATAATGATCTTTTTATTTGTTTTTTGCTGGTAATTTTTCTGCTGCTTCTTTTTTCTTATTCAGTAGTGGAATAGGAATACTGCTTACTTTACTGGTTAATGTTTCAAAATAATCGAGTAATCTTTTGAGTCCGCGGAAATAGAGAATTAGGTATAAGATAATGGCAATAATCCATATCACCACGATATTGACCCAGAAAGTATCCACGTAATGGCCGAAAATACTTTTACGTGGTGCGTAAAAGTGAGCTTTTAAGAAATAATTATGGGGGTCATGAAAAATAGGATCAATTTTCTGGAACAATCTTCCTTTGTATTCTATAACACGCTGCATTTCGCTTGAGTTGGTGACGAAATCAGCCAGTTTTTCGTTATAATGTTTTCTTTTTAAAGTTAGAAATTCTTTTTGCCCATAAGGGGTGTCCTGCATTTCTGATACTTTTTTGTCTTTACGCTTATCATTTCTGTTGTATAAGAGGATATAGTATCTGTTGAGGGTGTTAAAATAAGTATCGAGGGCGTTTAAAACTTTTTCGTTGATTTTGTCCGGATAAATCTGACCAATATATTCGAAGGGAACAATTTTTCCAGTGAGGCTTAATTCTTGCTCTAGTTCGTTGCGGATAAGCGTTAAATCTTGTTCGATCTGCTCCTGTTGGTTAGCTTTGTTTTTGTTTCTTTTATAGAAATTGATTTTGTTTTTAAGTTTGGGGATCCAGTAATTTTTTTTGAATTCTGCCCGGGACATAGCTTTTTCATAAGGGTAAAATAATTTTTCATAATCATTTTTCTTAAACTGGTATGTTGCTAATGCCTCATACGCCCATCTTGCTGTAATAATTTCTCCATAGACAGGAATTTTGCTGGGAGATGAAATGTTCGGGTTTAATTTTTCATATTTAACAATGATGCCGCTTAATATTAATTGCGGAATAACAAGGAAAGGAATTAAGATATAAATGGTAACAACTGTCTTGAAGCTATCTGAAATAACCAGTCCCATGATATTGGATGATGCCCAGGCACTAAAAAGGACCAGCCAGTATTGCCAATACATCCCATGAATTTCCATGATTGAATTACCAACAAGAACAAAGGTAAATGCCTGGATGGCAGATATTACAAGCAGATTGGCGACTTTAGACATTAAATAGGAATTCCAGCTTAAATTGAGGAATTGTTCACGCTTCAGGATTTTTCTGTCTTTAATGATTTCTTCAGCACTAACTGTTAATCCTACAAAAATACCCACAATGACGGACATAAAGATGTAGACAGGGAGGTTTGAGTTTTCAAGCAGCGTGTAACCATGATCATTATTGATATTATGATATTTAATGATAAAGGAGAGCAGGAAGGCCAGAAAAGGTGATTCCAGGAAATTGATTATGAGATATTGTGTGTTGGTCATCTTTGCAAGCATATCTCTTTTCATGAAGATAAGAAACTGCTTGAGCCGGTTTGGAATTTTAAATGTAATCTCGGGTAACTCTTTTTGAGGATTGATTTTTTCGTGATGTTCCTCTGAATATTCAGTATAAAATTTGTTCCACTCACGCGGGGTGATTTTTCTGGTATTTGTGAGGTTTCCATATTCATCAACTACATTGGCTTCGATGATATTAAATATTTGTTCGGGATTGACATTACCGCAAACCGGGCATTCACTTTCGCTCCAGTTGGCATGATGAACTCTTGATTTAAAATATATAATCGAATCAATGGGGTTCCCATTATAGATTAGATATCCTCCTGTATCAAGGATGATCAAACGGTCAAACATTTTGAAAATATCCGACGATGGTTGGTGGATGACCACAACGACCAGTTTGCCTTTTAATGAAAGTTCTTTAAGTAAGTCAAGAATATTTTCTGAATCTCTGGATGATAAGCCTGATGTAGGTTCATCAAGAAATAATATTGCGGGTTCCCTGATTAATTCGAGGGCAATATTTAGTCGTTTGCGCTGGCCACCACTTATTTTTTGGTTAAGCGGGCTGCCGACAGGGATGTCTTTAATCTCCAGCAAGCCAAGATTAGCCAGGGTGTCTTCTACGGTTTCGATTACTTCTTCTTCTGTGTAATGGTCAAAGCAGAGTTTGGCATTATATAGCAGGTTTTGAAAAACAGTTAATTCTTCAATTAAAAGGTCATCCTGGGGGACATGCCCGATGAGGCCTTCAATTTCATCTGATTTCGAATGAATATTGATCCCGTTGATGAGTACTTCTCCTTTGGTTGGTGAATTACTCCCGTTCAGGGTGTTTAGCAAGGTTGATTTCCCTGAGCCACTGGCGCCCATTATGCCGATCAGGTGGCCTGACTCCTCCTCGAAGCTTACGTCATGAAGTCCCCACCCTCCATCTTTAAACCGGTAAGAAAGGTTATTGATTTCAAAAACAATCCTGGATTTCATCCGGGATTCGTTAAAGCTTTGCACAACCTGGCTATAGTAAATGGGTTTAATTTGCCGGTTACGAATAGAGGAGCCTGGACGGAAAACGGCAACTTTATCATTATGGAGGAGCTGACTGTTCAGGTACATCTCCCGCTCGCCAATATACCTTATCAGGTACATCCCGACAGATCTCAGATTGAGCACGCGAATCTGGCCTTCCAGGTTATCGGAATAAATATGTTTGGTTTGACTGTCTTGGTAGTTGGAATCTTGATCGATAACAAGAAGATTTTCTGATTTTGGAACTCTTTCAAAGGAAAGCATTACAAAGTCAAGGATCTCATCAAAATTATCCTTAGAGATAAAAAATGTATCGGCAACGGTCGAGATAAATTCGTATTCTTGCTCGGTTAACTGATTTTCTCCTTTTTCGTGGCTTTTTACATATTCCAGTAGCTGAACCAGCACCACAACTTTTTGTTGTTGGGTAAGTTCTTCATTAATCTCTGTACATATTTTAAGAACCCTGACCGAACTCAGAGGGATGATTCTTTTTCCCTTTTCTTTTTGTTTTTCGCGGTGAAGTCTATAATAATTTTCAAATGTTTTAAGGTATTCGTTAACGAGGTCTTCATTAATTTGTTTATTCAAGAATGATTTGACAATCGTCATCTTTTCCTGAAGGTTACTTGCAGGATCCGCAATAATTGCGAATAATTGCATTAACGCTTTTAATATCTTTTCGCTCATTGATTTTTAGCCTTAATGTTATTCTTTTTTATAACCTGTTATTAAACAAATCTTAATCTGTTTGTCTGTGGGCTCAACCAGTTGGACTTCTACAATGCATTCAACAGATGAGGCTACTTTAAAATCCCAGTATGGAATAAAATCATGTTCACGATTGCAGAAGAGAACATGATCCTCCTTGTCGTATAAAGTGACTTCCAGGGGTGCTTTATTAACCGAGGATGCTACAGCAATCCGGTGGATGAAGTGTTCATAAAAGGTCACATGAAAACGTGCTTTTTTATCCCCTTTAATTGATAGTTGATTGTAATCTTCATTCAAAAAGAATTCCTGATCAAAAAATTGCATACATGTTTTTTGCAATGTATTTTCCTGGGCATGCGCAGAAATAAAGAGGGTCAGGAAAAATGGTATTATCAGGTATTTAAGGATCATGTTTTACTGTATAATTGATTGTCTGATTTTTTTTATTTTGTTTGCTATTTTAGCAAGGTTGTAATTATTAAGGTTTAATCGTGTTTGACTGTTAATCATGGTCATTTGTAATTCGGGATAAGTTGTTGGTGGCTGATAGTGATAATTGATATCGATGCAGTCAAATTCATAGGCCAAATCAGTGAATTGATCAATCAGATTGGCAAATTGTTCTGATTTATCATAGAAAGGGGCCATTAGGCGGATTAGTTTTTCCAGGGGGTACTTCTGTTTTGATAATTGTTCAACCTGACTTTCGGAGTGTTGTTCCAAAAGATATTGACTTAATATAAATGTGCTTTCAAGCCAGCCTCCGGCAAGCACAAGCACACCTACGGCCTCGCGATTATTTATTGCAAGATAAGAATCAATATCCTGATAGGTATTGGAAATAATTTGCAGGAGCGAATCGTTATGCCCAAGATTGGCTTCTATTTTTTCCATGGTACGTTCATTGATCGCTTCACCTAATTCAAGAGAGTTGGCTAGTTTTTCAACCACCATGTAGTAATTTATTGCTTCCTGGAATCTGTTATAGATATTGAGATAGCCCAGATCCGTGCCATAAATACCCAGGTTTAATGCTTTTTTTAAAGTGGTAGAATAATTCGTGTAATTGTCCGGGTTATTTAGTAAGGAAGCGTCAAATTCCATGTTGTCCATGGCCATAAGCAGGGAAACTTGATGTGGGGAAGGAAGGCTGAACATGGTTGTTTCATAACGGAGGTAGACAGCCGAACTATCAATGTCTATATTGAAAAGATCAGCATCAGCCTGTTGCGGTTCCTGTGAATCCTTGCAACTGTTACAAATGAATAAGGATGCAGTCAGAAAACACAGGGTGAAGAAGATATATTTATTCCGTCTCATACTTGCAATTAACTAAATTTTAATGATATTCCCAAAGTTTTGCATATTCACCAGAATATAATTTGTTTAAATATCTGTATTTCAGTCAAATAATAATATTATTATTTTGCTGGTCACTCGGTAACCTAAAAACTTTTTCATAAACGATTCATTTTTGGTTTTTCCGGTAGCCTCTTCATTTTTTTGTCATTCGTAACAAAAAAACGAAGCAAAAAAAATACTCGCAAACTATGGCATCCACACAGGGCCATAGCTACGCCCTTTCCTTCGCAAGTTTGCTGGCCACACCCACAGGATTTTAGTAGAAACCAATGGGATATCATTACTCAACTTATTTAACTCAATTAACGCAATCACTTAATATCCTGGTAGCTTGGTCACCCGGCATCCAACAACGTCACCTTAATAAACTACTGTTCTTTATATTAGCTTCGCTGAGCTCACCCCTAAAGGGGATTCGGTTCATCCCCTTTTGTCTTAGATTATTATTATCATTTTATAAGCCTTATAGTGAGGGTTTCATATGTTTATATTTATTTTTCATAGGCCATAACCTGAATCGCCAAAGGCGAAAGGCATCCTGACATAAATTATTATTGCTGAACATCAATAAATCAATGAGTTGAAGATATTAAAAAAATCCGGGAAATTGGTAATGGGGCACGTTATGTGCATTAAAAATTTTATCATGATACCATTTTTTATGTCTAAATGACTCAATTATTGGGTTTGATCTGATTAATTTAGTGTCCGTCCATAATGTCCACTAACTTCGTTATGCTTGTTCCAAAATTGCTCATTTACACCAGTAAACGCTGCATTTTGGGACTTCGCAGGGCTCGTTATCAACATTATGATCCAAAACTTGCGTTTATTGACAGGCTTTAAATTTAAGTTTATACGTATAATTCTTGTAAAAGATTCGCTTTAACAATAAAATCTCCTTTTTTGACACCCATTAGATTGCCAATGTATGCGCATTTAACCATCAGGAGGAAAAAGATTCGCGGGTCATTTTCATGCATAAGTCCTTCAAGATTGCCTTGTCCTTTGCTAATGATCAGATCGGCTTGCCTGTAGTGCTTCATGAATTCAGATGATGTTTCATTCAGAAGGGTTGATGGGGCATTGCTCCCGTTACTTATAAGCGTGGTGATTTTGTCAAGGCCTATGTCTTTTGCTTCTTTGAGAGTTGCGTCATTTAAAACAGGGTAACCGCGGACAGCAAATACAACATTATCTAACCCCAGCCATTCGATCAATAATTTATCTGCAACAATTTCACCAGTGTTGTCTCCAAGCCATAATATTTTGTTTGATGATCTTATTTTGTTAAACAATGTAAATGAATCATCAATAGAAAAATCATTAGCAAGAACATGATCGATGGTTTCTAAGATGTTAAATTGGTGGCCGGGGCCGAAATCGATTATATTTCCGGCAATAGCAATTTTTAAGGCTGTTAACTCCGGATGTTTTGATTGCTCGATCCTTTTCTTTAAAGCGTTATAAAGTGACATCATCTCTGTATTTGATGCTATTTTTTCTTGTTCATAGGCATCCGGAATGGTGGCATAAGGTTTTAATAATTCGTGGATATCCCTTGAAACCATCGGGGCTATAACATGGTCATCCAGGTTGTCCATGTAATGAATAAATTCTTTTGTTAATTGATTTCTGTCCTTTTCTTTTACACCGAGTTTCTGCATAAGATTATCGAGTGTCCTGAATTGGCACATAACACATTGGTAATTCATAAAAACCTGTTTTCTGGTAATTCTCTAAATAAACCTCTTTTCCACTGTAAAATTAGCTTAAAAAGTTTTATTTTTAATTAGTTTTGTCTTCGGTTTAGAAATTCAAAATATATTTTTCATGGAAAAAGTAGTATTGGCGTATAGTGGAGGATTGGATACCTCTGTTATTTTAAAATGGTTGATCGATAAAGGGTATGAGGTTATTGCTTACATTGCTGATGTGGGCCAGGAAGATGATTTTGAAGAAGCAAAATCAAAAGCACTTGAGATAGGGGCGAGCAAGGTTTATGTAGAAGATCTAAGGGAAGAAATGATACGGGATTATCTTTTTCCAGCTATCAAGGCCAATGCCGTTTATGAAAATCGATATCTTCTTGGAACAGCTATTGCCAGACCGATTATTGCTAAAAGGCATATTGAGATTGCTGAAAAAGAAAAAGCTACTTATGTCTCTCATGGGGCTACAGGGAAAGGGAATGACCAGGTCCGGTTTGAGCTGGCGTTTTATTCGTTGAATCCTAATATTAAAGTATTGGCACCATGGAAAACCCAGGAATTCCTGGATCAGTTTAAAGGCCGCACTGATATGTTGAATTATGCTGAGGAGAAAAATATTCCGGTTAAACAATCGCTTAAAAAACCTTATAGTGAAGATGATAATATGGTGCATATCAGCCATGAAGCCGGGGTTCTTGAGGATCCGGCTTATAAAGCGGATGCTTCTATGTTGACGAAAATGAAGATGCCACAGGATGCCCCGGATCAGGAAACTCATTTATCTATTCATTTTAAAGACGGGATTCCGGTGAAGGTCGTAAATAATGATGACCAAAGTTCTTGCACAGGTGTTCTTGAGATGATGGATTATTTAAATAAAGTGGGAGGAGAAAATGGGGTCGGACTTGTTGATATGGTCGAGAATCGGTATGTAGGCATTAAATCAAGAGGTGTTTACGAAACGCCCGGCGCAACCATTCTATATCTGGCTCATTCGGATATTGAAGGTGTAGCGATGGATCGCGAGGTTATGAAATTACGTAATATGATGTCTCCTTTTTTCGCGGAGATTGTTTATAATGGTTATTGGTTTAGCCCCGAAATGGATTTTATCATGGCCGCGATTGATAAAAGCCAGGAATACATTGATGGTGTTGTAAATCTGACGCTTTATAAAGGGAATATCTTAATTGATGGACGTGAATCCCCTTCTTCGCTTTATGACCAGGATCTCTCCAGTATGGACATCGAAGGGGGATTTGATCAGAAAGACAGCGATGGCTTTATTAAGATCAATGCCATTCGATTGATGGCTCATCGACAAATTGTTCAAAAATTGAAAAAAAGGCATAAATAAATATTCATGGAACTTTGGTCTAAAGGAAATAGTCAAATTAACGAGGAAGTCAGGAGGTTTACTGTTGGCAAAGACCGGGAATTAGATATTTACCTCGCCAAATGGGATGTGGTTGGGAGCATCGCTCATGCACGAATGCTCGCGGAAGTGGGATTAATCACTGAAAAAGAAGCCAACTTGCTTGAAGCTGAATTGAAATTAATCCATGCAGAAATCCTTGCTGGTGATTTCAAAATTGATGAAGGTGTCGAGGACGTTCATTCGCAGGTTGAATTTATTTTAACCCGGCGGCTTGGAGATACAGGAAAGAAAATTCATAGCGGCCGGAGCAGAAACGACCAGGTTTTGGTTGACACCAAATTATTTCTAAGAGATCAGTTAAAAGAGATGGTCACGCATTCAAGAAAGCTTTTTGATCTCTTGATTGAAAAGAGTGAGGAGTATAAAGACATTTTAATGCCTGGTTACACGCATCTCCAGGTAGCCATGCCTTCTTCTTTTGGCTTGTGGTTCGGGGCTTATGCCGAAAGCATTTCTGATGACCTCCTTCTTTTTAAAGCTGCATATGAGATTGTCGATCAAAATCCGCTGGGATCAGCCGCGGGTTATGGGTCGTCTTTTCCCCTTGATCGAAGGATGACAACTGAATTACTTGGATTCAGAGATTTGAGCTATAATGTGATTAATGCCCAGATGGGCAGAGGAAAAGCTGAACGGGTTGTTGCAGTGGCAATTGCTTCTTTGGCTGCAACTATTGGCCGGCTGGCGATGGATAGTTGCTTGTTTGCCAATCAGAATTTTGGTTTTATCCGGTTTCCTGATGAACTTACTACTGGTTCAAGTATCATGCCTCATAAAAAAAACCCGGATGTTTTTGAATTAATCAGAGCCCGGTGCAATCGTTTACAGTCCCTGCCTCAAGATTTGGCACAAGTAATGACGAATCTTCCTTCGGGGTATCATCGTGATTTACAGCAAGCTAAAGAATTGATTATTCCCGCCATTGATGAAATGAGGGATTGTATACAAATGACGGGATTGATGTTGGCGAATGTAACTGTCAACAAGAATATTCTCGATCAGGATGTATACCAGTATCTTTTTAGTGTGGAGGAAGTCAATAAGTTGGTTAACCAGGGCATGCCTTTTAGGGATGCTTATATGAAAGTTGGCAAGCTTATTGAAGAAGGTTCTTTTTCATCAAATAAAAAAGTAAACCATACTCATGAGGGGAGTATTGGAAACTTATGCAATGATCAAATTGTGGCTAAAACCGATCAGTTAATACAAGAATTTCATTTCGAACGAGCAGGGAAGGCCATCGAAGAACTATTAAAAAAATAGAAAAAAAAACACCATTCGCAAAATATTATGCAAGACCGGGCAAAATTAAAAGAGAGCAATAAAATCATTATTAAGGTTGGGACGTCAAGTTTAACATATCCTAACGGGAAGATTAATTTTGATCGTATTGAGCGGCTTACGCGGGTTATTGCTGATTTACAGAATAGTGGCAAACAGGTTGTATTGGTTTCTTCAGGGGCCATTGCTGTTGGATCGGGGAAGTTGCATCGTGAAAAAAAACCTCGTTCGATCGCGGAAAAACAAGCACTTGCTGCTGTAGGCCAGGCTGAGCTGGTACGTATCTATCAAAAATTTTTTGGAGAATATAATCAACTGGTTGCTCAGATTTTGCTGACAAGAGATGTTGTTACGGACAGGCTTAAGAGCAAGAATGCGCGTAATACGTTAAATACCTTGCTGAAAATGAATATTATCCCTGTGATCAATGAAAATGATACGGTCGCCACTGATGAGATTGCTCACCTCGGTTATGGGGATAATGACCGTTTATCTGCTGATGTAGCTTGTTTGATCGAAGGAGATGTATTGATCATTCTTTCTGATATTGACGGGCTTTTCTCAAATGATCCGAAAGTGGATGCCAGTGCTACTTTTATTAATAAGGTGGTGGATATTACTCCTGAGATTGAGAAAATTGCTGACGGCACCAATGGGAAATTTGCTAAAGGTGGCATGGCGACTAAAATAATGGCTGCCAGGATATGTGCCGAGCATGGTGTGTACACGGTTATTGCTAATGGAAATGATCCCGCGGTGATCAATGAAGTACTTCAGGGCAAAGATATCGGGACGCTTTTTGTTGCTGGTTAGTAGAATGCCTGTTAAAATATTCTTTATACCTGAGTTGAATTATATGAGTTGTGAGTGACGTGAAATGGCGTTTTACTCAGATATAAGGTATCATTGGGGTTAAAGGATATATATTCGCAGCTTTTGGTGCTTGGGGTAAATAAATCCCGGAAAAGTGTAACAAACAGGAAATTAAATCGTCATAACTAATGAAGATTCTGAGCTTATGAATACAGCTGAATTTAATCGGTGTGTTGATCAGTATTCTGATGCAGCTTACAGGTTTATCCTTAAGAATATCAGGGATGCTGAAAAAGCTCAGGATATTATCCAGGATGCTTTTGAGAAACTATGGTTGAATGCAGAAAAAGTGGAGGCAGCTAAAGCAAAATCATACCTGTTTACAACAGCATATCATAAAATGATTGATGTGATCAGGAAAGAGAAGCACCAAACACAAATGGATGAGGTTGATTATAATAAACATGCCCATTCAGAGCAATATTCGGATTTGCAGGAGATATTGCATCAGGCAGTACAGAAATTACCTGAAAAGCAAAGAACAGTATTGATGCTAAGGGATTACGAAGGATATTCGTACAAGGAAATTGGGGATATTACAGGGTTAAATGAAGCGCAGGTTAAAGTGTATATTTACAGGGCGCGGGTTTTTTTAAAAGATTATATTGGTGATATAGAACATGTATTATAAAGCGACATGAAAGTTCAATTGGATGAGACTAATTATGAAGCTTTTTTGACGGATTACCTGGATGGTAATCTTGATGAAAATGAGGTGCAGGAGTTGCAACGCTTCCTGGATAATCATCCTGACCTTAATTCGGGAATAATGGAATCTGGTGAGGTTTTGTGTTTAGATCCTCCGGGAATTGTATTTGATGGCAAGGCGGCTTTCAAAAGAATTGCCCCCGGAGCTCCTGTTGATCAATATAACCGGGATGCTTATTGTATTGCTTATATGGAAGGTGATCTTGATGATTTTTCCAGGAGGCAATTTGAAAAAGAAGTAGAGAGTAATGCTTCCTTGAGATATTTTTTTCATCGTTATCACCATGCTGTTATTAAGCCGGATCATGAGGTTGTTTTTCCCCGGAAAGCTCAAATCAAACGGGGTAAAAGTTTTTCTATGCGTAAATCTGTATTCATGCCGATGATGGCTGCTGCTGTTATTTTTATTGCGGTTGGCATTCATTGGTTTAGAGAGGCCGTGACTGTTTCTGAAGAACTTGCATATACCCCTGAAATGGAGATGTCTTTACAGCCTATGAAACTTGATTATGCAAGGACACCCATGTTACGTCCGGCACCTCCGGAAAATGCACAGGAGCAGGATAAGATCGCACAAAAACAACAAAAAAAACCGGCTAAGCAGGATGTTGATCAGGATCGTCGCCATAAAGCACCGGCATTGCAACCCAGGTTTCATGTCCGGGATGTTGGCCGTATGGAGCCTAACCTTAACCCAGCTCCGATTAATTATCGTGAAATTGTTTATGCAGCTGATTTGAAAAACGGTAGAAAAGCCTTGCCTGGTAGAGTTATTGAGTTATTTAAGACAGAAGTATTAAAAATGGAAAAACCAAATGCCATGATCACGGGGTGGGATGTAGCATATCTTGGGATTCATACTTTTAATCGTATAGCAGGCACAAGGCTTGAGGTGACCAGGAATTATGATGGGGATAGTAATACAAAATCACTGGCCATAGAACCTCAGCTTTTCCGTCAGGCAGAAATGCAGAAGAGTGGTCAAGAAAGAGATAATTAGATAAATTTATACTTTATGCTTATGGTTAAGGTTTTGCGGGTGTAAAAGTAAAGTATTTTTTCTCTTTTCCGATCGTTTGTGTACAGGATAAATTATTAAAATTGCTTAATTTGAGGAATAAGAAATATGGGTTCTACCACTAATTTAATGAAAGCTTGCAATTTGTTTATATGTAGATAAAA
>CAZSGN010000026.1:0-16593 GCA_964606415.1 uncultured Bacteroidales bacterium
CGGCAACCACTGCCCCATCAGCGCCTGACGACTTACAAATAGACTTTTCAAGCCCCACTTACATTACAATTTCGTGGAATGATAATTCAAACAATGAAGACGGATTTGTTATAGAAAGAAGTACAGATGGAGGTTCTTTTGAACAAATCGCCACTGTATATCCCGAAGAAACAGAATTTAACGATATGACCGTGGATGGATCCACAAACTATAATTACCGGGTATGCGCTTTTAACCTTGAAGGAAAATCATCATACACCGGCGAACAATCAACAAATACCGGCGTACCTGACCCGCCCGCTTCTCCTACCGGGTTAAATGGTGAGCCTTTAAGTGAATTTGAAAATTTCCTTGAATGGGATGATGTAGATAATGAAGAAGGCTATGTATTAGAACGCATGGATGTGGATGTTGGCGAATACAGTGTAGCAGGTGATATCCCGGCAAATACCACTACCTATAATGATGCTACTATTGATGCCGGAGTTAAATATGCTTACAGAATAAAAGCCTATAATGCTGATGGCTTTTCCGGTTATTCGGATACCATACATTTAAAATCAATGGACCTGCCCCTGCATGATACTGTAACATCTTCCAACCCGACAAATGGAATTTGCTATGGATTATATGAGCATGTTTCTGATTTTACCTCATATCCGGACTTTTCCAATACATCTATCATATCCTGGGTAAGAGATGGTTCCGGCAGCAATATGGATCCAAAAACACAATGCGAACCCGAGTTTGAATCCAATGAAGGTAATTATGCCTTCAAATATTATGGTTATCTTGATGTACCGGTTGATGGAACTTACTATTTCCGTTATCTGGCGCATAAGCGGGGGATGTTGTTTATTGATGAAGAGACTGTCATAGACAATTCAACCTGGAAGTGGGGAGCATGGGAAGAAAAAGGAGCCATCGGGCTGAAAGCCGGTAAACATAAATTTGTTTGCGAGTTGGTCCATTCATACACAAAAGACAAAGAAGTTGTCCATGAAGTCTACATCAAAGGCCCTGGTATTCCGGATCAGTTAATTCCCGACAATATGCTTTACAGAGACCAAACATGTATGGACCTTGGCAGCCCGCCTGCGGCTCCTACAAATCTTGTGGCAGAAGAAATATCGCCTAACCTGGTTAAAATATCATGGGACGATAATGCAGACAATGAAAGCCAGTACGGCATAGAAGCAACTCCACACGGGTTTGACTCATACGACAGGTTTAAAGAATTAAAAAGAGTAAGCAAGGATGATACAAGTTATATATTTGTGAACATTCCCTGCGGGCAATTATCTGAGTTCCGTGTCAGGGCGCTTAATGCTCACGGATACTCCGATTTCTCCAATATAGATTCCATGATAACATCATGTGGCGATACATCTTATATCCCTGCTCCTCCTACAAACCTGAGGGTTAACCTTACAACAGCTACACAGATCAATATCAGTTGGGACGACAACTCCTCACGTGAAGATCATTTCGTGATTGAATACAAACTGGCAGAGGATGGTTCTTTCAATATGACCGATACGGTAGGTCGTGATGTTTCCAGCGCTACCATTGGCGGGTTGACTGAGTTGACAGCTTACACTTTCAGGGTAAAAGCGATCAATCTAAATGGTTCTTCGGATTATACCAATGAAGTTACTGATACAACAGATCAGGCAGTTTCTGTCGTTTCTGTTAATCCCGAATCAACAGAAATGGTAATTTATCCTAACCCTGTGAAGGATCAACTACAGGTTATTGTACCCGGATATTTATCAAATGACGGGGTATATAATTTGGAGGTGTATGCGATAAACGGTATGAAAATACTTGAAATTGGCAACTTGTCATCGCAACTTGTCAGCATCAACACAGACAGGTTGGATGCAGGGGTGTATATCTTAAAAATTACAAACGGAACCGAAACTGTAACAAGCCGGTTTATAAAACAATAAAAATAAAAATATATCAACAGCAAGAGGCTCAAAATACAATTCAGAGCCTCTTGTTGTTATTTATTATTTATTAATCATTAGTGTCCGGTAAAAAAAATATTATTTTACATATATGTCTGATAGTCTAATAATTACGACAGGTCACCTATAGGGGCTCTGAATTTTGATTAAACAAAATTCTACCATAATATCGTCCCTGGCGGGACTTAAAAAGTCGCGGAGCGACGACATTATGGTAGATTAAAATATAAACAATTCATGAAAGTGCCGTTAGGTACGACATTAGTAATTTTAGTCGGACACTACTGATTTATTTATTAATCTTATTACCATGAAAAATTATATATCTAGTATTTTCTGTTTTTTATTTCTTCTTCCTGCAGTAGCACAAGAAATTAAGTTTGTATCACACACTGTAAATGGAGGCGAGTTTATTCCCGAGGGAGCGGCTGAAGTGTTTGCCATTGACCTTGACCAGGACGCAGATATCGATATCCTTTCTGCTTCTGCAAAAGACAATAAAATAGCGTGGTATGAAAATAATGGGAATGCTCATTTTGCGAAACATATTATTACCGAAAATGCAAATGGAGCCAAAAGCGTTTTTGCCATTGATGTAGATGACGATGGTGACATAGATGTGCTTTCGGCTTCTGCAAATGACGACAAAATTGCATGGTATGAAAATGACGGTGAACAAAATTTTATCGAGCATATAATCTCTGCCAATGCTGATGGAGCCTGTTCGGTTTTTGCCATAGATATGAATGGCAATGGCGACATAGATGTGCTTTCGGCTTCTGCAAATGACGACAAAATTGCATGGTATGAAAATGATGGCAGCCAAAACTTTACCGAACATATAATTTCTACCAATGCAGACAGCGCCATGATTGTACTTGCTGCCGACATAGACGGAGATGGCAATATGGACGTGGCTTCAGGCTCTTATTTGGATCATAAACTTGCATGGTATGAAAATGACGGCAGCCAAAATTTTACCGAACAGATAATCACTGCCTCCGTTGAACATAAAAGTATAACGTCAATTGCTATTGGCGATATGGATCAGGATGGCGATATGGATATTGTTTTTACCGCACGAAAATCTAGGGAACTAGGCTGGTGCGAGAATGACGGAAGTGGAAATTTTACAGTCCGGACGATTATGGAGGGACTACATACATGTACAACCAGTGCGCATGATGTTGACATCGGGGATATAGACGGAGACGGAGACTCGGATATTATTGTATCTGGCAATATGGAAGTAAGGTTGTGCTTGTTTGAAAATTTGGGAAGCGGAAGTTTTGAAAATAGCGGGATTAGTCCAAACACACATTCTTCTTCTAATTCTGATGTGACTTTGGCAGACATTGACGGGGACAATAATTTGGATATAATTATATGCTCGTCAGTAGCAGATAACGTGGTGTGGTTTAAAAAAGACGGCTCACAAAATTTCACAGATATGCTGGTTGCAGGACCCGTCAGAGGAACAAAAGCTGTCCAGGTAGCTGATATTGACAATGACGGCGATCTGGATATAATCTCAGCGTTAACCGGAACAGATTTTATTTCATGGCATGAAAATATAGATAACAACATTTTTACAAGGCATTCAATAACTTCCTGGGCATCAAACACAACGGATGTGTTTGCAACAGATATGGATGGAGACGGCAACATAGATGTTGTAGCTGCTATATCCGGTGACAATAAGGTAAACTGGTATAAAAACAACGGAACAGGACAATTTACAAGCCATACCATTGCTTCAGATATGGGGGGCGCTCAATCCGTTTATGCTATTGACATGGATAACGATGACGACATAGATGTACTGTCTGCATCAAACACCGATGGCAACATTCACTGGCACGAGAACAACGGCAGCGAATCATTTACATCCCACGAAATAGCTGCCGGGGTTTCAGGAGCGTCAAGCGTTTTTGCCATTGATGTAGATAGCGATGGAGACATAGATGCACTTTCCGCTTCGTACAAAAACAACACCATATCCTGGCATGAAAATGATGGCAGCCAAAATTTTACCGAACATGTGATTTCTTCTGAAGCCTACGGCGCCCAGGATGTATTTGCCATTGACCTTGACCAGGACGGCGATATCGACATTCTCTCTGCTTCTGACAAAGATTACAAAATAGCCTGGTATGAAAATGACGGGAAACAAAATTTTACCGAACATTCGGTTTACGGGTTGGCGAATGGAGCCAGTTCGGTTTATGCCATTGACATAAATGAAGATGGCTATATAGACGTGGTTTCCGCCTCATATAAAGACAATAAGGTAGCCTGGTATGAAAACGATGGAAGCCAGGATTTTACCAACCATATCATTACAACCGATGCCATCAATGCTTATGATGTTTGTGTAGCTGATATAGACAATGATGGCGATCTGGACATTGTTTCCGCTTCGTATGGCGATGATAAAATCGCCTGGTATGAACAACAACCGGACACAGCAGTTTTTATACCTAATAATGAATCCAATAACAGAAAAAAGAACGAAATAGAATACATCTTATACCCTAATCCTGCTGATGATAATATTTGTTTACAAATAAGCAACCCCGACATGGACGATGTATCACTGGAGATAGCAAGCTTAACAGGAATGATCATCTATAGACATGAATTGACAAATCAGGCAGATATCAGAGAAGTCATTGATCTCTCAAACTATAAGTCCGGAGTGTATTTTATGATATTAACAACAGGAAATGAAACCGTAAGTAAACTATTTATCGTTGAATAATTTGCATAATCCTTCTTGTTTATTGAAGAGCGAACTTACTCCAAATCAGGTGAACAGAAACTAAAAAAATAAGATTCAAAACAGCTTAACCATATAAAGGACCCAATCTTTCACACGCTTCAATATCTGCCACTTCCAGATAGGTTGTACCGTAAGTGTCCCAATAGCTGGGTCGCATTATTTTTTCTTCGTCAATATTATGCATGGAAACCGGAATGCGCAACATTGAAGCCAACGTAATAAGATCTGCCCCTATATGACCATAACAAATGGAACAATGATTTGAAGCCCATTTTTTCATTACGGTATATACCTCTTTAAAAGCGCCTGTTTTTTTGAGGCTAGGAACAAAATAAGTTCTTGGCCAGGCAGGATCGGTTCTTTCAACGATAATTTGATCCACATCCTCCGGCAACTCAATGGAATAACCTTCTGCAATTTGTAAAACAGGACCGATGTGCTCTATTAAATTTAATCTTACCATAGTGAGGGGCATGCCTCCCTGTGTAATATAAGCAGAAGAAAAACCACCTCCACGGAAAGCAGAAGCTTAGAAGGTCCCCATTTCGTATTCTCCATGCACGCCTTCACATCTTTGCCTGAAATCGTATATGCAGGCTTGATCACTGGCTTGGAATTAATGGTTTGTTGACCTGTGCCATCGAGCGCCGCCGAACCTGAGTTGGACAAATAGATAAATCCTTCGCTGCCCCTGCCTTCTAATTCTTTACCCGTAACCCTCTTAATCGCTTCTTTACTCCAAAAAGTACGAACATCAGCAAATAATTGAGCAGTTCCGGTTAACAGATGACCAAATAACATAGAAACAGCATTTACACTATCATTTCAAACGAGGAATTTAGAATTGCCTCCATAAAATCGCCGTTAGGCAGGTGATCCGTCCACTGGCGTTGCCCCTAAAATCCTGCGGCAATGGCATTTTTTCCCTTCCGCTTCCTCTTTATAGCCCATTTGTTCAAGTTTGGGATTGCCAATCATCATATCCCTGGCGATGAGCGTCATTTTAACACATGTTTCCCAATCCTGATCCTTCTCTCCCCTACTTCTTTGTTTCCTTGCAGGATTAGGGTCTTCCATTTCATTGCAATTTTCCTTAACCCATTTTAACGCCAATTCAAACTCTTTTTGGTCATAGATATTTCTATCCATTCTTCTGACAAACTACACCATGTCGATTGATTCGTTGCGCATGCCCAAATATTTTTGAAAAAAGCCGGTATCGATAATAGAACCGCCAATGCCCATAAAAACCCCGCCCATGGAAAGGTAAGATTTACCTCTTAGCGAGGCAACAACCAGGGCTGCGCAAGTAAAACGCAATAACTCTTCGCATACATCTTCCGGAATGCTGTTGTCATCGGCATCCTATACATTTCTGCTATATATTTTAAATACCGGTAATCCTTTTTGTTCCGAAGCACCTACAGCTCCGGCGAGATAAACAGCTCCCGTTCTTTCGCTTCCGTTAAATCCCCATATAGCCTTCGGAATCAATGGATCCATATCAATAGATTCCGCCCCGTAACACCAGGTAGAGGCTACATTAATGGTAGCTCCAACATTCTCCGCAGCAAACAGGTCAGCGCACCGAGCAGCTTCTGCTCCTCCACCAATGCCGGTTTCCGGCATAATGCATTCAACCTTTTGCCCGTTGGCATGCCTGAGTTTACTTTCAATTAAATCGCTTACCGCTTTTGCCAATATCATTGTTTTGGGTTCAACCGCTTCGCGTTGTCCATTTCTTCTGCCATCAACCATTGGTCGTATGCCTATTTTAGGCAGCCTGCCATTGAGTCTATACTTGAATGATTTCATTTGTATCTGCTTTAAAATATTTTGATAAACCTTTTAATCCGTTAAACGACATTTAGTCGGACGCTACTATAAAGAAATATAATCAAAAAAAAAGGGGATTGCCATGCAGCATCCCCTTTTTATAATCACAAAACAACTTATTTTTTAGGTCTTAGCTCTCGAACAGCAGCGCCAGCCTGCCAAATTTCGCTCTCTCTTAATTCTTTAAGCTCTACCTCTAACTTTTCGCGATATCCTGGGCCACTTGTTGTTTCAAGTACACGCTTGGTTTCTTCCCCGTTCTTAACCCTGTTATACAATTCTTCAAAAACAGGAGCCGTTGCATCTCTGAACTTAGGTCTCCAATCCAAAGCACCACGTTGAGCCGTAGCACTGCAATTGCCATACATCCAATCCATCCCTTTTTGATCAACCAACCGGATTAAACTTTGTGTTAATTCCTCTACTGTTTCATTAAAAGCCTCACTTGGGCTATGGCCATTTTCGCGCAAGACATTATACTGAGCATCCATTACCCCAGCTAATGCTCCCATCAGGACACCACGTTCACCAGTCAAATCAGAAAAAACTTCTTTTTCAAAAGTAGTCGGGAAAAGATACCCAGAACCAATAGCAATACCAACAGCCAGCGTTCTTTGTTCTGCACGTCCGGTATAATCCTGATGAATTGCATAACTGGAATTAATCCCAGTACCATCAAGAAAATTTTGACGCACACTTGTTCCTGATCCTTTAGGAGCAACTAAGATCACATCAATATTTTCCGGAGGAATCACACCAGTTTGCTCCTTATAAGTAATAGAAAACCCATGAGAGAAATAAAGGGCATCACCTTCATTAAGATTTTCTTTAATTGTAGGCCATATAGCCATTTGAGCTGCATCAGAAACAAGAACCTGAATAATCGTAGCTTTTTGAACAGCTTCAGCAACAGGAAAAAGTGTTTCTCCCGGAACCCAGCCATCTTTAACAGCCTTATTCCAGTCATCCTCAAATTCAGGCGCCTGACCAATGATTACATCAAAACCATTATCCTTCATATTAAGAGACTGAGCAGGCCCCTGAACACCATAGCCAATAACAGCTATCGTTTCATCTTTCAATATATCCTTTGCTTTTTCTACAGGAAATTCTTCCCGGGTTACAACGTTTTCTGTAACTCCACCAAAATTAATTTGTGCCATTTTTCTTTTGATTTATTTTAATAATTAACAATTAATTTTTGATCACTGAATAAGATTTAACTTCATCCAGTTCTTTCAAATAACTTGACAATTCTTTAATATGCTTGGTTATAGCAACCCTTCCTGAACGAACAAACTGGAGAATACCAAATGGTTCCAATTGCTTGAACAACTCATGGGTTTCTTCTTTATGCCCGGTTTTTTCAATAACCACATATTCAGGCTCCACAGCTAAAATCCGTGCATTATTACGTCTAATAATTTGCTCAACATCATCTCCATGCGCCAAAGCTTCCGTAGGCACTTTATACAAAGCTATTTCCTGAAAAATCACCTGATCATTCAAATAATAACTAGCTCTTAAAACCTCCACCTGCTTGTTGATTTGTTTAACAACTTTCTTCACCATTTGTTCCTGGATATTTACCACGATCGTGAACCGGTGAATACCTGGAATTTCGGAAGAAGAAACAGTCAGACTTTCAATATTAATATGACGACGTGTAAAAATAATCGTGATCCTATTGAGCAAACCGACATAATTTTCGGTAAATACGGTTATGGTATATTCCTGCTCTTTCATTTTATTTTGCATTTAAAATTTGACAAAGTTAACATAATGATTTAAAAATCATAACAAAAGCGCTACGGTTATTCAAGCCTGATTTCAGCAACCGAAGCTCCAGGAGGCACCATAGGTAAAATATTGGCCTCTTTTTCGGTATTAACTTCAAGCAAATAAGGGCCTTCATGCGCAAACATCTCATCAATGGCACCCTGAATTTCATTACGCTCATTGACATGCTTTCCTTGAATGCCATATGCCTTAGCCACACCAACAAAATCAGGACTCACCATATCAGTAGATGCATATCTCTTGTCGAAAAACATATCCTGCCATTGACGAACCATACCAAGAAAATGATTATTAAAAATCACAATTTTCACAGGCAGCTCATGTTCCATAACAGTTCCTAATTCCTGGATTGTCATCTGAAAACCGCCATCACCCACAAACAAAACAACAGGCCGGTCGGGGCGGGCAAATTTAGCTCCCATAGCAGCAGGTAAACCATACCCCATCGTACCTAAACCTCCGGATGTCACCTGTGAATTAGGTTCGAGATATTTATAATACCTTGCTGCAGCCATCTGATGTTGTCCAACATCAGAAACAACTATTGCTTTTCCTTTTGTCACCTCAGAAACAATATGAACAACTTCCCCCATCCTGATACCACCTTCTTTTGGATGGATATCACGTGCGATCACTTTATCATATTCAATTTTTTCACATTTCCGGAATTCTTCCAGCCACTCATCATGCTTATTATCATTAATTAGGGGCAATATCGCATTTAAAGCACTCTTGGCATCAGAATTAACCGGCACCGAAGCCTGAACAATTTTATCCAGTTCAGCAGCATCAATTTCAATATGCACTACTTTGGCCTTAGAGCCATAATCAGACAACCGTCCAGTCACACGGTCATCAAAGCGCATACCTATCGCTATCAACAAATCAGCTTCATTGGTTTTAATATTGGGTCCATAATTCCCATGCATCCCCAACATACCGACATACAAAGGATTATCCTGAGGAATAGAAGAAATACCCAGAAGCGTACATGCTACGGGGATACCTGCTTTTTCCGCCAGGGTAAGCAATTCTTTTTCTGCTTTAGAATTCAGCACCCCATGTCCGGCAAGAATTAAAGGCTTCTTCGCCTCATTGATCAACTTAGCAGCAGCCTCCACCTGGTTAATCTGTAACTCGGGATAAGGCTTATAACTTCTAATATGTGGAAAAAGTTCATAGCTGAATTCAACATCCTGTTTTTGAGCATCAATAGTTATATCAAGCAATACAGGGCCTTTCCTTCCTGTATTAGCGATATAAAAAGCCTTTGCAAAAGCAGCAGGAATATCTTCAGCCTTAGTAATCTGATAATTCCATTTGGTTATAGGCATTGTAACACCTACTACATCAGTTTCCTGGAATGCGTCACTTCCAAGATCCCCATAAGCAACCTGAGCTGTTACAGCAACAAGAGGGATCGAATCCATATTTGCATTTGCCAGGCCAGTTACGAGGTTTGTTGCACCAGGCCCGGATGTAGCAAAACAAACACCAACCCGGTCTGTTACACGGGAATATGCCTCTGCAGCATGAGCAGCGCCTTGC
Source organism: uncultured Bacteroidales bacterium (assembly GCA_964606415.1). Taxonomy (GTDB): domain Bacteria; phylum Bacteroidota; class Bacteroidia; order Bacteroidales; family JBBRXJ01; genus CAZSGN01. The sequence goes on from CAZSGN010000026.1 coordinate 9,940, forward strand.
TCATGCCGTGCGAGAATATGCCTGAAACGATCATTAAAATTCATCATTTCATCATAAATAGGCATGATTTTGCCCCCCGGATAACCAAAAATAACAGATATATCTTCTTCAAGCAAGCTTAACAAAACTGCCTCAGAACCTTTTACCTTTACCGGTTTTTTATCTTTTTTATAAGCTTCGTACTTTTCAAGAATGGTTTGTGCCATTTCAATAAGAATTTAAATTATTAGAGAATACTCAATCAATTAAACGTACAGCCCCTTTGTCCGCTGAAGAAACATTGCTGGCATAAAACTTTAATGCCTTAGACACTTTCCTTTCACGATCAGGCTTAAAAGCCATCGATCCTTTTTGTAATTCATTATTTCTACGTTGATCAAGTTCTGCCTGATCAATTAAAACATTAATCTTACGGTTTGGGATATCAATGGCAATCTTATCACCATCTTCCACTAACCCGATGGCACCGCCGGCTGCTGCCTCGGGCGATACGTGCCCGATTGACAAGCCGGAAGTTCCACCGGAGAACCTCCCATCAGTTACAAGTGCACAAGCTTTCCCTAAATGTCTTGACTTAATATAAGAAGTCGGATATAACATCTCCTGCATACCCGGGCCACCCTTAGGTCCTTCATAAGTAATCAACACAACATCACCAGCCTGGACATCACCATTTAAAATACCTTCAATTGCTCTTTCCTGGGACTGGAATACCCGGGCCGTTCCTTCAAACTTTAATATCGACTCATCAACCCCGGCAGATTTAACAACACAGCCATCTTCGGCAATATTCCCAAACAAAATAGCCAAGCCTCCATCCGGAAAATAGCAATTATCTTTATTCCTGATACAACCTTTTTCCCTGTCCTTATCAATATCTTTATATTGTTTATTCTGTGATCCCATTTTCAAATTTCTTTCTGTCATGCCAGGAGATCCATAAGCTAAATCAAAAGCATCCTTTACTGCTGTATCTCTCATAATATCATAATGATCGAGTGTTTGTTTCAGCTGACCATCAATCCGGCTAACACCAGTATCAATCAAACCAGCACGATCAAGTTCTCCAAGAATACTCATAATACCTCCAGCACGGCTAACATCCTCGAGATGATATTGAGAACTTGGGGCAACCTTGCAAAGCACAGGAACATGCCGTGAGAGATGATCAATATCAGTCATTTTAAAATCAACTTCAGCTTCATTGGCAATCGCCAGCAAATGCAAAACAGTATTGGTTGACCCCCCCATTGCTATATCCAGGGTCATTGCATTCATAAAAGCATTTTTAGTACCAATATTCCTTGGCAGCACACGATCATCCCCCTCGAAATAATATTTTTTAGTAATGTCAACAATTGTATCAGCAGCCTTTTTAAAAAGCTTTAGGCGATTCTCGTGCGTAGCCAAAACTGTTCCATTACCTGGCAAAGCCAGTCCAAGCGCCTCATTTAAACAATTCATCGAATTGGCAGTAAACATTCCGGAACACGAACCACAACTTGGACATGCGGCTTGTTCGACTTTTTCAATCTCAGCTTCAGACACCTGATCATCAGCAGCCATGACCATCGCATCAACAAGGTCATATTTCTTATCACCGACATTACCTGCTTCCATTGGTCCGCCGGAGACAAAAACAGTTGGAATATTCAGGCGCATAGCCGCCATCATCATACCCGGGGTAATTTTATCGCAATTGCTAATACAAATTAAAGCATCCGCACAATGTGCATTTGTCATATATTCGATGCTGTCGGCAATTAAATCCCGGGAAGGTAAGGAATACAACATTCCCTGATGCCCCATAGCAATTCCATCATCAACAGCTATGGTGTTAAATTCAGCTGCGTACCAACCTTTAGCTTCAATCATCTTTTTAACATCCTGCCCAATTTGGTGCAAATGGGTATGTCCCGGAACAAATTGCGTAAAAGAGTTCGCAATAGCAATAACAGGTTTGCCAATCTGGTCCTCTTTCATTCCTGCTGCACGCCATAATGAACGAGCGCCGGCCATTCTGCGTCCCCCGGTAGTAGTTAAGCTTCTTAAGGTATTCTTCATCTATCCTGTCTTTAGTAAACTTTAATAAAATCCTTTGGCATATAAAAACAAAAAAACCATTCTTTTTAATGAGAATGGTTTCCAATACATAGTATCATTGCAGTTCACCATCCTCATCTCAACGAGACGACCACGCTAACCACTACTAATACTATGTTCAACAAATGTTTCATAACAAAGTTTTGTTCTTGTTGCAAATATAAAACAATTTTCGAAATCCAAAATAACTTTCAATTTCTTTTTATCGCTATCTAAAAAAAAATAAAGAAGCTTATTATCTAAATATCCATTCTTTTTGATTAAAAAGCCGGATAAGCTACCTGCATCGCGCCGCTCAACCGCCTACCCTTGCTTCCTTCCGGACCTGGGGGGATTAAGCAGGAGCTGGCCGTGCAGGACTTACCCGGTTGATGCAAAAATAGAAGGTTTTTTTTGTTTTCCAATAACATTTAGAAATAAGATCATTTTTTTTTGCAAAAAACTTCTATATTTGTTGATCATTAGCCTGTTTTATTATGGATATTACTGTTGTCATCCCCCTTTTTAATGAAGAAGATTCCATTGGAGAATTAACCCGGTGGATCAATCAAATTATGAAAAGTCATCAATTCAGCTATGAGATCATCATGGTTGATGACGGTAGTACAGACCGGTCATGGAATGTTATTGAACAACTAACAGAACAATATACTGAACTCCGGGCCATTAAATTCCGGCGGAACTATGGCAAATCAGCCGCTTTGCATACTGGTTTTCAATCAGCCAAAGGAGACGTTGTCGTAACAATGGATGCTGATTTACAGGACAGTCCCGAAGAAATCCCGGAATTATACAGGATGATTATGGAGGATCAATACGATCTGATATCCGGATGGAAAAAAAAGCGCTACGACCCGGTATCAAAAACCATTCCCAGTAAATTATTTAATGCAACCGCCCGTAAATTCACCGGTATTCAACTCCATGATTTTAATTGCGGGTTAAAAGCTTACCGGAATAAAGTTGTTAAAAACATAGAAATATTCGGGGAAATGCACCGGTACATCCCTGTCCTGGCAAAAAAAGCCGGGTTTCAAAAAATCGGGGAAAAAGTTGTTCAACATCAGAAAAGAAAATATGGCGTAACCAAATTTGGTTTTGAGCGTTTCATTAATGGTTTCCTGGACTTAATGACCATTCTATTTATATCGAAATTTGGTAAACGCCCCATGCATTTTTTCGGCACATTAGGAACGCTGATGTTTTTAGTTGGCTTCCTACTTGCACTGGGCATGGGCATCCATAAGATTTACTCCCTTCAATTCATGAACGAAAAGATCAGGCTTGTTGCGGATAATCCACTTTTTTATATATCATTAACTGCAATGATTATAGGCACCCAACTATTTCTCTCGGGTTTTCTCGGGGAGCTGGTCTCCAGAAGTTCATCCCACAGAAATGAGTATATTATTGAACAAGAATTATAAAAACCAAAATAAAATTTCATGAGATTTCATTTAGTAACTGGTGCATGTGGTTTTGTCGGCCGAAACATGGTTCAACGATTATATAATACGACTAAAGACAGGATATTCATGGTTGATGATTTGTCTATAGGAACACATCCCTCAACCTGGTTAGCATCATTTGAATCAAAATTCCACAAAGATCTGGAGGTTATCGGTTCAGATGAACGATTATTATTCTGGAAAGGCGACTTTCGCGATTTACTCTTTCACCTAAGAGAAAATCCCCGATATCTGCAAGAAACCTATGGATTAAAATTTGATGGATTTTCAGACGTCTTCCATTTTGCAGCTATTGTTGGCGGACGGGCCAAAATTGAAGGCAACCCCATGCAGGTAGCCCTTGATCTATCTATTGATGCCGAATTTTTCTACTGGATTTGTCAAAGTAAGCCCGGGCGGGTATTGTATCCCAGTTCCAGCGCTGCTTACCCAATAAACCTTCAATCTACCACACATGCAGTAGCACTCAAAGAAGGAGACATTGATTTCGAGAGTAATTTAGGCACACCGGACATGACCTACGGATGGTCCAAGCTCACCGGGGAATTCCTGGCCCAGATTGCAGCAAATCATTATAACGTTCCTGTTGTTTGCATTCGTCCTTTCAGCGGCTACGGGGAAGACCAGGACTTAAGCTATCCCGTACCCGCCATTGCCGCCAGAGCTGCCGCCAAAGAAGATCCTTTCGAGGTATGGGGAAGTGGTAAACAAGGCCGTGACTTTGTCCATATTGATGACATCCTTGATTTTATCTTTATTTTAATGGATGAAGTAAAAGATGGATCAGCATATAACATTGGTTCGGGACATTTAACATCATTCCTTGAGCTTATTGATCTGTTTACCAGCTTTGCAGGATATAAACCTGAGATCAAACCCCTGCTAGATAAGCCTGTTGGGGTCCATTCCAGATATTCGGATATGTCCCTGGTACATGAAAAGTTTGGGTGGAAACCCAAAATATCCATTGAAGAAGGAATGCGCAGAGTTTATGATGTAGCCGTACAAAGGATTAAAAACCAGGGGGAATTATAATTCATTGCCTCAAGTCTGTCAATTAATAATCCCCATCCAGCAATTTAAACGAAAATACATATGAGAAAGATCGTCTGTTTTGGCCCTGGCCCAAAATTCAAAGGAGGCATAGCCAATTACAACACATCATTAGCAAAAGCCCTGGACAAAATCGAAGATACTGAAGTTCATATTATATCCTGGACACAGCAATATCCGGCCATCATTCCACGTGATTTCATAGACAGAAAAAGCAAAAGTGATCTCATGGAAGGCACAAATATTCAGGTCCACTACATGACCAACTATAACAAACCTTATTCATGGCAACAAACATACCAGTTAATCAAAAAAATCAAGCCAGAAATGGTTATTTTCCAATGGGCTATATCAATCCAGGGTATTCCAATGGGTTATATTGCCCGCAAACTAAAAAAAACAAACATTGAGGTATTATTTGATCTTCACTTTGTTATCCAGAAAGAAGGGAGTAAGATTGATGACAAATTAACCAAAAGAGGAATTAAACATGCGGACAACTATATTGTCCATTCATTAAAAACAGCTAATGAACTAAAGACCTTATTACCAAAACGGTCTTTTAAAATTGTCTCTTCTGGCAGAAGCGGTAATCCTGATGAATCAAGCATTATAAAATTGTTCCATCCGGTCTACAATATGTTTGCACCAGATCCGGACTTTGACATAACTGCTCAAAAAAAAGCCCTTCATCTAAAGGATAACGTTTTCCTTTTCTTTGGCTTTATCAGAAAGTACAAAGGGCTCCATCATGCAATCCAGGCCTTTAATAAAGTTCTTGAATCCAGAAAAGATGTCTCCTTACTGATTGTTGGTGAATCTTTCTGGCATACGCTTGACAACAAAAAATTATCCACCCGCATAAAACAATCGCTTTTTAATCTTGCAAAGAAGCTGGTTCTTAAAAAAAGTGACGATGAAAAAGATTATCGTCCCCTGGACCTTATTAAAAAATACGGAATTGAAGATTTTGTCACAGTCGTTAATGATTTTGTGCCTAATGAAGATGTCCACAAATATTTCCAGGTCAGTGACAGTATTTTACTTTTTTATTTAACCGCCACTCCCTCAGGTGTTGAATCAATAGCATATAATTTTAAATTACCCATACTCGCAACTTCCGTTGGTCATTTTCCTGAAACGATCAACAATGGTTATAACGGATACCTGGCCAACGCGGGAGATATTGATTCTATGGCAGAGGTCATGCTTGAGTCACTCAATAACCCAATTAAAGAAGAAAATATCACAAAAACATCAAAAGATATGTCCTGGGATAATTACGCCAAAGCGATTCTGGATCTATCTGTGAAATAACCCTGTTTCGTAATGATTTTTTAAGCAGAATTAAAAGTTATTTTCTGTTCAAAACTGATTGATCCAGGCATAAAGCCCTTTCATGATCATATCAATTGAAAAAGTACCTACAAATAAAGCGGTTATCCGCCCCATGATTTCGACATATCTTTCAACTAAACGTTCTTTTCTTGGCTGTACATAATCATGAAGATGCTTTAATAGAATCATCACCAGGACAGAAACAGAAATGGCCAGGAAGATAGAGAATGCTGCAAGCAAAATGTTCAGCTTTTCCCCTGCAAGGATTGAAGCACTAACCGTTGCCGGCCCAACCATAATAGGCATAGCAATAGCCCCCGCAATATGCTGGGGAGAGCCTTTTAGGGCGCGAAAGGCAGAATTTCCCTGAAAAACCAGGCGAAAACCAACACTTAAAAAAACCATCCCACCGAATATCTGAAAAGAAGCATATCGTGCCTGGAATACCCGGGTGAATATCTGTTCGCCAACAATAGAAAAAAGCAGGAATATAACAAAACTAATTAATCCTGCCCGGATCAAAACATGCTTAAAATCCTTCTCGGTGTAATTTCTGATAATATCAAGAAGATATATGAACAAAAGAAACGGGTTAAGCAGTGTCAACATTAATAATGTTGACTTAATAAACTCACTATCCATATCTACTTAACAAGTCGAAAATTTATAAATGGTTAATTCCTTATATTCC
>CAZSGN010000027.1:0-16575 GCA_964606415.1 uncultured Bacteroidales bacterium
TTGGTTCAGAGCACCTGCCTTACAAGCAGGGGGTCGCTGGTTCGAATCCAGCAGTGCCCACTTGATAATCAAAGAGTTACAACAGTTTTAAGTTGTAACTCTTTTTTTTTGCATAAAATATGCTCGATGAACTTACAATAAACAAGTATTTTTATTATTCGAATAAACTATTTACCTGCTAATACCTTTTAAAAAAACCATTAGTGTCCGATAAAAAAGTTTCGTTGATAATATTAAAATCAGATTCTTCACTACGTTCAGAATGACAGGCAGTTATATGATCAGGGAGAGGCTTGGTGCGCCTTCGCCGCCACCAAGCCCCTCCCCGATCAAAAGCCATAAATAACCCGTCATTTTCGACCAAAAGGAGAAATCTTATAGATTTTATCGGACACCAGTGATTTAATTCTAATCTATCAAAGTAGAATTAAAAGCAAATCAATGCATATTGCATTGATTTGCTTTTTCTGAAACCTTTTCCCATGATTAATCGTAACCAAATTAAACCCTCTAAAATAATCTGTTATGAATTATTTTTCATGGAACCCGCAGTACAATGTCGGAATCAGTAAGATTGATGAACAACATCAAAATCTGGTCAAAATGATTAATGAGTTTTACGTCAATCTGACCACCAAACCAAAAAAAGAAAATATGAGTAAGCTCATCAAAGGGCTGAAGGACTATACTGTTTATCATTTTCAAACAGAAGAAAACTTGATGACACTATATCATTTTGACGGAATGGTTGGGCACAAAAAAGAACATCAAGAATTTATCAACCAGATTAATGATTACTATGAGCGCTTTATTAACGACCAACTCATTATAAGTATCGAAATCACTAATTTTTTACGTGACTGGCTTATTCGTCATATTAATGGCTCAGATCAGCTTTTTGGTGAATTCCTTCAACAAAAAGGCTTACATTAAGATTTCCAAATCCGGGGTATCAACTGTTGCATCATAGCCAGATCAGCCAGGGCAATAGCAGTCACAGCCTCAATAACGACAGGAATTCTAAGCGCGATACATGTATCATGACGGCCTTCAACCTCAAAATCAATGATCTCATTGGTCTTAAAATTAAGGGTCTTTTGTTTCTGATGCGTACTCGAAGTTGGTTTAACCGGTACCCGGAAAAAAATATCATTGCCATTGGAAATACCACCATTAACGCCAGCCGCATGATTGGTTTCTGTTTTACCATCCCTCTCTACATACCAGTCATTATGCTCACTGCCTTTCATTTTAGCCGCATCAAAACCAGCGCCAAATTCGATTCCTTTAGTGGCGGGGACAGCAAAAATCATGTGAGCAATATAAGACTCTACTGAATCAAAAAAAGGCTCACCAATACCAATAGGCATATTATTTACACGACACTCAATAATTCCTCCAATAGAATCCTCATCCTGAATCGCTTTCTCAATGGCTTTTTGTATGTCTTTTTGCCCCCCGGCTTCAATCAATTTTGCTTCAATCCCTGCAGGAGCCAGAATCTTCTTTGCTAAAGCCCCTGCCGCAACAATACCGGCAGTAATCCGTCCTGAAAAATGACCGCCCCCGCGGTAATCTTCAAAGCCTCCATATTTTTTTTGCGCAACAAAATCAGCATGCCCCGGCCTTGGTATGTCGCGAAACATGGAATAATCCCCTGATCGGGTATTGGCATTCTCAAACATAATATGAATGGGTGCCCCTGTGGTGTAACCATTAAAAACACCGTTTCTTATTATAGGGATATCTGATTCTTTACGAGGTGTTGTCCCTTTCGCTCCACTCCGGCGGCGAGCCAAATCAGGTTCCATATCAGCCACATCAAAAGGCACCCCGGCAGGGCAACCATCAATCAAAATGCCCAGGCCGGAACCATGCGATTCACCATAAATACTTACCCTAAAATCACGTCCAAAACTATTCATGTCAGATAAAATTAATCTAAAAACCTTTAATCATTAAACTGTAGCAGCCCGATCTTTTCCTTTAGCACCTCTTTATCCATTTGTCCCGGCGCCACAACATTTCCGCCAGGCAAAGAAGCATATGTGTATGGCGCCCCCAGTTCCAGTGAAACAACACGCGTTAACTTACCCATTTCCCCCATTCCAAAAGCAACCAAATGATCAAAATCATTATAAAGGCCAAATATCCTTGCCCGGTCTTTAACATCATTAATAGTGGTCACAATTTTGGCAATATCAGCACCATGATCGAAACACATAGCAGTAATTTCATTTAACTCCTGCATAGATGGCGTTAATTCGAAATTATGATAAGACACAATCACCTTGCAGTGATTAACCCTTGCATGATCAATCAATTCCATCATATAAGACTGCTCTGCTTCAATTTCAACATCGACATAATCAGCTCCGGCCTCAATAGCCTTTTTTAACAAAGACAACCGCTCCTGATCGCTATATTTACCCTGCCGGCACGTAGCAATTAATCTCACAGGCTTATCAAAAACATCAATCAACTGTTCGTCATCAAGCATCAACTGATCAATACGTATCTCGGCAAAAGGTTCGTTTCGCAGCACCTCAATGCATGTTTCATAAGTAATATTGGCAAGACTAACACAAATCATGGATCAAAAGTTTTAGTTCTTCAACCGGAATAGGCTCAACAACAGCATTACCCAGTCCTTTCAAAAGAACAAAATGAATAACATCACCCTCTCGCTTTTTATCCTTCACCAAACTTTGAATAATTACATCACGGTCAAGATCAGTTTTAACAGGTAAATTAAAATGATGAATTAATCGTTCCAACCTCAAAAAAGCGTCTTCTTCCAGGAAACCTTTTTTGACGGAAAGGCGGCCAGCAAGGATCATCCCAACAGCCACAGCCTGCCCATGTATCATGCGCTGATTTTTCTCAATGGCATGCCCAACTGTATGTCCAAAATTTAATATACGCCTTAACCCTTTCTCTTTCTCATCATGTTGCACAACATCTGATTTAATCTCAAGCGAGTCCCGTACCATTCGATGGATCACATCCTTATCATGAGAAAGCGCCTTTTCATAATGATGCTCCAAAAATTCAAACATATTTTTATTCCTGATAGCAGCATGCTTGATGATCTCAGCATATGCAGCAATATATTCTTCTTCAGGTAATGTTTTAAGCAAGTCAAAATCAAGAATTACAAATGCTGGCTGATTAAATACACCAATCATATTCTTGTACCCCTGAAAATTAACACCATTCTTCCCTCCAATACTGGCATCCACCTGGGCAAGCAAAGTTGAAGACACAAAACCAAACCGCAGTCCACGCATATAAGTAGATGCAACAAATCCGGTAACATCACAAACAATTCCCCCGCCAATTCCTACAACAAACGAAGACCTGTCCAGGTTAAATGCCACAAACCGCTCATACAATTGTTCAGCAGTCTGAAGGGTTTTATTTCTTTCGCCCATGCCTATAACAGCTACAGGAACATTTACCGGGAATTGATCCTTATAAAGATCATAAATCTGCTGATCGGTAACAATAACAATATTAACATGATCCGGCAAATAATGAGATAGCCTGCTGAGTTTTTCGCCTAATAACAGTTGAGAGGTCCCAATATTTGTATTAATCGTTAAGGTTTCCATATAAGTAATAAAATCTGATGCAAAAATAATGAATATTTACCCAAAACCACCCCCTCTAACTTTTTTTGATCAACTGCCCATTACTAAATATATGACATTAATAAAAACGCTCATTTACTGCGTTATACGAAGCAAATGAGCATTTATGGACAATATAATAAATGGAAATAAAATCGATTGAGCGGAATCGCTCAATTTGGATTTTAGTTTATTTCCACAGTAGAATTCAAGATATCAAAAGCGCGTACCCTGTCAGATGAGCCTTTTACACCAGGAGCATTAATCACTCCCCCTTTCAATCCACGCCCATAAATCGCATTAAAAGGCACCTCAACTGCTTCTTTATATTCCGGATAAAAACCTTTTAAAGTTCCGTTAGCGATTTTCTTTTCAAATTGCCAGTCAGCAGGAACAGTATCGGCTTGCGGCCAGTTAATGATCAGGTTATTTAAGTGGAGATTTTCAATATTCTCCAGCACCACTGCCGCTGTAGCAATTTTGGCTTCTCTTTTAACAGGATTAAACTGCGAACTTTTCACCTCATCAACATGCGGAACCGGATTTTCGACCCAGGGATAAGTCATAACAATATTATCCAGGGTCAGGTTCTTGATTGCTCTGCCATCCTCAGCGGTGATTAATATTCTACCCTCGGTTTTACAATGAAAATTAGAGATCGTGATATTTTCCATTTTAGGCTCGCGTCCATCATAATCCCATTGTTCCTGATCCTGATACATCCAGTCTCCTGTCCTGCCGCCATGTCCAGGCTCCGGTAAATATAAACTTAAATGAATGGGGCGGTTATAAAGCAAAGGAGCTTTAGTATCACAAACAATATTATCAACCAATACATCACTGACAGTCCCTGCACTTTCCGCATAAATAGCAAAGGCCCTGGAAGATTTGTAAATAACATTATTACTAAACGTCACCTGGCTGATATCCCTGAAAGATTCGTTCCCAATTTTTAATGCAGCACAAAGACACTCAATAACACAATTTGTGACGGTCACCCGCTTGCATTCTTTTGAATCCACCATTGTCTTTAAACAAATAGCATCATCACAGGTTTTAATATGACAATCACTGATAATGACATCTTCACACCCTGATATATCAATTCCATCTCCATTGGGGGAATACACATTATTAATAACGCGTACTCCTTCCACCCGTAGCCTTTCACTATTGAAAAGATGTACTGTCCATCCACCACCAGTTTTCAACGTAACATCCTTAATACGAACATCCTTGCATCCCTCCACTTCAAGCATAGGGCTAATTTTTAATTCCTTCGCCATAATCCAGCCCGGAAGCGTATCCTGATCAAAAGATTTCCAAAAAGCAGGGCCATTTCCATCAATGGTTCCCCCACCGGATATTTCAATATTCTCAGCATCCAGGCATAAAATAAGATGGTAAGGCTGACGATCCTTATTATGCCCCCATTTATGCTCGTAATAATCTTCAAGATCAGGAGAGCCTAAAATAGTTGCTCCGGAACGAACCTCAAACGTCACATTATCTTTCAAAAAAATAGTACCTGAAATATACTTACCCGGGGGCACAACAACCTTACCCCCTCCTGCCTGATTGGCATCATCAATGGCTTTTTGTATAGCAGCGGTATTTATGGTTGAACTGTCACCTTTGGCTCCATAATCAACAATATTAAAATAATCCGAAGCATCCTGCTTACATGTACTCATTAAAAAAGGCAATAACAAAATGAAATATAACTGACGCATAATAAAATTATATTTTGTGAATAATTAGTTCTGCCATTTTCTGATAAATCAATCAACCTCCTTTAAGCAGAAGAAAGAAGAAAGAAGAGCCATATCGTTAAGCACTATTATTTTCTGATATTGAAATCAGAATCAATAATCATAAAATCTTTTTTGTCAGCAGATGAAGCAAGAGCATAAGGGGCAAACACATATCCCTTATCGATATTTCTCCCCCAGAACACATGCATTTCTGTCTGACGTGGTGTTTCATAATCATAATTTTCCGGAGTAAACCTGCGATCGGTGCCATTTTCAATTCTTTCAGTGATTAACCATTCTTCAGGCACCGTATCTGCGGGCCATCCAACACTTAAACCATCTATGATCAATTCAGATATATTATCAGCTACAATCGCCGCACGTGCTCCACGGGCTTCGGGGTGCTTAGGGGAGCCCTGATGACTTGCATGTCCGGGCGCAATCGGCTTCGGATCCTCAATTCTTGGATATTGAAGTTTAATATCCCGCAATGTAATATTTTCCATCGTGCAACCATCTTCTGCTGTCATCAGAATACGTCCATCGGTTTCGGCTGTAAAGTTGCTGATGGTAATATTTCTCATAGCACTAGGCTGAGGTGGCTCCCACTCATGCATGGACTTATTCCATACACTTAAATGAATAGGCCTGTTAATGACAAGAGGTGCATTTGTTTTAGCCACAATATTACTGAAACTGATATTTTCCACCATAGAGCCTTTGGTTGAATAAAGACCAATAGCCCGGGAAGAATGAGTTACGACGCAGTTGCTGAAAGTAATATCCCGGATGGGGTGAAACATAAGGTTCGATCCAACTTTTAAAGCCACACAATTTGTCTGCACTAAACAATTGGTTACCGCAGCCCGCTCACAAGGGCCTCCTTCAACAGAAGCCTTAAAACAAATCGCATCATCACAGGTTTTAATATCACAATTGGCAATAACCACATCCTGACAACTGGTTATATCAATGCCATCATTATTCGGGCCGTAGAAGCCATTATCAATTTTAATTCCATCAATCTCAATCCCCTTTGACTCAACAGCATGCAACGTCCATTCGGGAGACATTGTCATAAAAAGATCCCGAATCTTAATATTTTCTGAATACTGCACTTCAACCATATTACTTACCCTGTCAGGCTGCGCATGTATCCATGCAGGCAGTTTATCATATGGTTTCCAATATTCTTTCCCGTTCCCATGAATGGTTCCGCCACCACAAAGAGTTACATTTTTACAATTTTTAACCAATATTAAGTGCATCATTTGAGGAGCCGGGTCTTCTTTATAATAACGAAACATCGGCCTGCGTTCCCGGGTATAATCATCTCTGTTTCCAGAACCAGCAATGGTTGCACCATACTGCACCTCGAAAACAACATTGTCTTTTAGAATAATGGTCCCGGTCAAATAAGTTCCGGGCGGAACAATTACTTTTCCGCCTCCATTCTCCGAAGCTTCTGTAATCGCTTCATTAATCGCCTCTGTGCACATTGTCGCACTATCACCCCTGGCTCCATAATCTAAAATATTATACACATCTTGTTGGCTCGACTGGCAAGCATTCAGCAATAAAACTGCTGTCAGAAAAAAGAAAACTTTATACATCATAATCTATAAATTAGTTTAAACAAATAAATATACACCATTAAATGTCAAAACTAAAAAATATTTTCATTCAGCAATAATAAAACCGCATTTATCGTTTATAAATGCGGTTAGAATAAGATGATTCAGAATAATACCGTAAATGCGACTATAGGTTCATTCAATCTGGTAAACAAACCATATCAATAAAATTAAGAATTTTAACTATAGCAACATCAAAAAGAAGCAATCAACTTTTATGGACAAACATTAACTACAGTGACAATTGTTGCTTCCACTTTTCTTGCATCCCTCCGTCAAAAAATCAACCACCTCAATCTCGCCTCTGGAATAAGGACTGCTTTTCTCATAAATCTCAACATCAAGAAAACCAGCTTTTTGTAATACAGCCCGGTATAAATCCTTTCTAATAGCCTGGCTCCAGCAACGAACATCAGCATCACTGCTTTTCTTGAATCTGTCAGGCACTAAATGGGTCGAATAAAAGTCCCGGGCCCAAAACCGGCCATCATTCTTCATGATACGCGAGAATTCGTCCCAAATAGAAAAACGATTAACAGAAGGATAAATACAAAATGATATAATACAATCAACCGATTGATCAGGAAAAAGAAACTTTTCATTTTGATAGGGGACCATAACTGCACCATCAAGCTCAAAGACCTCTTCACCCCCGGGACAGATAAATAAACGCCCCTTTTCTCCAATCATTTCAACCGTCTCGTTAAGAACAGATAAATCCGGCATGCCAAACCAAAACACATGGCTGCCTTCTTTCAGCAATGTCTTCCAGGACTGATCAGCGACAGCAGAACAACAATTCTCTTCTTCAATATTCAACTTGCTAATAATGGTGTTTAGCTGTTCCATGATTAAACCCGGTTACTAAGAACTTGCTTCTAAATATTTCTCCATAAAGCGAAAAATTAAATGATTCAAACAAATCACAACATTTTATGCTTACTTAGGCAACAATGAATCGTCTCGATGAATGCTATTTATATGCAAGCAATCCCCCGATAAGTGTCCCGTAAAGAATGCTGCTCCATGGATTTGATGTAATCGGGCATGATCCACTATTACACCCAATAAAATGATAGTAAGCATAGCCTAATACCCCACCAATAGCAAAGCCAATAAGTAATCTTATAATGGTCTTTTTCTTTATCCGTGCCTTCATTTCTTCCATACCACCATCATGCTTATAAGAAGTTGAAAAAAATTATTTGAGCAGATCATTTTCAATCACATCAACAAGCCCTTGCTCTCCCAATGCACCCGGAGCCATAGATGGCTGTCCTTCTGAAGGTATAAATAAAAAAGTAGGAATACTGCGCACACCAAAAGCAGCAGATAATTCACGTTCTTTATCAACATCTACTTTGTATATTTTCACTTTATCATCATACTGCTTGGATAATTTATCCAAAACAGGTGCCATTTTCTTACAAGGCCCACACCAATCAGCATAAAATTCAATAATAGCCGGTTCAGAGCCTTCATACACCCATTCCTCATTTTGTTCATAATTAAACACTTTGGATTTAAAAGTTTTATCGGTCAAATACTCAACCTTGCTTTCACTATTTGATGTCTTGCCCTGAACTGCATTTTTATTATTTGCCTCTGTACTATTTCCGGTATTATTCCATTGTAATATAAATAAGCCAGCAGCAGCTAATACAACAACAACAATTAATTTGGTTTTGTGTCTCATGATGTTTTCTTTTAATTTTTTCATGTATTTTTTATTTAAAATAAGAATGAACTTTTTTTATTCCCAATTATTTTCAACAAAGTCATATGCAAATTTATACATATTTACATACATTAACAAATTTATTCATGCTTTTTTTCTTCTCAATATCGAATCATTGACTAATAAAATAAAAAACTTATGCTGTACAAGGGGAATACATGAATGAAGACAGATGTCTGTTAAAAGGACATTCTTTAATCCCCTTAAGAAAACAGCAACAGACTTATCGCCATAACAGCCATACCTGCAATCAATCCAAAAATAGCTACATGGTGCTCGCCATATTCCTCAGCTGTCGGTAATAATTCATCCAATGAAATATATACCATAATACCTGCCACCCCAGCAAAAATAACACCAAAAGCTGCATCATTGAAAAAATTTCTAAGCAAAAAATAACCAAGAACAGCACCAAGCGGCTCAGCAAGTCCGGATGAAAATGAAAAAAGAAAAGCTTTACGCCGGCTTTTAGTAGCATAATAAATTGGAGTGGAAACAGCAATCCCTTCCGGAATATTATGAATAGCAATAGCTACCGCAATGCTAATCCCAAGGGTAGGATCCTGGAGCGCCCCGATAAAAGTTGCCAGTCCTTCGGGGAAATTATGTATGCCAATCGCCAAAGCCGAAAAAAGTCCCATTCTCTTTAATTTAACTCTTTTTGCTGCCTCAACAGAGGATTCATTAACATTTTTTAATTCATGCGGATTCTCATAAGAAGGGACTAAACGGTCAATAAGGGCAATAAGGGCAATGCCACAGAAAAAAGCAATCACTGTATATAAATAACCAGTGCCCTCGCCATAAACAACCATAAGGGACTCCCGGGCCTTCATGAAAATCTCCACCAAAGAAACGTATATCATCACACCGGCAGAGAAACCCAAAGAGCCAGCCAGGAATCTCGGATTAAACTTCCGGGACATAAACGCCATCACTGAACCTATCCCGGTTGAAAGTCCCGCAAAAAGTGTCAGTGCAAAAGCAAAAAAAACTGGATTATCCATCATATCTGCTTATATAATGCTAAAAAACGAAAATAGTAAAAATCAATTCAATAACCCTTTATCAAACAAAAAAACTTGTATATTAATATTGAGAATAACACGAAAAATAATAAACCATTAATCCATTTCTTATGAAACAATTATTACTTTTCTTAAGTATTTCTTTCATCACACTAAACTCCGGATTTGCTCAATGGCAAAGTCAAACCAGCAACAGTAGTGCATATCTAACGGGTGTTCATTTCACAGACCTCACCCATGGCTGGATTGCAGGTACCGGCGGAACCATCTTAAAAACCTCCGATGGAGGAGCAAACTGGAAAACTCAAAACAGCGGGGTAACAGATGACCTGCGCTCCGTATTTTTTATTAACAGAAATGAAGGCTGGGTTGCCGGAGACAAAGAAACCATTTTAAAAACCCTGGATGGCGGGCAAACATGGAAAAAAGACTCACTGGAACCTTTTCAGGAGGTAGACTTCAGAGACATATACTGTATCGGGCAATGGTGTATAGCTGGTGGCGTTGGCGGTGATATCTACTATACCAACAAAGAGCTTAATGCATGGATCCCTCGTGCGTCAACATCCGGGAATATTCACGCGCTCTTTTTTAATGATACCCTCAACGGATGGATGGCTAAGCAGACTTCTGATGGAATAAAATACACAAACAATGGGGGGCAATCCTGGACAGGACCTGCGATAAGCACAGCAGATATGTGGTCTGTGTTCAGCACCTCGCCTCAAAGAGCCTGGATAGGAAATACAGGGGGCTCTGTTTACATGACTTCAGATAGTGGACAAACATGGGATATTCATTATTCAGGAAACACATCAGAAATCAATGGCATTTATTTTACTTCTGTTGATACAGGATGGCTTATGCAAAAAGACGGCAGCATATACACCAGCATTGACACCGGGAAATCATGGCAACTTGATAATGCGCCTTTTGGAGATTCTTTCTTTGGCTATTATGTCTTAGACAATGACCACCAATGGGCGGTTGGTTCCGGCGGACAAATTTATGCCTCATTTGATGCAAGCCAAATTGTTTCATCCGGAGCGAGCACCAACCCTAAACCCCAGATAACCATTAATCCAAATCCATTAACAACAAATAGTACACTGGATATCTTTTCTCCGGGAAAGACAGAAACATTCCTGATTACTATCATGACAACAAAAGGAACAATTATATGGGAAGGCGTTCAACAGGTTAAAGGCGAAAAATCCATCCCTCTTAACGACCAAATGACCCGGGCACTAAAATCACCCGGAACTTATTTTTGTCGCGTATCATGGAGCCAAAACCATCTAACCCTGCCAATTATTATAAATTAAGGCATCATTTTTGCAGGGTTTTATTTAAATTTGTTCTAAATAAAAAAGATGGATTATGAAAACAAAAATCATTTTATTAGCAGGCATCCTATTGTCCATAGCAACAAATAAAGGATATGGCCACTGCGAAATTCCGTGTGGCATTTATGATGATTCACTGCGTGTGGAACTGATCAAAGAACATATCCGGACGATTGAAAAATCGATGGATCAAATTATTGAACTACAAGAAAACAACGAGATCAATTACAACCAGCTTGTCAGATGGATTACCAATAAAGAAGACCATGCCAATAAGATTCAGGACATTGTCAGTCAGTACTTTCTTCACCAAAGGCTCAAATATAAAGAAGAAGGCGAAGCAGGGCGTGACAAATACATTGATCAGCTAACCACGATGCACCAGTTATCTGTTTACGCAATGAAAAGCAAACAAACAACAAATATGGAATATATCCAAAAAATGAGAGAAACCATCAAACGGTTTGAAGGTCTTTATTTTCATAAACATTAATAATTCTCACAACCATTTTATAATGAAGAAAAAATAAACATAAAAACATTTTTTTTAATTTTGGCATGCTGTATAATCACTAACCTTTCTTCAGCATGGAGTATGAGAAGCTTAACAGGGAGGAATTAATTAACCTTCTTAAAAAAAAAGAAGACCATATTGAAGAGCTTCAAAGCCAATTATCGGAACTTGAAGCGTTCAAATTTCCATGGGCTGGGAATCTGGGACATTGGTACTGGGATTTTAAAGAGAACAAAGTAACATTCAACGAATTAAAGGCACTTACTTTAGGATATACCAAGGAAGAATTGCCTGAAAAGGTTGGTTTTGAGTTTTTCACAGATAAACTCCACCCCGATGATTATGAGCGGGTCATGCAAAGCATGCGTGATCATCTTGAAGGACGCTCGCCGGCATATGAGGTTGAATACCGAATCCATACAAAAGAAGGTGGCTATAAATGGTATTATGACAGAGGCACCATCCTGTCCCGCGACATAGAAGGAAAGCCGGAATACCTGGCAGGCATCGTATTCGATATTTCAGAACAAAAACAAATTGAAGAAAATTTAAAAAGCCTGAATGAACAACTAAACAAGGAATTAAGCAACAAAAACAAATTTTTTTCTATCCTGTCTCACGATCTCAGAGGCCCCTTGTCAACTATAAATGAATTAATCTCGTTCATCATTAGCCGGTACGACCAATACGATTCAAAAAAGATTTATGAATTCATCCTCAATATGCACCAATCACTCGGTTCAATTGCAGAACTGACAGAAAACCTGTTTCTTTGGTCAAGAATACAAAAAGAGGATATTGAATTTCAGCCGGAAGAGCTTAATCCTGAAGATGTCATTGCTAACAACATCAATTTATTAAAAGAACAAGCGGAGAAAAAAAATGTTTCAATCGATAATAAAAACGGGATCCATCAAATCATTTTAACAGATAAAATGATGCTGAATTTTATAATCAGGAATCTTTTATCCAACGCGATAAAATTCAGTTTCCCGAATGGAAAAATTGTGATAACAGCAAGGGAAGAAAACGATCATGCCTTAATAAGCATTAAAGATAATGGCCCGGGAATTCCCGAAGAAACGATTCCTAAATTATTTACTCCCGAAAACAAAATAACAACAGAGGGGACTTCCGGGGAAAAAGGTAGTGGGCTGGGGCTGGTTCTGTGTAAAGAATTTGCCAATAAAAGTGGCGGAGACATAAAAGTTAAAAGCGAAAAAGGCAAAGGATCTACATTTACTATTATGCTTCCATTATAAGCTTCTTAAATATCAATAATGATAATATTTCACCCGATCATGCAAGTTAATATAACCAACATAATAAGGCATGCTATCAATAAATCTCCACTTCCTCATCAACATCCTGATCCTCAAATAGCCGATCATGGTGCTTAATATTAATGTTTTCTGATTTTTCGACAATTATTTCCGGACGTGGGTCATCTTTGCTGACAATCACTACCCCGCTAACCCATAAACCATCAACATACCTGAACTCAAAACCGGAAGCGGGATAATAAACCTTTTTTCCCCAGAATCCAGACCATCCGGCATTTTCAGTTTTATCTTCCAAATAGTCCAGTTGAGTAACAGAAGTATCATAAGCACTATCATATTCAATAAAAATATTATCTAATTTGATATTCTCAAGCGGAAATCCTTCCATACCCATAATGGTAGAATTAGCAGTCGCCTTTGCTCCCACTGCCCGAAAATTAGATATGGTCACATTTTTAATGGTTCCCGGATCCATTGTGCTATCTCTTCGGCCTTCTGAATAAAGCCATTGCCTTTGAGCCGTATGGAGATAAACAGGCGAAGGCAATCCCTGGCACAACACGTTACTAATGGTCACTCCATCAATGACTCCTCCATCATTGGTATTGATTGAAATCCCTGCCCCTAATCTGCGTGGCACCAACTCAGAGAAAGGTTTAGCACCCTCCTCCGGCCATTCGGGGCGTTCTTTAGTAGGTTTCAAAAGCACATTATTAATCATGATATTACTCATATCCCCTTCTGTTTCCGAGCCAAACTGGATACACCGGGTTTCGCTGGCAAAAGTGCAATTCTGCACAAGAATATTTTTATTGGGCGCACAGCCCTTGGTTTTAAAAACCAAAGCATCATCTCCCACATCCACCTTACAGTTCTGGATAGTCACATCCCTGCAGGAATTAATATCAATCCCATCATCATTGGCATTGGCATGACCATAAATAGCTAAATTATCCAAATGAACATCCTCACAATTCTCTAAATGCAAATGCCAAAACTGGGTATACTGAAGAGAAACATCCCGCATCAGAACATCACGACAACTTATAAACTGTACTAAGCGAGGCCGTTTTGGTTTATGCCATGCACCGGAGGAATCAACAGTTACTTTAAAATCCTCTCCTTTCCCACCATTCCCATCAATAATTCCTGATCCTGTTATACTGATATTATTTGCCTGATTCGCAATAATAAAAGCAAATCTTTCATGCGCATCAATTACTTCATGGCCTCCATAATCTCTCCCATAAGAAGTATAATCAACCTTAATAAAATCATAATCCTTCAACTTATCACTGGCCGCCAATTTCGCACCATTCGACAAATGAAGGTTTACATTACTTTTTAATTCAATCGACCCTAACAGGTATATACCAGCAGGAACAACAACGCTGCCTCCACCATTCTCCGAACATTCATCAATGGCTTTTTGAAAAGCCTGCGTCGTCAATGCAGAACTGTCATTAACCGCCCCATAGTGCAGTACATTATAAATAGATTCATTTCCCGGGCGCTGTGAGCAACTTACAAGAATCAATAAAAAAAGAAACGTAGCAAAGTCAACTAATATACGATTCATATTATTATTATTTTTTTTGTAAAAATACATTTTCATCCGAAATTACCATAAAACAATTTGTTCTTTATAATAAAAAATTTTCGGATAAATGAGCAATTTCCGGGAAAGGCATAACGCATCCAGATGGGACATTATGGACAGACACTTCTATTCTTTGACAAACGATGCTGATTGTATACTTCCTTCTAATCTCAGCATAACAAAATACAATCCTGGTGAAAGAGAAGAAATATCAATTCTTTGGCTCCCTGATATCTGTTTATCAATAACCAATTGCCCTGTATTGTTCAGGACAGATAATTGTCCTTTGTTAAAGTCATCCGGAAACTTAATATAATCAGATGCCGGATTAGGCATAATAACAAACTGATTTTTAGTCGGCTGGATAGATGAATTAACGCCAATCGGCTCATTGTAATTACCCCAGGTTACCAAAAAACCATCATGAACACCAGCCGCAGCAGGCTGAGGTGCATCATTTGTCGTAATAATCTCCCCCGTAAAAACTTCACCCACCAATGCCTTAATTCCATTTCTATACGCCATTCCCCAGGCTGCACCCTCGCAATTATTTTTTGAAAAGACCGTCCAGACATTTCTCGCAGACCAGTCTTGATTCATCTCCATAAAAAAAGGTTCGGCATATGGTGTTTGAGAGGTCATCGCTCCCACAGTCATTCCATTAATGCTTTTATTACTTCTGTTATAAATATAATCCTGTGTATAACCGCTCATATAAACAATCCCATCCTCATCAGCATCAATTCCTTTTATTTGAATCTGCCTTGGTTTAACCAAACTATTATCCTCCGTTTCCCGCGACAATAATGCTTGTCCCTTTAAAATATCTCCATTTACCGGATCAAAACGGGCAAAATAAGCATGGTCCATACCAGCACCCATATTAATAGCCTGGCTATATACATCTCCTGTATTACAAGTCACATCAGGACGATCAGTAATGTCCTTTGGCCCAAGCTTCCATAAATGATCTCCTCCATGTATATATCCTCCCATATAAAGGTACCCATCTTCCCCTATTGTCATAACCTGTACCCTCGAGTCTGCAAAATGATTTTGATCGTAACAGGCTTCCGCAGACCAGCCATAATTTTTCCACTGCAAGTTCCCGGAATAATTATATGCCCGCATAAAAGGGACATGAATAGGATGATCTTCTATCCCTCCATGAGGCGCATGTTCTGCATTCCAACCTCCAAAAATCACCAATTGATTATTACCATCAACAGCTATATCCATGGGATATTCATCATTGGAAAGAAAATCGTATAAACGGTCACCCTCGCTATTATAAACATAGACATAGCATTCAGGTGGATCAACATACCAATATTTGACAGGCACCTGCATGGTAGCAACTGTTCCATCCTTTCCTATACTAACCCGCGACAGTGACCTGACATATCGGGGTTTCACAGCGGCATCAGCAAATTCCTGATAAAAGTTGGTCGTATGAGCCTCCGGCGTTCCGGTTTTTATAGTAGTATCCTTCCATAGAAAATCATTCGCTTCAGCATTAAGTACAGCCACACCAAAATTACCACATACTGCAATTTGTCCCTGTTCTCCTACCTCCACATCAAAAACTGAATCTTTAATACGCGTTACTGACAACACTGATTTACCATCCATTGCATACCTAATAATCACACCAGTACCACCACCCAATAAATTGGTGGAAGTTAGACCATCCGGATTATAACTCTCCGGCAAAATGCCAACAACAACAATACTTCCGTCAGGAGCGACATCTACCCCGTTAATCTCCTCGGAAATCTCGCTACTACCAATATAAGTAGAGGTTGTTATCTGAAAATCCTGGGCTTCAAGCCGTATAACAACCAAAAACAAAATAATGACATAATAAATATTACTTCGTTTCATTGTATATTGTTTTAAAATTTAAAAAAACGCCTAAAACCATGGCATAGATGTTCCTGATATCTGGTTACCCCTATTTACTTCTTATCCTAAAGATAATCATTTAGTCCAAATCACTAGCATCCGAAAGTTAATATTTTAAAAAGCCCTCAGAATCCTGTATTT
>CAZSGN010000028.1:0-16294 GCA_964606415.1 uncultured Bacteroidales bacterium
TAGCTCAGTTGGTAGAGCACTGGTCTCCAAAACCAGGTGTCGGGCGTTCGAGTCGTCCCTCCCGTGCAATTAAACCGGAAAGCAATGAAAATATTCAGGTATTTAAAAGAAACTTACGGAGAGTTGGTTTATAAAGTTACCTGGCCAACATGGCCCGAACTCCAAAATAGTGCGATTGTAGTAATGATAGCAAGTTTTATTATAGCGCTAGTTGTTTTTTTTATGGATTTCACTTTTCGGAATTTTATGGAAATGGTTTATTCGATTATTTAAGGAGCAAAAATTCCTATGGCTGAGATCGAAAAAAAATGGTATGTGTTAAGGGCTATTGGCGGTAAAGAAAAAAAAGTCAAAGAGCTTGTTGAAAATGAAATCGCCAGATTGGGGATGGAGGACTATGTTTCACAAGTCCTGATTCCTACTGAAAAGGTTTTTCAGGTACGAAATGGTAAAAAGGTTAGCAAAGAAAGAAATTTCTTTCCCGGCTATGTACTTGTTGAAGCATCTATGGTTGGTGAAGTTCCACATATCCTTCAAAATATTAATAATGTGATTGGTTTTCTCGGTGGAGATCAACCAACACCATTAAGAACGAATGAAGTCAACAGAATACTTGGAAAAGTTGATGAATTGGCTGCTTCCGATGAGGAAATTAATGAACCGTATTTCGTTGGTGAGCGAGTTAAGGTTATTGATGGTCCTTTTAGTAATTTTCATGGTGTGATCGAAGAGGTGAATGAAGAAAAGAAAAAATTGAAAGTCATTGTTCGCATTTTTGGTCGTAAAACACCGCTGGAGCTTAGCTTTATGCAAGTTGAGAAAGAGTAAATTTTAAATTTTATTAAAACTATGGCAAAGGAAGTTGCAGGATTAATTAAGCTGCAGATCAGGGGAGGTGCCGCAAATCCTTCACCACCTGTAGGTCCCGCTTTGGGAGCAAAAGGTGTGAATATTATGGAGTTTTGCAAGCAGTTCAATGCACGTACCCAGGAGCTGGCTGGAAAAGTGCTGCCGGTTATCATTACGGTTTATGGTGATAAATCGTTTGATTTTATTGTAAAAAAACCACCTGTCGCAGTACAGTTAAAAGAAGCCGCTAAACTTAAATCCGGTTCTCCTGAACCGAAAAGTAAAAAAGTGGCAGCTGTTTCATGGGATCAGGTAAAGCAAATTGCAGAAGAGAAAATGACAGATTTGAATGCGTTTACGGTGGAATCTGCAATGAAAATGGTTGCCGGAACTGCACGTAGTATGGGGATTACCGTTAAAGGCCCTCGTCCTTTTTAATGTTAATGAGTAATTAGTTAAATAATGACTAAACTAACCAAGAAGAAAAAGGTGGCACTCGAAAAGATCGAGCCTGGAAAACAATACAAATTGACTGATGCTGCTAAATTAGTAAAGGAAATTTCTAATACTAATTTTGATGCTTCTGTCGATATGGCTGTTCGTTTAGGTGTAGATCCCAGAAAAGCTAATCAGATGGTAAGGGGGGTTGTCTCTTTACCTCATGGCACAGGAAAAGAGACCCGTGTGCTTGCTCTGGTGACACCAGATAAGGCTGATGAAGCAAAAGAGGCTGGAGCTGACCATGTTGGACTTGATGAGTATATTCAAAAAATTCAGGATGGCTGGACGGATATTGATGTGATTATTACAATGCCTTCGGTGATGGGGAAAATTGGAAAGCTGGGGAAAGTTTTGGGTCCAAGAGGACTTATGCCTAACCCTAAAAGTGGAACCGTTACCATGGATGTTGGAAAAGCTGTACAGGAGGTTAAACAAGGAAAAATTGATTTCAAAGTTGACAAATATGGTATTATCCATAGCATGGTTGGGAAAACTTCGTTTGAACCCAAACAAATAGCAGATAATGTCAGAGAATTTGTTGGCATGATCAATAAATTAAAACCTACCGCGGCAAAAGGAACTTACATTAAAAGTATCTATATTTCTAGTACCATGAGCCCGAGTGTCCGAATTGATGCCAAAGCATTGGCGGATGAATAGTAAATGATTGATTCAAAATTATTATGAAAACCAGGGAAGAAAAGGATCAAATAATTGAGGACTTGACCCAGCAGTTAAATGATTATAGCCATGTTTACCTGGCTGATACATCAAACCTTAATTCAGAAGACACTACTGCACTAAGGCAGAAATGTTTTGATAAAGAGGTTAAACTGATGGTGGTTAAGAATACCCTGCTTAAAAAAGCAATGGAGAAAGCAGATATCGAATTTGATGATCTTTATGATCATTTAAATGGCCCGATGTCTGTTATGCTTTGCAATACTGGAAATGTTCCCGCTAAATTAATTAAGGAGTTCAGGAAAAAGCGTGATAAACCTTTCTTATGGGCTGCTTATGTCGAACAATCGATTTATATTGGCGATGAACAGGTTGATGCACTGGCGAAGCTTAAATCTAAAGAAGAGCTTATCGGTGATGTCATTAGTATGTTGCAGGCTCCTGCTCAAAATGTTATTTCTGGACTTAAATCCGGAGGTGGTAAGCTTGCAGGAATCCTCGAAACTTTAGCAGAAAAAAGTGAATAACAATTTTTTATTGAATTAAATTTAAAACACGAGAAAAATGGCAGATTTAAAATCTTTTGCAGAGCAGTTAGTTAATTTAACTGTAAAAGAAGTTAATGAATTAGCTGATATCCTTAAAGAAGAATATGGGATAGAACCAGCAGCAGCTCCTGTAGCTGTAGCAGCAGGTGCCGCAAGTGGTGAAGAAGGTGGCGCTGAAGAGAAAAACAGCTTTGATGTGATATTGACTTCTCCAGGTGGAGCTAAATTACAGATCGTTAAGTTGGTTAAGGAACTTACTGGGCTTGGACTTAAAGAGTCTAAGGAGTTAGTTGATTCCTTGCCTAAACCAGTTAAAGAAGGTTGTCCCAAAGATGAGGCTGAGGCACTCAAGAGTCAGCTTGAAGAGGCCGGAGCTGAAGTAGAACTTAAATAAGACTTCCAAATATTGATTTTGTACAGGTTTTAGAGCTCCCCTCTTGTGGGGAACTCTAGACCTTTTTGTTATTTGTGTAAATTTAAGTTCATCTATAATATTTTTCTAAATGTCAGCAGTTAAAGATACCAACAGGGTTAGTTTTGCTACCACTAAAATTCAATTAGATTATCCGGATTTCCTTGAAATTCAAGTTAAATCGTTTAAAGAGTTTCTGCAAATGGGGGCTACTCCCGATGAACGACAAAACGATGGATTATATAATGTTTTTCAGGAAAATTTTCCTATTACTGATACCAGAAATAATTTTGTCCTTGAATTCCTGGATTATACTGTCGATCCGCCCAGATATTCTATTGAAGAATGTATTCAGAGAGGACTGACTTTTAGTGTGCCGCTGAAAGCTAAACTTAAGCTTTATTGTACCGATGAGGAACATGAAGACTTTGATACTGTCGTTCAGGATGTTTATCTTGGAACTGTTCCGTATATGACTGATAAAGGCAGCTTTGTTATTAATGGTGCGGAAAGGGTCGTTGTTTCACAATTACACAGATCTCCTGGTGTTTTCTTTGGTCAAAGTATTCATGCAAATGGCACCAAATTATACTCTGCTCGCATTATTCCTTTTAAGGGTTCGTGGATAGAATTTGCTACGGATATTAATAATGTTATGTATGCTTATATTGACAGGAAAAAGAAATTGCCGGTAACTACTCTTCTAAGGGCTATTGGCTATGAAAAAGATAAAGATGTATTGGGTATCTTTGATCTGGCTGATGAGTTTAAAGTGACCAAATCGGGGTTGAAAAATGTTGTCGGAAGGAAACTGGCTGCCAGGGTACTTAAAACATGGGTTGAAGATTTTGTTGATGAGGATACGGGCGAGGTGGTCTCTATTGAAAGGAACGAAGTGGTCGTCGAAAGGGAAACTGTTATACATGAAGAGCATGTCGATGCTATCATGGAATCCGGTGCTAAAACCATTCTCTTGCATAAAGAGGGGCAAAGTATTTCTGATTACGCTATTATTTACAATACTCTTCAAAAGGATCCGTGTAATTCTGAAAAGGAAGCAATCCTTTATATTTACCGTCAATTAAGAAATTCGGAGCCGCCGGATGAATCTACTGCAAGGGATGTTATTGATAAATTATTTTTCTCTGATAAACGTTATGATCTGGGTGAAGTAGGTCGTTACAGACTGAATAAAAAATTGGAGAGCGATACGGCTATTGATACTAAGGTCTTGACCAAAGAGGATATTATTAAGATTATTAGTCATCTTATCCGCTTGATTAATTCTAAAACTGATGTTGATGATATTGATCATCTTAGTAATCGTCGTGTTAGAACAGTGGGCGAACAGTTAGCCAATCAATTTGGGGTTGGGTTAGCTCGTATGGCCAGAACGATTAGGGAAAGAATGAATGTCAGGGATAATGAGGTGTTTACTCCTGTTGATCTGATTAATTCTAAAACTTTGTCTTCGGTTATTAATTCGTTTTTTGGTACGAATCCTCTTTCTCAATTTATGGATCAAACCAATCCTCTTGCTGAGGTTACTCATAAAAGAAGAATGTCAGCACTGGGCCCAGGTGGTTTATCAAGAGAACGTGCTGGATTTGAGGTTCGTGATGTGCATTATACTCATTATGGACGGTTATGCCCGATTGAAACTCCAGAGGGGCCAAATATCGGATTGATTTCATCACTTTGTGTTTATGCTAAGATTAATTATCTTGGTTTTATTGAAACACCTTACAGAAAAGTGGAGAAAGGTACTGTAATGCTTGATGCTAAGGAAATCGAGTTTTTAAGTGCCGAAGAAGAAGAATCCAGAATTATTGCTCAGGCGAATGCCCCTATTGGTGATGATGGTAAATTTTCAAATAACAGAATTAAAGCCAGGTTTAATGGTGATTTTCCTTTGTCAGGGGCTGATGAGATTGAACTGATGGATGTCGCTCCTAATCAGATTGCTTCTATTGCTGCATCTCTTATCCCATTTCTTGAACATGATGATGCCAACCGGGCTTTGATGGGGTCTAATATGATGAGGCAAGCAGTGCCTTTAATGACAAATGATTCTCCTATTGTTGGCACAGGCATAGAGAATAATGTGATACGCGATTCACGTGTGCAAATTACTTCCGAGGGTGAAGGAGTTATTGAGTATGTAGATAGTAATGAAATTGTGGTTCGTTATTCCAGAACTGATGAGGAAAGACTGGTGAGTTTTGATGATGATGTTAAATCTTACGCTTTGACAAAATTTGCCAAAACCAACCAAAATACTTGCATGAATTTGCGTCCGATCGTCTCAGTGGGAGATAAAGTTCATAAGGGCCAAATATTATCTGATGGTTACGCAACGCAAGATGGCGATTTAGCTTTAGGTAAAAACTTATTAGTAGCTTTTATGCCATGGAAAGGATATAATTTTGAGGATGCAATTGTTGTCTCTGACCGTATGGTTCAGGATGATGTGTTTACTTCTATTCATATCGAAGAGTATGAGCTTGAAGTACGCGACACTAAAAGGGGATTGGAGGAGTTAACATCGGATATCCCTAATGTAAGTGAACAAGCTACTAAGGATTTGGATGAGAATGGAGTTATTCGTATTGGAGCGGATATAAAGCCTGGGGATATCCTGATTGGAAAAATTACACCGAAAGGTGAGTCTGATCCTTCTCCGGAAGAAAAATTGTTGAGGGCTATCTTTGGAGATAAAGCTGGGGATGTTAAAGATGCTTCTTTAAAGGCTTCTCCCTCTTTATCAGGTGTTGTTATTGATAAGGTTTTATTTTCAAGGGCTACTAAAACGAAAAAGTCTAAAACCAGCGATAAGCAAATTATTGATACACTGGATAATGAATTTAATTTAAAAATCTCTGAATTAAGGTCCAAGTTAATTGATAAGTTATTTATTCTTGTCAATGGTAAAACTTCTCAAGGTGTGTTTGATGAACTTAATGTTGAACTCATTTCTAAAGGGGCCAAGTTTACTCAAAAAGTTTTGCAGAATATAGATTTTCTTACTGTGCAACCTGGGGGATGGACTAATGACGAAGAGAAGAATAAGGATATAAAAAAATTGCTCTATAATTATCTTAACAGATATAAAGAAATCGAAGCTATTTATCGGCGCAAGAAATATACCATTACTATTGGTGACGAGTTACCAACTGGTATTGTTCAACTGGCCAAAGTTTATATTGCGATGAAGCGCAAGTTGAAAGTGGGTGATAAGATGTCAGGGCGTCACGGAAATAAAGGTATTGTCGCAAAAGTTGTTCGTCAGGAGGATATGCCTTTCCTTGAAGATGGCACCCCTGTTGATATTGTCTTGAATCCTTTAGGTGTGCCTTCCAGAATGAACCTTGGACAGATTTATGAAACGGTGCTGGGTTGGATTGGGATGAAGTTGGGCGTGAAATTTGCCACCCCAATATTTGATGGAGCTTCTTTGAATGATATTGATGAATATGCCGAGAAAGCAGGTATTCCTAAGTATGGAAAATCTTACTTATATGATGGTGGTACAGGTGAGCCTTTTGATCAACCTACTACGGTGGGAGTGATATATATGTTGAAGTTGGGACACATGGTAGATGATAAGATGCATGCCCGTTCAATCGGACCTTATTCACTTATTACACAACAACCCCTGGGCGGTAAAGCTCAGTTTGGTGGTCAGCGTTTTGGAGAAATGGAGGTTTGGGCTCTTGAGGCTTTTGGTGCTTCTAACATCCTGCATGAAATCCTGACTTATAAATCGGATGATGTGGTTGGGAGAGCAAAAGCTTATGAAGCTATTGTTAAAGGTGAAACATTGCCTCCTGCTGGTATCCCGGAATCATTCAATGTCTTGTTGCATGAATTGAGAGGTTTAGGATTGAGTATGAACCTGAACTAATATTTGGGAACATCCATTTTATTTTTTTTTTTGAATTAAATTTTTAATTGTTCATCTATGGCATTTAGAAAAGATAATAAAGCGAGCAGCAACTTTTCCAAGATTACAATTGGTCTCTCTTCCCCTGAAGAAATTTTGGAAAGATCCAGTGGGGAAGTCCTGAAACCTGAAACCATTAATTATCGAACATATAAGCCTGAGCGTGATGGGTTATTTTGTGAGCGGATTTTTGGCCCGGTGAAAGATTATGAATGTCACTGTGGTAAGTATAAGCGCATCAGATATAAAGGAATTGTTTGTGACCGTTGTGGTGTGGAAGTGACTGAAAAGAAAGTTCGGCGCGAACGAATGGGACATATTTCTCTTGTTGTACCTGTTGCTCATATTTGGTATTTTAAGTCTTTGCCCAGTAAAATCGGATATTTATTAGGACTGCCTACTAAAAAACTGGATTCAATTGTTTACTATGAACGGTATATCGTTATTAATCCTGGAGTTAAAGCCGCTGATGGTATAAAATATCTTGATTTTCTTACAGAAGAAGAATATCTCGATATTTTGGAGACTTTACCTAAGGAAAATCAGTATTTGGATGATGATGATCCGGATAAGTTTATTGCAAAAATGGGGGCGGAATCGCTTAATGATCTGCTGTCACGTGTGGATTTGGATCAAACCAGTGCTGATTTACGACATCAGGCTAATACGGAAACCTCACGGCAGAGAAAAAACGAAGCGTTAAAAAGACTTCAGGTTGTTGAGGCTTTTCGTGCATCTAAAGGTATCAATCGCCCGGAATGGATGATTATGAAAGTTGTACCGGTTATACCTCCTGAATTAAGGCCACTGGTGCCACTGGATGGTGGACGTTTTGCTACTTCTGATCTCAATGATCTCTATCGCCGTGTTATTATTCGAAATAATCGTCTTAAAAGGTTGATTGAGATTAAGGCGCCGGAAGTGATTTTAAGGAATGAGAAGAGAATGTTGCAAGAATCTGTGGATTCATTATTAGATAATAGTCGTAAATCAAATGCTGTTAAAACAGATGCCAACAGACCATTGAAGTCTTTAAGTGATAGCCTTAAGGGGAAACAAGGTCGTTTTCGCCAGAATCTTTTGGGAAAAAGGGTGGATTATTCTGCCCGTTCTGTTATTGTCGTAGGGCCCGAGTTGGATTTGCATGAATGTGGTATGCCTAAAGATATGGCGGCTGAACTTTATAAGCCTTTCATTATTCGTAAATTAATTGAACGGGGTATCGTAAAAACGGTTAAGTCGGCCAAGAAAATTGTTGATCGGAAGGATCCTGTTATCTGGGATATCCTTGAAAATGTATTAAAAAATCATCCTGTTCTTTTGAACCGGGCACCAACACTTCACAGACTTGGCATTCAGGCTTTTCAGCCTAAATTGATCGAAGGTAAAGCGTTACAGTTACATCCTTTGGTTTGTACGGCATTTAATGCTGATTTTGATGGTGACCAAATGGCTGTTCATCTTCCTTTAGGAAATGCTGCCATACTCGAAGCACAATTATTGATGCTTGCTTCTCATAATATTCTAAATCCGGCTAATGGAGCTCCTATTACGGTGCCTTCACAAGATATGGTATTGGGATTGTATTATATGACAAAGTCAAGAACCGGAGCCAGGGGAGAAGGTATTACTTTTTATTCTCCCGAAGAGGTTAAGATTGGCTTTAATGAACATAAACTAGAGATTCATGCGCCTATTAAGGTTCGGGTAAATGATCGGGTGAATGATGAAAAAGTAAATCATATTGTTGAAACGACTGTGGGACGTGTTTTGTTTAATCAATACGTGCCCGAAGAGGTTGGTTTTATAAACCGTATTTTAACTAAAAAGGCTTTGAGAGATATTATTGGCGTTGTACTTAAAAAAGCGGGTACTGCTAAAACGGCCAAATTTCTTAATGATATCAAAAATATGGGATATTATTATGCCTTTAAAGGGGGATTATCTTTTAATCTCGATGATGTTATTATTCCCGATAGCAAAGAGGACCTTGTGAATGAGGGATATGCGCAGGTTGAAGAGGTCATGAATAACTATAATATGGGATTCATCACAAATAATGAAAGATATAACCAGATTATCGATATATGGACACATGTCAATGCTAAGTTGACACAAATATTGATGACCAAAATTACTGAAGATAAACAAGGGTTTAATCCGGTGTTTATGATGATTGATTCCGGAGCCAGGGGATCGAAACAACAGATTCGCCAGCTATCCGGCATGCGTGGGCTTATGGCTAAGCCTCAAAAGTCTGGTTCTGTAGGCTCTGAAATTATTGAAAACCCAATACTTGCTAATTTTAAAGAGGGCCTTTCTGTGCTTGAGTATTTTATTTCAACGCATGGTGCTCGTAAAGGACTCGCAGACACGGCTTTAAAAACGGCTGATGCCGGATATCTGACTCGTCGTCTTGTTGATGTTTCTCAGGATGTTTTTATCACAGAGAATGATTGTGGCACTTTGCGTGGATTGATTGCTACGGCTATCAAGAAAAATGAAGAGGTTGTTGAATCTCTTTCTGAAAGAGTACTTGGTCGTTCAACTGTTCATAATGTTTATCATCCTTTAACAGGGGAACTGATTATTTCTTCCGGTGAGGAGATAACCGAAGAGATTGCACAGCAGATTGAAGATTCTCCTATCGAACAAGTAGAGATTCGCTCAGTTTTAACTTGCGAGTCCATTAAAGGTGTTTGCTCTAAATGTTATGGACGTAACCTGGCTACTGGCAGGATGGTTCAGCGTGGTGAGGCTGTGGGTGTTATTGCTGCTCAATCAATTGGTGAACCCGGAACACAGCTGACTTTACGTACTTTCCATGTTGGTGGTACAGCTTCTAATATCACGGCAATATCTGAAATCCGATCTAAATATGAGGGCATTGCGGAAATCGAAGGCCTAAAAACAGTTAGGCGGAAAGAAGAAGAAACCGGAAGGGAATATGAAGTTGTGATTGGCCGTCTTGCTGAACTTAAGATTATTGATAAGAATACCAAAATTGTGCTTTCAACGCATAATATTCCTTATGGCTCTAATTTATATGTGGATAATAATGCAGAAGTTTCTAAAGACCAATTAATTTGTGAATGGGATCCTTATAATGCAGTTATTATTTCTGAGATGACTGGTACAATATCTTTCCAGCATTTGATTGAAGGTATTACTTATCGTGAGGAATCTGATGAGCAGACAGGATATAAAGAAAAAGTGGTTATTGAAACAAGAGACCGTAAGAAAAATCCAGAGGTTCGCATATTATCTAAGAACAATGAGATTTTGAAAACTTATAATCTACCTGTTGGTGCACATATTATTGTTAACGAGGGAGATAAGGTTAAAACAGGTGATATTCTTGTGAAAATTCCCCGGGCTGTTGGAAAATCTGGTGATATTACTGGTGGTCTACCGCGTGTAACCGAATTGTTCGAGGCAAGAAACCCATCTAACCCGGCCGTTGTTTCTGAAATTGATGGGGAAGTGAGTTTTGGAAAGATAAAAAGAGGTAACCGGGAAATTGTTGTGACATCACGTACAGGTGAAGTGAAAAAGTATTTGGTTCCATTATCAAAACAAATTCTTGTTCAGGAAAATGATTATGTGAAAGCTGGTATGCCTTTATCTGATGGTGCTATTACCCCGGAAAGCATTCTTGCTATTAAAGGACCGAATAAGGTTCAGGAATATATTGTGAATGAGGTGCAGGAAGTATATCGCTTACAAGGGGTTAAGATTAATGATAAGCATTTTGAAGTCATTGTGCGTCAGATGATGAGA
This sequence comes from uncultured Bacteroidales bacterium, assembly GCA_964606415.1. Lineage (GTDB taxonomy): Bacteria > Bacteroidota > Bacteroidia > Bacteroidales > JBBRXJ01 > CAZSGN01. Next base: position 10,715 of record CAZSGN010000028.1, read on the forward strand.
AAAGTTGAGATTGAAGATCCGGGTGATACCAAATTCCTCGAGAAACAAATTGTTAGTAAAGAGAATTTCATGAACGAGAATGACTGGATTTATAATAAAAAAATTGTGGTTGATCCGGGAGATTCTGAAAACGTGAAGGCAGGACAGGTTATAACACCTCGTAAATTAAGGGATGAGAATTCTGTTTTGAAACGAAAAGACAGAAAGCCTATTGATGTAAGAGATGCGGTTCCTGCAACATCTAAACAGATTCTCCAGGGCATTACCCGGTCAGCATTGCAGACACAAAGTTTCATTTCTGCAGCTTCTTTCCAGGAAGCTACGAAAGTCTTAAATGAAGCAGCTATTAATGGACGTTCTGATTTCCTTAGCGGACTGAAGGAAAATGTGATTGTAGGGCACCGAATACCTGCAGGTACGGGTAATCGTGAATACAATAATTATGTTGTTGGCTCAATGGAAGAATATGAGGCGCTTAATGCTCCGAAGAAAAAATCCGCTGAGAAAAAAGAAGCTCAAGAAGACAAACAAAATAAAAAATAGTGCTTATGGATAATCAAAATCCGAATAATCAGCAGGACCCGCAAAACGGACAACAAATTAATATTGAACTGGATGAAGAAGTTGCTCAGGGAGTATATTCTAATTTAGCCATAATTACTCATTCTTCTTCTGAGTTTGTACTTGATTTTGTTCGGATTGTTCCTGGAGTTAATAAAGCAAAGGTTAAGTCCAGATTGATCCTTACGCCTGAACATGCAAAAAGATTAATGCAGGCACTGGAGGATAATATTCAGAAATACGAGTCGGTTAATGGCCCGGTTAAAAATTCACAAGGGTCTGGCGGGAGTAATACACCGCCTATGAATTTCGGAGGACCTACAGCACAAGCATAAAAAAAGGCGGATATGAATCCGCCTTTTTTTATGCTTGTCTTATTAGGAGATTGTTTGATGTCTGTTTTTTTTGTTTAAAAGTTGGCTTTGATTTCCATATTTCCATTGTGTATGGTGTTGCTTTGTTCGCTTTTTCGTCCTTCGTAGGTGATATTGAGTTGAATCCCACTTTCCCATTGCTTTTGTATAATGATTCGCCAGGTTTGGTTGTCTCCTGGCTGAAGGCCTTCTAACAAAATATATCCAACTGAGTTATTGGCTTCTCCATTATATTTGTTTTTGATATAATCAAATTCCAGATTAATCTGACTTCCCTGTCCAATAGAATGTGTTGATTGCAGGCCTGCTTTATGGCTAAAAAGACGTTGGAAGGAATAGGTGTTTTTTTTCTCCGCATAACTGTAATGTCCGTTTATACTGCTTTTTAACGTGGGAGTCCATTCCAGTTTTTGTTTTATCATGGATGATTGAATGTTGTAATTTTTATTGCGAAGCTCTTCTGACTGGCTTTTTTTTATACGGCTGGTTAATTCATTGGAAGTCATTATTCTTTTTGATATGCGATAGCGGATAGATAGTTGATTTGATTTGTTATAGGTTTGGCTTTTTCCTTCTAATATGTGACTTGTATTTATACTATTGTTGTATATATGGTCAATACCCCATTTAGGATTAAATTTGTTGAATGCTATGGCGTTACGAATAGAAGTTTTTTGACCAATTTGATTGGTGTCGGGCATGTTCGTGTTAAAAGGATTGAGGAAAATGCCTGGGCGAGCGATATCGGTTTGGTTGCCCAGGGTGTATCCGAATTTTTCGCTTATCTTTGAAAGAATTTTTTTTATTCCCTTTTCTTCTTTCCAAATATTTCTTGGATTTATATTGATTGTTTGGTTGATTTTGTTTGAGTAAACTTTGGTGTAATCCTGGGTCGGACTTAAGACTCTTATATAATTGGCTTCGTCTTGATATGCTGCAGTTTCAAATTCATCAAGCTCTTGCACACCATTATTGTTATAATCATTCCATGTGTACACCCCTTGACCTTGAGTGACTTTTATGTATGTATATTTCTTTTTTATCTCAAGACCTGAACTGACTTTGTAGACGGTGAATACCGAAAACAAGTTGTTTTTGGTTTTTAGTTGATGATTGGTTCGGCTAACAATGTTGTTTTCTGGTTTTTGACTTTTCATTATTGCATCATTTTTAATGGATAGTCGCCTGTAATTGATTATTGAACTAAATTTGTTGCGTGGGTTTTTTTGAAAATTTGTTTCCAGGCTGTAGGTGTTCGCTTGTGTAAAGAATGATATTTTATTATTATGTGGTTTAAAGTCATCTCTGTGTTGGTAACGGAGTGTGATTTTTGTATTGACCGTGTCCTTGTTATGAATATAAAAACCGTATTGATGGTAGAAGGATGAATTAGGTAATAAAGAATCATTTTTCCTTTTCTTCCATTGATTATCTTCCATTTCTTGTTTATGTCCCAGGGTCATAAACCATAAGGGTTTGGAAATTGTACCGTAGTACCTCGAAAAATAGGTCTTTTGTTGAGGTGACCGGGAAGTAAGATAACTTCCTCTTAATTTAAGATGGAAATCATGAATCCTGGTGTTGGTGCTAAAATGGTTCTTGATCCCTTCGTACTTGTTATTTCTTGACAGAAACTGGATTTTGTGTTTATTTTGCGATATATTTTTTTTATTAAAGGTGGTAGTTATGCTACCTGTATGTTCTCCAGTCTCTATAGGGAGAGGGGTTTTGATGTTCCAGTTTCTTTCGAATTCTGTTTCCTTATAGCGTTCGATTGGCCTGAAGTTCCTGTCCGTGAAATCGTAATTGAGCTTGCTGTTTATTAAGATGTTGTTTTTCTTGAGAAAAGTTTGCTGGATATTCGTGTGTATGCCGAAGCCGGCATTATCTTCATTATCTTTTTTAGAGAAGCGATTGAGGTCTTCATTGCTCATGGATATTTCGACCAGGGCTTTAGTTGACGGACTTATTTTTTTTGACCCACCTATACTGATCAATTGTTTTTGCCGGGGTGGGACGAGCTTCTTAATGGGGGCATAATCTCCTTGTGGTATACCTTCACGGGGTGCAACCCATTCAAAAACCCGTCCATTGGCTATGTTTTTATTAAGCTTATAATTCCCTTTGTTTTCTCCTACGTACGAGAATGTTACTCTATAATGCGCCTTTTTGGGGTTTGTCGAGTATATAAATATGGGTGAGAATTTTGTTCCATCAAGGGTGCTGTCTGTTTTTAGATAACGGATTTCATTTTCGGAAAAGCCTGTGCTGTCATAACTGTTAATATAGGCTTCTGAAATGGAATCACCTGCCTCTGACAACATTTTTTTATGTTCGTCGGTAAGTGTTTGCTGAAGCCCTTGGTTTTTATTGTCAGATTGTGAGTAGGTATGCAACCAGAATTTACTTCCCTTTTTTCTGTATTCGGCTGAGCCGGTAAGTGTGATTTCTGCATAGTTTTGCTGTGAGTACTCAAATTCGACGATGATTCGTGTGTCTTTAGTAATTGGTTGTTTAGCTGTAAATGTGATTTCTCCTGTGTTATAATTAATGGTGTAATCGTTGCTTTCTCCTCTCCGGGTTAATAGGCCATCAATATATACTTTTTCGCTACCTGATAATACCACGATGGATGTTTCATTATTGCTGCCTTCTAATCTATATGGGCCCTGATTTCCCTCCTTTCCTTGGATTTTTTGTCTTTGATATGTTCCTTTTGATATAGCCACATTTCCTGTTGTCAGAAGCGTGTCTTGATTTTCTTCGTTTGGATAGAGGCGTGTATTAAATTCTGCGCCTAAAAGTTCTCTGTTGTATTTCATGAAATGCCCCCCCGGAGAGGAAATTTCATAGTCACCAAAAAGTAGTTCAATATGTTGGTTGGAAAGTTTGATGTAGACTTGGTCGAATTCCTGTAATTGTTGGGTATGTCCGTCTGGTTGGATGGGGATGTTATTGTCCGACAGGGCAGCTTCAATTTTTATGTCATCAGAGATATTACCTGACAATTGCAGGTTGAGCTTGCTGTTAACAGTGGCATTTTGATTGCTTCCGATTGTAATCCCCCGCGATATGTTCCCTCTCTTGTTTATGCCTGGAGTCTGTAATATTCCGCTGAATGTTTCGGGTGTATTATCCGTTCTGAAAGAATGATTATTTTCGGTAGAGGCTCCAAAATGGTAGTTTTGATAGTCGCGGTGAAAGTAGTGTTGATGGAGGTTATAAGGAAATGTTTGATAAGAAACATGGAAAGTGTCTGCTGTGTTTTCCGGAAAATAAATGATTGAACGGCTGTGATTTACTTCATATAAACTGTCAGGGATATTAAAAGATTTCTTGTTGGTTATTGTTAAACTCCCGGGGATAATACTTAATGTATCAATTTTGATGCTGTCATTACCCGGAATAATTGTTTTTTCCCTGTTTAAAGATTGGCCTGAAGCATCAATAAAGCATATTATTAATATAAAGGTTATGAGTCTTTGGATCCTCAAGGAGTTTTAATTTATGTTAGCTGATTTGGGTTTATATATATTTAATTCAAACGAAAACCTCTCGAAAATAATATGATGGTCTTTAATTTATTAGGGTTATTAATAGCTAATTTGATTGATATTTATTTTTTTCATAAGAAATTTAAATATTTTTCAGTTTATCAATTTAGATTGAATCAAAATTGATAAATTTGCACAAAAATAATGAACTTATGTTTGAAAAAATTGATATTCCTGCAAAGACATTAATTGCTATAGCATCAGGAAAGGGAGGGGTAGGTAAGTCTACTGTCGCTGCTAATCTGGCTGTTTCATTGGCTTCGAAAGGCAAAAAGGTTGGATTATTGGATGCTGATATTTATGGTCCCTCGGTGCCCACTTTGTTTGGTCTGGATGATAAACCTATGGCACGGCAGGAGGGGGAGAAGCAGGTTATTATTCCTTTTGAAAAATATGGTGTCCAGATGATGTCAATAGGAATGATGGTGGATCCTGATCAGGCATTGATGTGGCGGGGGCCCATGGCAACAAAAACCTTGACCCAATTGATTACTGATACAGGTTGGGATGATCTTGATTTTATGATTCTTGATCTGCCTCCGGGGACAGGTGATGTACATTTGACTTTGGTGCAACAATTGATGATTACAGGAGCTGTCATTGTTACTACACCTCAAAAAGTTGCACTGGATGATGTGAGGAAAGCTGTTAATATGTTTATTAATCCGAAGATCAATGTCCCAATATTGGGAGTTATTGAGAATATGGCTTATTTTACCCCGCAAGAATTGCCTGAAAATAAATATTATCTTTTTGGTAAAGGAGGTGGTCAGCAATTGGCCCGTGATCTTGATGTTGATTTGCTTGGTCAGATACCTTTGGTGCAAGCTGTTTCAGAATCAGGGGATCAGGGGGAGCCTATTGCTGTTTCAAAGGATTCAATTGTGGGTAATGTTTTTGCAAAGCTTGCTGATAGTATTATTCAGAAGCAGAAAAACGAAAAGTTAAAAATGTAAAAATCGTTGATTTTACAGGTTAGAATAGAATTTATATGTTTTTATTTGGTTCTACCACTAATTTAATGAAAGCTTGCAATTTGTTTATATGTAGGTAAAATATGGTTTAAGGTCGTTTATATGTTGTATTTTAAT
>CAZSGN010000029.1:0-16190 GCA_964606415.1 uncultured Bacteroidales bacterium
CCGGCAAATATAAAGGTAAGGCCTCTTTCCCAACACCTAATCGACTATCGGGTGCAGCAGGATTATATAGTGCTGTTTTTACTTCTGAATAACCCGGATTAATTCGAAGGCCCACAGACAAATCTTTATTGTATCTTTTAAAGAGGGGATTAAGCTCATTAATTTGCTGAAATGAATTATAATTAATTGTGTGAACAAGATCCGCCAACAAACGAACTTCAGACGCTTTAATAGCTGGCATAAATAAATGAAGAGGTTGATTAAGATGTTCAGAAGCCAGGCGGGCTTCATTCAAAGAACTCACAGAAGCCCCATCAATAAATGGATCTAAAAGTGGAAAAACCGACCACATGGCAAAACTTTTCAGTGCAAACATAACACTCACACCAGCTTCTTTTCTTACGGTATCCACCAAAGCAAGATTTTGGCGCAAACGATCTACATCAAGCACATAGCAAGGCAAAGGCAGGTTATCTGAAATCATAAAAAAACATTAAATATAAAGTTTTCACCACGTTGTTAATATTTTTTCTTCTTTCTCATAATGAATTGGATAGCAAAACAAAATAAATAATGAGTAAGAAGAAAGCGCTTTTATTCCTATTACGGATTCGACAGAAAAAAGCATGGAAATCCGAATTCTTGTCAGTGCTATAAATTCCCCAACAGCATGGGATCTAAGGGTGCATGTCCGTGAACAGTTAATATCTTTTCTACAGCAACATTATCCAGATTGTTTACCCCGGACACGAATTGAATGGGCAAACTTTAAACAAAATAATTAACGTTGACGATCCACCAAAAAATTTGTCAGCTCATCCAGGTTTGCATTTGCTTCACTTGTAAAATTTAACTGCTCAAGAGCAACATGAGCCATTTCAAAATGATGATTGATTTTTTGTTCCGTAATTTCTTTGATCCTCAAATCATTATAAATCTCCATAACCGTATCTAATTTCATTTTTTCTTCAAAGTCAGATTTTTCAAGCCAGTAAATTAATTCATCGTACACATTACCTTTAGCCAGTTTCAAGGCTTTCACTAATAGATATGTTTTTTTATTGATCAGGATATCACCTCCGATCATTTTGCCAAAGCGATCCCCATCACCATAAGTATCAAGCAAGTCATCCTGTAACTGAAAAGCCAGGCCTAATTGCTTCCCGTATTCATAAAGAGACTTGGCATCCTTTGAAGGAGCATGGCCAATAATCGCTCCCATTTCCAAAGCACAAGCAATCAAAACAGCCGTTTTCAATTCAATCATCCGGAGATATTCATCTTCTCTTACATCATGGCGGTGCTCAAAATTAATGTCATATTGCTGTCCTTTACAAACCTGCATGGCTGTTTTATTAAAAAGATTTAACACATCTTTTAACAATTTACCTTCGCATTCCATAATTAACTGGTAAGCCTTGATCATCATGGCATCACCGGATAAAATACCAGTACGGTTATCCCATCTTTCATGCACTGTCGGATGATTTCTCCGGGTCTTAGCCTGGTCCATAATATCATCATGCACAAGCGAGAAATTATGAAAAATTTCCAGCCCTAAAGCAGGCTTAAGAGCTTTCTCCAACTGATCAGAATAAATGCTGGTGGACAATAATACAAGCGCCGGGCGTAATCTTTTACCTCCTAAAGAAAGCATATACTCCACCGGTTCATATAATTCAAAAGGAGGCTGCAACAGGTCAAGCTCATCAAGCGCATCCCCGATTTTTTGGCTGGCAGTTTTCAACGTGATCATAGTAAAAAATTGCTTAATGAAATATGATTAAAATATAATAAAACAATTAAATTTGCACCAACAGCATTGCAAAATAGCCAATATGAATGAAAAAACAAAACAAGCAATGGCATAATCAGCATTATTATTGATTAATTAATGTAATGAAAAACCAGTTATTTCGTTAGATAAATAAATTAAGTATGAAAAAAATACATTTTCTTCCGGCATTATTCTCCTTGTTTCTTTTAATGGTTATTAACTTTCATTCCAAAGCTTACGAAATTAAAGTGAAAATAGACGGCCTGCAGGATACTTCTCTTATCCTCGCTCATTATTTTACCAAATCGATCTATCCGGATGACACTACTTATCTTGATCAAAATGGCGAAGGAATATTTAAAGCTGACAAAGATCTAAAGGGCGGCATGTATGTTTTATATATGCCAAATGGCAAAATGATAGAATTTCTTCTGGACAAAGATCAGGACTTCACCATTAAATCTGACACCGATGGAACCCTGGCTAGTCGTGAAGTTAAAGGAAATGAAATTAATCAGCGCTTCCTCGATTACCAGGTTTACGTGCAGCAAAAAAGGAAAGAACAAAAGCCTCTGCAACAACAATTAAAGGATGAGGAGCTAAAAGAACGTAAAAAGAAAAAGATCAGGGAAGAACTTAAAGAAATCAACAATGAGGTAGAAGAACGTATCAACAAATTTATTTCAGAAAATCAGGATAATTTTTTCGGTACTTTCCTCCAGGCCATGAAAAAGGTAGAAGTACCTGATCCCCCAGAAGACGAAAATGGAAAGGTTGATTCCTCCTGGCAATACCGTTACTATAGATCTCATTATTTTGACCATTTTGATGTTGGTGATGTTCGTCTACTCCATACACCCTTTTACGAGCAGAAGATCAAAACTTATATAAGCAAAGTGGTTCCCCAAGTACCAGACAGTCTTATCAAAGAGGTCGATATGCTTATTGAAAAGTCAAAAGATGACGAAGATGCATTCAGGTACATGTTAATTACCTTATTCAATCATTTTGCAAAAAGCAAAATTATGGGCATGGACAAAGTATATCTCCACATTGCTGAAAAATATTATATTCCTGAGGCTCATTGGGCTAAAGAAGATTTTATCGAGAAATTAAAGAAGCATGTACGTGAATCGAAAAATATTGTTATCGGGAATACAGCTCCCGACATCCAGCTCATTCATGTCCCAGACGATCACTTTACAAGCGCTGCTAATGATACGGCTTTAATGCAGGATGTTTATGTGGGCCGTTCACTAAATTTACATGACATCAAATCGGAATACACCATTTTGATATTTTGGGAGAAAGATTGCGGACACTGCCGCAAATCACTGCCTAAATTACATAAAATTTACAATGACACATTAAAAGATCTGGATGTTACAGTTGTTTCTTTTCACATGCTCTTTGGTAAAGAAGGAAAAGAAAAATGGATCAAATTTATTAATAAACACGATTTGTATGGCTGGATGAATGTATGGAATCCCTATTCGTATGATTTTAAAAAAGCATATAATATCAAAAGCACCCCCATTTTACTTGTTCTTGACAAGAAAAAGAAAATCATGGCAAAAAAAATAGAGCCTGATAAGGCAGAACAAATTATTCTCCAGTTAATTAAAAATAAACATAACGAAAAAACGTACCAATAAACATAGAGAACATGGCTCAACCAGTTAAAGCGAAGATTGTTTTAGAAGACGGCACATCATTTTATGGTAAATCATTTGGCCACGAAAAAACCACCTCAGGAGAGGTGGTTTTTAATACGGCCATGACAGGATATCCGGAAAGTTTAACAGATCCTTCTTACCGGGGACAAATATTGACCCTCACTTATCCCCTCGTCGGTAATTACGGGGTTCCGGGAACCGAAAAAGAAAATGAACTACATAAATTTTACGAATCCTACGCCTTGCATATTTCCGGTTTAATCATCACCGATTATTCTTTTGAATACAACCATTGGAATGCGGCATTCAGTCTTTCAGCCTGGTTAAAAAAATATGAAATTCCCGGCATCTACGATATTGACACGCGAGCATTAACAAAAATTTTACGCGAAAAAGGCTCAATGCTGGGGAAAATCATTATCAATGACAATGATGACTGTGATTTTTATGACCCAAACAAAGAAAATCTCGTAGCACAGGTCAGCACAAAAGAAAAGGAAATACATGGCGAAGATGGTGATGTAACCATCGTGCTGGTTGATGTAGGGGTTAAATATAACATCATCAGGAACCTCGTTAAACGCGGAGCTAAAGTAATTCGTGTACCCTGGGATTATGACTTCACCAATGATAAATATGATGGCTTATTTATCACCAATGGCCCTGGTGATCCTAAAAAATGTCATGCTACCATTGAACACCTTGCTAAGGCGATGAAAATGGATAAACCTATATTTGGCATATGTCTTGGAAATCAATTATTAGGACTTGCAGCAGGAGGTGATTCTTATAAACTGAAATACGGCCATCGTAGCCATAACCAACCAGCATTAAGAGTCAATACACAAAAAGCATATATTACATCTCAAAATCATGGCTATGTAATTGATAATAACAGCCTCCCGGATGAATGGGAGCCTTTGTTCATCAATCTTAATGATCAAACAAACGAAGGAGTAAAACACAAAACCAAACCATTTTTCTCAACCCAGTTTCATCCTGAACACTCTGGTGGCCCAACGGATACAGAATTCCTATTTGATGATTTTCTGGAATCAGTACGGAAACATAAACAACAAACGTCCTGATTCATTTCATTTTCAATTTTCGATAATTTTGTTTATGCTAATGAAAAAAAATAAAACATAAAGAGACCTTTCATTAAGGATAAACCAAGTGATGTAATATCAAGCAACTGCCCGTTATTAAGAAATAGCAGTTTGAAAACTTATCCCGCCAATACTTGACAAACCTCAATCACTGGTAATCACCATTTTTTTGTTTTTCCGCATGCTTTTTTGAATAATGCGGCCCTCATAATAATGACCATTTACATAACAATCCTGCCCCATTCCGTGCGCTAATTGAATTTCTCCTCCAGCAAGGCTTTTAATCTCAATCTTGATTAATTTCCCTTCTTCTACAAACCCACTGATTAAAAAAGCCCCGGGAGCGCCAACCCGTTTAAAAGAAAAATCACGCCAGTTACGAGGAATATCAGGTAGAACATGAAGTACCTCTCCCCGTTGTTGCACAAGGATATTATGAATGGCATCCAAAGCACCAAATCCGGCATCCAATTGCATAATCTCGTTATGAGACGCCATAAACTGAATATCTCTCCAGTCAGTTTGATTCCGGGAAACACCACTAAAAGCAGCATCATGTAAGGTGCCGCGTCCAATATTTGTAAAAGCCTGCTCCCATAAGTGCAACCATGCAACCGCTGCATCAACATGGCCCATTCTTGCATGTAAAGAAGACGCCCAGGGGAAACTCCATCCAGCCCAATTGCCTGGTCCAGTCATTACCCAATGGTTAACAGAAGCGTCAACAACCGTTTGATGCTGTGCATCATCAGGATTTATAGTCATAAACGGATAAATGCTGGCAAGATGAGAATGATGCCGATGGCTCTCAACCAAATCCATGCCTTTCCAAAGCGCAATCCTGGTCGATTCATATTCCGGATATTCTTTTTGTCGTGGCAATGTAATGGTTTGATATGGAGGCAAATCATCAACCACTTTTTGCCACCTGTAATCCTTTGCTACATCAAGGACTTCACTGGCCTGTATAAGATTTTGTGCTGTCATATGGCAAGCAGCCAATTGAAAAGATGCATTTTCTCCCCAGGCATCGATACGCTTCCCTTTAAACTCAGGACTCACGGAAACAGGCATTCGTAATGCTCCGTCTATTTCCTCTATCATTCCCCAATAACCATTAAAAGCCCCTTTCATTAAAGGAAAAGCAACATTATTCAATATCCTCTCATCCAACGTATATTGATAATGTTGCCAGGCTAACTGCGCCATCCAGGCGGCACAAGCCTGATCAATGCTGCCTGTCCAGAAAGAACCACGGACATGCCCCTTGTCATCAACGGCATGTGGCATAATGATAGCATTATCAACCTGGTAAAAAGCCTCACCGTTTCTTTTCATATCCGGATACCATTTCATCAACATCTCCCAAAGAGGATCCAGATGCGCAGCCCTGTTAGCAGCCAAGACAGGTAAATAAATCATTTCAGCATTAATATTTAAATGATAATCATTGCCCCACGGCGGGAGTTGATATGATTCATTAAAGGGACCTTGCAAAGTAGCCGGTATACCATGTGGCGGATGTGTGCAAGCCATTTTATAAAGTCCATAATCATAAATTTCCTTAATAAGCGGATCAGGTAGTTGAAGGTCGGGAACATCAGCCCAGTATTGGCTCCACCAATCATCACGCTGTTCCTCTACACGTCCCCACTCCAGTTCAAGTATCTGATTAACTTGCCGTTCGACATTATGTCCCATTGCCGTTGCAACCAAAATGGTATTGTCCTTTTTCTTATAACCCAGGCCCAGAGAAGGATCCTGTGGCAAAGACTGAACAAAACCAACAGCAAGGCTATCTGTATATGCCCAAAACCGGGGTGCTTTAATCCTGTACTTTTGAAGTAAAGGTTTAACATTTATATGTTCATAAGCCGGAGAGAGTTTAATATGAATATCCTTATATAAGCGATCAGGCAAATCAATTCTGGTAAGTTCATTTTTTACTGCCTGCCTGATGCGAATTGTTTGCTGCTGGCCTTGTTTATTTTTAACATCGATCAGTAGCTCCCCTTTTTTAAAAAACAACCTTGCTTTTTCCAAATGATACTGATCAGGAAATTGTAATTTAAGCACTCCTCCTCCTATCTGGAAAGGTTTATCCGGAGTCTGGTCATTTCCATCATTTGTATCAAAGATGGAGTCTAATTTATTCTTCTGATCGGATTTCAGCAAATGAACAAGCTGATCATAAGTAGTCTCAATGCTTAAGAAAGATTTTCCTCCTCTCCGATCCCAAAACCCGGCTCGACCAACTGTAATATTCAATTGATTTTTCTGCCCCCAAATCATTAATCCCTGGAGGCCATTTCCCATTAAAACCCCTGTGTGGGTCCTGGGCAGTGGAAAGTCCCACGTTATTGACGCATTATTATTATCGCCGGCCATCTTATTCCCTGGTAAAGAAATATAAACAGCCAATGAAAAAATAAATAAAATTACAACAATCAACCAACTGTTTTTCATCTGTTTATATTTTAATTTTCAATTGTCATGACCTGTTCCGCCAGCCGGCGATCATGGCTCAGTTCATAAAAAATAATTTTTAGCGGATTTACAAAACCAATAGAATATTAAAATTAACTAAAATATAAACAAAAAAAAACGCTGTCTATAATAAGCAAGACAGCGTTTTTTTATGAAGTTAATTAAGAATCGACTATTCGGCAAAATCCTGAAAATCTTCTTCTAGCTTTGGTATGGGCCAATAAAGTTTATCTCCAGCTGATGGATCCATCTCATCTCGGCTATCGTCTCCGCCGGTACCAAAAGCTTTCTCAAGTGCCAGTAAATAACGGAAGCGGAAGGCAGCCTCACCACTCAACTCTTTGATACATTCAGATTCAATTTCTTTCAGGGTAGCTACACCATTAGGATCATCCGTTAACCCAGCCCTGTTACGTATGGTATTCATTTCATCAAGACCATCATCATCATTCGTAACATAGCTGGAAACATCTCTCTGATTTTCAATGATCGCCAACGTTAAATATGCTTCAGGCAATCTAAAAACAGGAACATTGGTATACTTACCAGTTTCCCCACGAAAATATTTATCAATCCATAACAAGTGTGATTTTTTCACCCAGGGAAACTTTGTTTCTTCAATTCCTGGAGCACAATCAGCAAAAGGATCATAAGCAGGATCATCAGGGTCGCATTCAGGCCTGGTGTCAGGTAAAGAAGTCATGATAAATTGTTGCTTAAAACGTTTATCAGCATTCGCTGCACTTTCATTAATTTTAAGATCATTATCAAACCAGCCTGTCTTGGCTAAAGCCGAATCACTGAGTGCAAAAACGTGCCATTCGCAACGGTTACCTAAAATATCATCTACTGTATCCTGTCTCACCGGAGATGGATCATCAACAAGTGCACGATACTTATTCCAGGTGAACAAAGTGACATCTTTAGGTGTCTTATTCAGTTCTTCATCATAATAAACCGCCTCTAATATGACTTCATCACTAATTTGAATACTGCTATGCAGAAAAGGTTTTACAGGATCAGCTTCCAATGAATACTTTCCTGATTCAATAATATCATTAAAATAATAAGCTGCCGAATCCCATGGATGGAAACTAAAATCACTGCTGGCAGGCCCTAACTGAAAAAATACCTGAGCCAATGCAAACTTGGCGGCATATTTATTAGCCCTCCCGCGACCAAGCTGGTCAGTTCCGATATAGCTTTCGGGAATCATGCTTATGGCTTTTCTTAAATCAGGAATAATAATATCTTTATAAATCTTTTTGGCCGAAACCATTTCCGGTGTTCTCAATTTTTCCTGATCCAGCTCCCATTCTTTTCGCCAGGGCAATCTTTTTTCACTAGCAAAACCGGAAGCTCCGGGAGGTGGAGCATTTCTAAGGGTATTCAGAAAATAAGCATAACCTCTTAAAAAATGTAATTCACCAATAAAACGCGTTAATTCATTTTTTTCAGCAGAAGAAAGACTATTAAAGGAATGATCATCTTCATTGCGCTGGCTATAAAAATTCAATGCATCGTTACAATCATTGATCGCCGCATAACAACTCTTAAAAAAAGCATCAGCCCGGCCTGTTCTAATATCTGTCTGCCTGTAATAATATTCATTTTGCGGGTAAGACTCTGAGGTTTTGGGTATCATATAAATCATATCACTCATCGCCTCTGAGCGTACCCAGTCGGTAATAAGACCACCCCCCCATCCACTATAAAGCAATTCACCATAAGGTTTTTGCAGAGCCATTTCAAAATCATCAACACTTTCCCATGGATCTTCGGGTGGATTTTCTAGCTCAAAAAATTCATCATTTTGACAACCAGTCATTATAGCCAGGAACAACAAGGCCATAAATAACGATTTGATTAAATTGAGTGTTTTCATACTATATTGATTTTAAATCGATTCTTAATTTGTTTAACTGCTATATCTACCAAACGAGCCACTTAAAATGTAATATTCGCACCAAAATTAAATGTCCGCACCGGGGGCAATGCCATGGGGCCGGATTCCGGATCCCAGCCAGGGAAGAAATAAGCCCAGGTGAGCACGTTCGTTGCATTAAAATAAACACGAACATTCTTTAGTCCTAATCGACCAGAAGTACTCGATGGCAGATTATACCCCACCTCAAGAGATTTTAACCTCAGATAATCTCCCCTGTAAAGAAACTTGGTTGTAAAAGCTGATATATTATTATAATTATCACTCTGCGCTGTTTCATCATGACTGTCAGGATGCCAATCGCCTTCGGCGTGACCATCACCATCCGGATCAGCATCTTCATCCCAATAATCAGGATAATTATAATTCCATACCAGTTGAGGATGCTCCGCATCATCACCAGGTTTCTGCCATGTATCTTCCAACAGGTCTGCTTTGAGCACCCTTGTACCATCACCAACATAAGTAGAACGCTGCTCATTGTAGTCATAAATATGATGCCCTCCGGCAAAGGTGATTCTAAAATTGAAATCCCAGTTCCGGTATTTCATTTTGTTGGTCAACCCTCCATGGTATGTTGGATTAGCTGTCTTATCATGTAAAATCCGGTTATTTTCCACATTTGTTTTGGTCGCGGGTATTTTACGTCCTGTTTTTTCTATAATATTGTCGTTTTCCCATTTCTGCTGATCAATTTCATAAATCATATCCACCCCGTATTTCTCATGCACACCAGCATATTCAGCCATAAAATAAGACCATAAAGAATTACCAACATATGAACGGGTAGGTGCATTATAAGAACTCTTGCTTTTATACTCACCATCCACTCCTGTTAACTTTGTTACTTCATTTTGGGTTGTTGCTATATTAAAATCACTGGACCATTTAAATTTAGATAAGGGCTTATCCATATTCACCGAAGAGACATTAAACTCCCATCCCCAATTTTTAAAATTACCCACATTATCCCAGTAATGTCCTACAGCAGCAGAAGGAGGTAATTGAGTAGACAGTAGCAAATCCGTGATTTTTTGTTCGTAATAAGCAAAAGACCCACTAACCCGGTTATCAAAAAGATCATAATCAATCCCCACATCAAAACTATTAGTTGTTTCCCAGGTGATTTCAGGATTTCCGGCATTGGTTAAATTAGAACCCGCTGAGATATAATCCCTTGAACCATAAATATTACCAGTACCTACATTATATTGATTATAAAACACACTGCTTCCAACACTTTCATTTCCGGTTTGCCCAAAACTTCCCCGCAATTTTAAAGTTTTAAATAAAGGATAATTGAAGAATGGTTCGTCTGAAATGATCCAACCAAAAGAATAAGCTGTAAAAGAACCCCATTTATTGTCTCCAAGAAAACGGGAAGAACCATCTGTCCGGTAAGAAAGTCCTAACAAATAGCGCCCCTTAAACTGATAATCAGCTCGTGTAAAATAAGACCTGAGCCTTCTAAAATATCCTTTGTCAAGATAAGAATAGACATCCCTATATTCTTCTGCCGGTTTATCTCCCACCTCGTGATAATTTGTTGTTAATTTTCTTGCTTCTATCTTCCTGCTCCATCCGTCATTCATTTGAGATTCGGTACCAAGTGTAACATCTACGTTATGTTCTTTTCTCCCATCCTCATTTTCAGCACCAAAACCCCGGTTATAATTCATATAAAGATTATAATTAACACTTGTCCGTAAGTTAGAATTATCTGTAGCTCTAGAACCTTTTTCATTCATGTATTCCGATAACCAATTTATCTGATTACTTTGGTTCAGGTCCACCCCAACATCAGAGCTTATTTTCAGTCCATCAACCCAGGGAATATCATATTCCATATTAACATTACCCATTGCCCTGTAACGTTGTTTACGGTCATCAATTAAATCACGGTCGGAATTGGCAACAAGATTATTCCCGGACATAGGGTTCCAATAACCCGTGGGATGAGCGCTGTTATAAACAGGGAACCATGGTAAAGCATTCTGGTTCGCAGCACCAAAACTTCCACCCCAGCCTGTTCCACCTCGTACCTGGTTGTTATCAAAATAACCAAGGTTAATTTTAGAACCTACCCGGAAATTATCAAACATTTCATAATTGGTATTCATCCGTGTAGATAATTTTTTATAATCATTTCCGGCCAAGACTCCTTTAATATCCTGGTAATTAGCAGAGACATAATAACTGCCTTTTTCAAAACCACCATTGGTAGAAAGGTTAAAATCCTGGTACCTTCCTGTCCGTAGAACTTCATCGAACCAGTCGGTATTAGTACTTAATGCTGCCTCTCGTGATATTGTTACAATGGTATCATTTCTATCCGGCGCTTCGGTAAAAAATTTAGTTACATCATGCGGCTGAAACTCACTAAGTCCGGAATTCGTTCTTGCCTGGTCCGAAATTTGAAAAAAATCATCGGTATTGGCATAACCCATGTTTTTATAATTTTTCCCCATGGTCTGTATTCCCTGTTTGATGCTGATGGTTGTATTGGCTTCTTCGCCAGCCTTACCAGTTTTAGTTGTCACAATCACAACACCAGCAGAACCTCTGGATCCATAAATAGCTGTTGCTTTGGCATCCTTCAGCACATTCACCGATTCAATATCATTAGGATTCAGCATGTTCATGGCATCGCCACCATCAACAGGTACTCCGTCAATAATCCAAAGCGGATCACTTTCAAGCGTAATAGAATTCAGGCCACGAATTTGCACCGAAGGAGCTGACCCGGGCATCCCATCATTTTGCGAAATCCTGACACCAGAAGCCGAACCCTGAAGCCCCTCAGTGAAATTAGATGATGAGATAGAATTGATATCTTCAGATGATACTTGAGACACAGAGCCAACCACATCCCGTCTCTTTTTTGAACCATACCCGATAACCTGGAATTCTTCCAACATCTTTGATTCCTGTTTCATAATAATGTCGAGATTTTGCTGATCTTTCACTTCAACCTCTTCATCCTCATACCCCATGGAACTAAACTTGAGCACCGCACCTTCAGGAACTTTGATTTCAAAATTCCCTTCAAAATCAGTAGTTGTTCCTTTTTGAGTACCTTTTTGTAAAATAGTCACACCAGGTAAAGGCAAATCGTCCTCGCCCTTGACAACTCCGGAATAGGTTTTCTCCTGCGCATTAGCCAGCTGGGTAACCAGCGCCAATGATACCACGAAAAGCAATTGTAATAGTCGACTCATTTGAATATATTTTATTTATTATGTAATTATACACTTAACCAAGTTTAAATCACCCGCAAATATATAAATTTATTTTTCTTTTTTAATGATAAAAAAACCAATAAATGTTAAAATACCATTTAATAATAGTAACTCGTATCCAAACTCATAAACGGTATTTTTTTCAATAAGCATACTGAAAATTAAACAAATAACCGGTGAAAGAACAGCAATAAAAGGCGCAAAGCGATCCCTGATCTTATAATTTGTTAGTAAACCAAAAGCATACATGCCTAATAAAGGGCCATAAGTATAACCCGCAATATAAAATAACCTGTCAATAACACTTTTATTGTTCACCTGTTCAAAAATAATAATAATCACTGCCAATAAAAAAGATATCAATAAATGAGATGCCTTCCGAATCCAGGTTAATTTTTCGGGATGCCGTTTTTGGGCATCAAGAATATCGACAGTAAAAGAAGTTGTTAAAGACGTCAGGGCAGAATCGGCACTTGAATAAGCTGCAGCGATTAAGCCAATAATAAATAAAACGGGTACGATCACTGGCAACCCTCCTTCCATCGCGATCAAAGGAAAAAGATCATCACCATTTTCAGGTATTCCCATTCCGGCATATTGTGCATAAATAACAAGCAACACCCCTAAAGATAAAAAAAGCAGGTTTACCGGTATCAATCCAATACTAAACCCATAAACATTCTTCTGTGCATCTCTAATATTACGGCAACTTAAACTTTTTTGCATCATATCCTGGTCAAGACCAGTCATAACGACACTAATAAGGATGCCTGAAGAAAACATTTTAATAAAATGCCGGCTATCAGAAATATTCTCAAAGAAAAACACTTGTGAAAGCTCATGATTTCTCACCTGCGCTATTGTTTCCTGAAAATCCATACCCATTTGGTTGCTGATAAAATAAACCATTGTCCCTGCCGCCGTTAACATAGACAACGTTTGCAAAGCATCTGTCCAGATGATGGTTTTGATGCCTCCCCTGGCAGTATAGAGCCATATTAACACAATAGTCACCGCTACTGTGACCTCAAAAGGCACATTGTATTTATTAAAAAATGCAATTTGCAGTACATTAGCAACCAAAAACAATCTAAAAGAAGCCCCTATGAGTCTTGATAGAAGGAAAAAGGACGCACCAGTCTTATAAGAAGCCACTCCAAAGCGTTGATCAAGATAACCATATATAGAGGTCAGGTTTAATCTATAATAAAGAGGTAATAAAACATGAGCAATAATCATATATCCTACCAAATACCCCAGCACCATTTGCATATATGAAAAATTACTGGATAACACCCAGCCAGGTACTGAAATAAAAGTCACCCCCGACAGCAATGCGCTAATCATACCAAACGAAACAACATACCAGGGAGACTGTCTGTTTCCAAGAAAAAATGATTGATTATCTGCATTTTTCCCTGTCAGATATGATACAAAAATAAGAAAACCAAAATAAAAAAATATAATCAGGAAAATGTATGAACCAGGCATATTTAAAATTTATTGAATCAGGTACTTTCAAAATGCAACACGAACCTCTTTCTGGATGCTATTTGTTAATGGATTCATGGTACTATAAAAAATCTTCTCCCAGCTGCCTTTAAAACCCCTTCTATTTTTTAAAAATGTAAATTTATTAAAGATTTTCGTTATACAGTTTACAAAACATTAATAAAGCAAAAAACTGAACTTTGCTGTCCAAACTCATGTATATATTAAACCCAAAAATAAACGATTATTCCCTTTGATCATGAGCTATCATAGGTTCCGATTTCTGATCAAAACCGGGAATCAAGAAAATATTTTAAGACTTTTATAAAAAAACAGTTGAAAGCCAACATTTTCTATACCCGTTTAACACAAAGTAAAACGATACTTCCCATGACACATATCGCTCAACCAAGAGATGAATCATTATTATCTGAGGGATCAAAAATAAAATAAACAAATACAACTCATCTCTTTTTTTCTTATTAAATCCTATTTTTGTGTAAAAAGAAAAGTTTACAAATGGACATTGATCATTACCCATCAAAATACCTTGAAGCTGCTGTTAATGAATTTTCTAAATTACCAGGTATTGGCCGGAAAACAGCTTTGCGCCTGGTTCTTTATCTACTTCGAAAGGCGCCGGAAGAAATTTCGCGTTTTGGAGAAACATTTATTAAGCTGAAAGATGGAATCCGCCATTGCCATAAATGCCATAACATATCAGATACAGAAATATGCAGCATTTGTAATGACCCATATCGTAATCATAACCAGATATGTGTGGTTGAAAACATCCGGGATGTTATTGCCATTGAGCACACACAACAATTTAATGGAGTTTATCATGTACTTGGTGGCCTTATATCTCCCATGGATGGGATTGGCCCCGGAGATATTGAAGTCAATTCATTGGAAAAAAGAATAAACGAATCATTAACAGAAGAAGTAATATTAGCACTGAGCACCACGATGGAAGGAGACACAACCAATTTTTACATCTACAAAAAACTTAAAAACATGTCCATTAAACTGACGACCCTTGCCCGCGGCGTATCTTTTGGCGATGAACTGGAATACGCAGATGATATTACACTTGGGCGGTCAATACAAAACAGAACCATCTTCGAAGACACAATCCAGAGATAAAAACAAAAAAGTTTATTATTTTTATATCCTGACTTGATAATTAAATAATTCTACATTATGAAGAAGCCGGAAAAAAAACTTTTGTTTTTTTTTATGATACTTTTTTTCATGCCTGTTTTACTTTCAGCCCAAGAAAAAGAACCAAAGATAAAACAAGGTTATGAATATATTCAAAACCTTCAATACACCAAAGCCATTAACCATTTTACAACCCTTATTAATGAAAATCAAGACCATATTGAAGCATACATAGGCAGAGCCCAGGCTTATAACGAAAAAATGTTATTAGACAAAGCAGAAAAAGATGTATTCAAAAGTCTTGGAATAGATAACACTTATCCGGAAGCGCATTATGTAAGAGCATTAATTCAGATTAATAAAAAAGAGTATGAAAAAGCCATGGATCATTTAGAGACAGCCATACAATATAATCCGGATTATAAAGAAGCAAAAGCAGCCATCATCAATGTTTTATATAAGCAGGAAAAATACCGAAAAGCCGAATCTTATGCTAAAGAGCTGATTGAAAATGATGCAAACTATGGAAATTATTATTATTATCTTAGTAAAATCTATCATGCAAGAGACCGTCACGAAAAAGCATTGGATTTATTTGATAAAGCACTCTCTTTTAAAACCAATATCGACCCTTTTAAAATCTATTTAAACCGCGGAGACACCAAACAAAACCTGGGCCTTTTGGTTGAAGCCAAGGGCGATTTTGATAAAGCAATCAGTATTTATGACCAAAATCCCAGCGCCTTTCATGGACGAGGAGTTGTTTATTACCGGCTCAAAGAATATGAAAAAGCACTAGAAGATTTTCAGCAATCGATACGCCTTACAAACAAGGAACCAAAACGCTGGAGAAAAAATTCCGAAACTTATTACAATATAGGTATGACTTATTACCGTTTAGATGTAAAAGAAAAAGCCTGTAAAAACTTTCATTTTGCTTGCGAGTTGGGCAATTCCAATGCCTGTAAAATGGTTGTTATGAGGTGTTCACGTAATCGTTAGAAAAAGTATTAAGGACTACCATATTATGGAAAAAGATATTTCCATTGTGATTGTTAATTACAATGTAAAGCATTTTTTAGAACAATGTATTCAGAGTGTTTTAAAGGCAACAACCCATATTAATGCTGAAATATTTGTTGTTGATAATAATTCCGTAGACGGGTCAGTTGCCATGCTTCAGGAAAAATTCCCTGAAATCACACTCATTGCTAACCGGGAAAATATCGGCTTTTCAAAAGCAAATAATCAAGCTATAAAAAAAAGCAGGGGCCGATATGTGCTTTTACTAAATCCGGATAC
>CAZSGN010000030.1:0-16100 GCA_964606415.1 uncultured Bacteroidales bacterium
ATTTCAAGGACAGATACCCCATTTCCTGTACCCAAATTAAACACCTCAAAAGCCTTTTTATTCGAATTATTTATCAGTCGGTCAATAGCCACCACATGCGCTTTAGCCAGATCAACAACATTAATATAGTCCCTGATGCAAGACCCGTCAGGTGTATTATAATCATCACCAAAAACCTTAAGTTCATCACGTATACCCATTGCAGTCTGGGTAATATAAGGAACAAGATTATCCGGGACACCAAGCGGCAATTCCCCAATATGACCGGAAGGATGGGCGCCAATAGGATTAAAATACCTTAAAGAAATGGCATTCATCTTTTTAGTAGCGAGAATGGCATCCTGAATAATTTCTTCAGAAATTTGTTTTGTGTTACCATAAGGAGAAGTCGCTTTTTTAACAGGAGCATCTTCAGTCACAGGTAATTTATCAGGCTGCCCGTAAACAGTACAAGAGGAAGAAAAAACAATATTCGCAACCTCATACCGCTCCATATACTCCAACAAGTTAATAAGTGTATTAAGATTATTCCGGTAATAATCAAGCGGTTTTTCAACAGACTCCCCAACCGCTTTAAAAGCAGCAAAATGAATAATTGCCTCAAGTTTAGGATAACGTTTAAAAAAATGCTCAAGCGATTCTCTGTGTGTCAAATCAAATTGCTCAAAAAAAGGACGTTTACCAGTTATTTTTTCAATTCCATCCAAAACCTCAATCTTTGAGTTGGAAAGATTATCGATGATGACCACTTCGTACCCACGGTTTATAAGCTCGACCGCGGTGTGAGAGCCAATATACCCGGTACCACCTGTAACCAATATTAATTGTCCCATAATAAAATATTAAAGACTTAAATAATCAATCTTATTAATTTCTCCTCTAAAAACACCTTTTACATCAACGAAAAGAGCTTTATCTCTACATAATTTCAAAAAATCATTTTCATTCCATTTCATATATTCCTGATGATTCACCGCAAGCACAACTGCATCATAACCTCCGGATGGTTCATTGATCAATTCAATATCATATTCTTGCTTCATCTGGGAATCATCAGCGTGAGGATCAATAACATCAACCTCTAACCCATAAGATATCAATTCTCTTACCAAATCCACTACCTTGGAATTCCGGATATCGCTTACATTTTCTTTAAAAGTAGCCCCCATCACCAGCACTTTAGACTCTTTCAATACTTTATCAAGAGCCACTAATCTTTTTACTGTTTGTTTAGCGAGGTATCCACCCATTGAATCATTAATAAATCGTCCTGCATTAATAATCTGTGCATGATAACCAAGTTTCTTTGCTTTATATGAAAGATAATAAGGATCAACACCAATGCAATGCCCACCTACAAGGCCGGGGAAAAATCTCAAAAAATTCCATTTTGTTCCTGCAGCCTCCAGAACCTCGTAGGTATTAATATCCATCCGGTTAAAAATAATGGACAGTTCGTTCATAAAGGCAATATTAATATCCCGTTGCGTATTTTCAATAATTTTGGCAGCTTCAGCAACCTTTATCGAGCTGGCCCGGTGGACGCCAGCATCAATCACCAGTTCATAAACTTTTGCTATATCTTCGGCAGATTCATTATCGCATCCTGAGGTAACTTTCACGATAGATGTTAAGGTATGTTTTTTATCTCCCGGATTAATCCGTTCCGGAGAAAAACCAACTTTAAAATCCTTTATATATTTGAGTCCAGATTGATTTTCCAGGATGGGAACACATTCTTCCTCAGTACAGCCTGGATATACGGTAGACTCATATACCACATAATCTCCTTTATTCAATACTTCTCCCACTACTTCGGTAGCATAACTTAAAGGATTCAAATCGGGTAGATTATAATCATCTATTGGCGTTGGCACCGCTATAATATAAAAAGCAGCTTCTTTAAGATCATTCACATCGGCAGTAAAAGTAATATTGGCATTTTCAAACTCTTGCGGAGAGATCTCATTACTGGGATCAATACCTTTCTTCATCAGCTGAACCCGCTCTTCTTTAATGTCAAAGCCAATAACCTCTATTTTCTTTGCAAAAGCCAATGCGATGGGCAACCCCACATAACCCAATCCGATAACCGCGATTTTTTCTTTTCCGGCAATCAATTTATCATACATAGAATATTTATTTTAACTATTATTTTTCAATAACGGATGAAACTCCCCTTTGATTCCAACAGGTTGAGCATTTCTTATAGTAAAAACCGTTTCAACAGAGCTTCTGGCATCCTCAAGAGAGAAACCATTACCTTTGAAAATTTCCTTGTACACTTCTGTATGAAGATCCGTGAATCCGCCACTAAACTCAATCTCTTCGCCATTTATCCGGATAGAACGATACGTTCTTTTCCCTTGTTTTTTCACCTCATCAGGAAGATTTTCATAATCAAGGCTCAGATACCATCTTACCCGTGCTTTAGCCAGACTTAAATAGCCCGCAGCAGTAGATTTACTGGACTGGTGAACAATAATTTCTTTTACCTCGCCAAATATCCATGATAACATATCAAAAAAATGCACACCAATATTTGTGGCAATACCACCGGACTTCATCTCATCACCTTTCCATGAAAAATGATACCAACTTCCGCGACTGGTAATATATGAAAGATCAATATCATAAATCTTATCTTTAGGCCCCTCATCAATTTGCTTTTTTAAAGCCTGAATAGATGGATGTAAACGAAGTTGCAAGATATTATAAACCCTCTTTCCTGTTCTTTTCTCAAACTCCTGCAACGCATCAATATTCCAGGGGTTCAGCACCACAGGTTTTTCACAAATAGCGTCAGCCCCATTCCTTAAAGCAAATCGGATATGCGAATCATGAAGGTAATTTGGGGAACAAATGGTTACATAATCCACCGCGCTCCCCTCTCTTTTTAATTTATCAACATGTCTGTCAAAACGTTCGAATTCAACAAAAAAATCGGCATCAGGAAAAAAACTATCAATAATTCCTACACTATCATTGGTATCAAGCGTAGCTAGTAAATTATTATTTGTTTCTTTGATGGCTTTTAAATGACGGGGAGCAATATACCCTGCCAATCCAATTAAGGCAAATTTATTTTTTCTTTCAGTCATAAAAAAAGGTTTTCAGGAAGCCCAAAATTAGGAATTTATTTTGGTTACCTCTTGGTTTTGCAGCAAATATTTCTCCTTGCTTTCAGGACATTGCCCGATTCCTTTCCCATCAAAGTTTAATTTATGCCCATACTCACTCATCCAACCCTTTTGCCTGCCAGGATTACCAACAATTAATGCATAAGGCTTCACATCCCTGGTCACTACAGTACCTGCACCTATAAAAGCAAACCTTCCTATTTCATTCCCACATACAATAGTCGCATTCGCACCAATAGTTGCTCCTTTTCTAACAAACGTTTTTTGATATTCATCCTGCCGGTTAACAGCACTCCGGGGATTAATTACATTAGTAAAGACCATTGAAGGACCAAGAAAAACATCATCCTCGCATATAACCCCGGTATAAATAGAAACATTATTCTGAACTTTTACATTGTCTCCCAAAATTACACCGGAAGAGACCACAACATTCTGCCCCAGTTTACATCCAGACCCAATAACTGCGCCAGTCATAATATGTGAAAAATGCCATATTTTGGTTCCTTCACCAATTTCACAATCAGCATCAATAACTGCCGTTTCATGTGCAAAAAAATCATTATCCATCATAAAAAAAAGCTTTAATATGTTCAGTAATATAAGCTAGTTGTTCCTTTGTCAGATGAGGATGCATTGGTAATGACAAAACAGTCTCCGCCATCTTTTCAGCAACAGGGAAATCGCCTTTTTTATAGGAAAGATATGCAAAAGCCTCCTGCAAATGAAAAGGCACCGGGTAATATACCATAACAGGAATCCCTTTCCCCTTAAGATATGTGATTAGATCATCCCTGTTCTCAGGCTTGTTAAGCTTAACGGTATATTGATGAAAGCCATGAGAAGAATAACTCATCCGGCGAGGCAGGGCAATAGTTTCAATATTTTTTAAATGATGATCGTAATAATCAGCCGCTTCCTGCCTGCGCTGGGTATATTCATCCAATTTTTTCAATTTCACTCTTAAAATTGCAGCCTGCAAAGTATCCAAACGGGAATTAACTCCTATAAGAGCATGGTGATATTTTCGCTTTGTGCCATGATTTGCCAGAATTCTGGCTCGCTCCGCATATTCATCAACATTGGTATAAAGCGCCCCACCATCTCCCCATGTTCCGAGGTTTTTGGAAGGGAAAAAAGAAGTACACCCGATATTACCAATTGTCCCGGTTTTAGCTTTTATGCCATCAGAAAAATGATAATCCGTTGCAACTGATTGGGCTGCATCTTCAATAACAAGCAGGTCATGACGTTTAGCTATATTCATAATACTCTCCATATCGGCAGATTGGCCAAAAAGATGAACAGGAATAATAGCCCTTGTTTTTCTTGTAATCAATCCTTCAAGCTTTTCAACATCAATGTTAAAAGAATCAGAATAAATATCTGCAAAAACAGGTTTGAGACCAAGCAAGGCAATAACCTCTGCAGTAGCAATAAATGAAAAAACAGAGGTAATCACCTCATCTCCGGGTTTCAAATCAGCTACCATCAATGCAAGCATTAGAGCATCAGTCCCATTACCACAGGTAATAACATGACGTACATTAAGATAATCAGCCAATTCATCCTGAAATGCTTTCACATCAGAACCATTAATAAAAGCAGATGTCCGGACTACCGAATGAATAGCTTTATCTATCTGATCTTTACTATCCTGGTATTGGGCATAAAGATCCACCATTTTTATTTCTTCCATAATAAAGTGTTTTCACGAAGATATCATTTTTAAAGCTTTTATAAACATCCCATTTAAGGAAAATAATAAACATCGGGACAAAAAACAAAAAATGGATTCTATTTTACTTTGTCTAAATAGAAATAATTAATATTGAAAGATGAGTCCAAAAGCAGAAAAGTTAAAAACAAAGTAAATCCATTCATTTTTTTTTAATTTTACACAACAGAAAAACATAAGCATGAATTTACAGGATGTCATTAAAAAGCTATTATTAAAACGTGGGCAAGTGTCCATACCCTATATTGGTGGTTGGATTATTAAACATACACCTTCTTATCCGGAACCAGCTAAAGGTCAATGGCAAGCACCTTCCAGTACTATTCATTTTAATCCGCATTTAAAACACCCTGACGAAGAACAGGCAGAAGAAATTGCCACATTTCTGAATATTGACCCCAACGAGGCAGAAAAAAAACTATTAACACTTTCTGATAAAATTCAGGAAACGTTGAATGCAGGTGATTCGTATATCTTCCCTGGAATCGGGACCCTTTCAAAGACCGAAGGGCAAATTACTTTTCAACAAGCTGATGACGCGATAACTACAGCAACATCCGGATTAAAGAACCTTACTGTTACGCCCCTAAAGAAATCTGCCCCCAATGCAATAACCCCTGGCCCGGATCCTTCCAAAGCACCCCCGGCCCCATCTTCGTCAAAAAAAGATAACTCCCAAACAAATGTCAAACAGACACTGACAAAAAAAGAAAATAACAAAAAAAAACGAATCTTCCCCCTTATTCTTATTCTTACTGCTTTAATTATTTTGTCAATAGGCTTGATTACATACTTAAACGAGTCTGATAAATCAGATCAAACAACAGAAGATTACCAGATAAAAACACAACAAAACAAAGAGAAGACACCTGAAGAAGAAGTTCCCAAAGAGCAAGAAAAGCAAAAAGAAGAGATAACAGCCAAACAAGATTCTTTAGCTGTTGAGAAAAGTAAATACGCCCATTGTTCAAACTTCTATATTATAGCCGGAAGCTTTAAAAGTTACAATAACGCTCAATTATTAAGCACCAAACTAAAATCAAAAGGACACAATACCGACATATTGCAAAGCAAAGACAACTACTTCCGGGTATCAATTCATCAGTTTAATGAGCGGGATCAAGCCCTTAAAAAGTTAAAGGAATTAAAACAAAACAAAGGTCATGACCACTTATGGTTACTAAGCCTTTAGTTCACCTTTAAACAAAATCCACCAAGCACAATTGCAATTACCTGACCACTGAACCATTATTTATATTTTCGCCGGGCTGAATAAAATAAAGCCTTCCCTCCGGATTTTCAGCCATAAGTATCATGCCCCTGGATTCAATTCCCCTTATCTTTCTTGCTTCAAGGTTAACCAAAACACACACTTGCTGACCTATTATTTCTTCAGGATTAAAAAACTCAGCAATACCAGAAACAACTGTTCTTTTATCTATGCCCGTATCCACAAGTAATTTCAACAATTTTTTTGTTTTAGGCACTTTCTCCGCTTCAATAATAGTTCCGAGCCTAATATCCAGTTTGGAGAAATCATCAAAAGAAACATCCTCCTTCAAAGGCTCTATTGCTTTCTCAGGTTCTTCCGATTTTTTGATCAATTTATCCTTCTGTGCCTGAATAGTTTCATCCTCAATCTTCTGAAAAAGCAATTCAGGCTTATTAACCAAATGTCCTGGTTCGAGAATATCAACAGATCCGGACAATTCCCAGCTCATGTCTCCTCTACGGTTAATAAATGTACAGAGCTTGTCAGCAGTAAAAGGCATGAAAGGCTCAAGAACAATAGCTAAATTAGCGGTTATCTGAAGAGAAAGATTAAGGATTGTTTTAACACGCTCCTTATCTGATTTGATTAGCAACCAGGGTTCCGTATCTGCCAAATATTTATTTCCTGCCCGGGCAATGTTCATTGCAGCCTTTAGTGCTTCCCTGAAACGGAAATGCTCCAGTTCATATTCAAGTTTATCTTTATTACTATTGATCTCATCGATCACTATTTTATCAAAATCCTTAATTTCATTTCTTTCCGGCACAATTCCATCAAAATATTTCTGGGTCAGAACTAAAGCGCGGTTAACAAAATTCCCAAGGATAGCAACCAATTCATTATTATTACGATCCTGAAAATCCTTCCAGGTAAAATCATTATCCTTGGTTTCCGGAGCATTCGCTGTCAACACATACCTTAACACATCCTGTTTACCCGGAAAATCCTTTAAATATTCGTGCAACCAAACGGCCCAGTTTCTGGAAGTAGAAATTTTATCATTTTCCAGATTAAGAAATTCATTTGCAGGAACATTTTCCGGTAAAATAAAAGTTCCTTCTTTCTTTAACATACTTGGAAAGACAATACAATGAAAAACAATATTATCCTTACCAATAAAATGAACAAGGTTGGTTTTTTGATCTTTCCAATAAGGTTCCCAGTCAAATCCTTTCTCCTGAGCTAATTCTTTAGTTGCAGAGATGTATCCTATAGGAGCATCAAACCAGACATAAAGCACTTTGCCTTCTGCCTCCTGAAGGGGGATCGGCACTCCCCAGTCTAAATCACGACTTACGGCCCTGGGTTGCAATCCCTGATTGAACCACGATTTACACTGACCAATAACATTTGGTTTCCATTCATTTTCTTTTTCACTTATCCATTCTTCGAGGAAAGGCTGATATCGATTCAAAGGCAAATACCAATGTTTTGTTTGTTTTAAGACAGGTTGACTGCCCGTAATAGCAGAAACAGGATAAATCAAGTCCGCAGGGTTCAAAGAGGTTCCGCAACTCTCACATTGATCCCCATACGCTTTGTCATAATTACAATGCGGACAAGTACCAACGATATAGCGATCTGCCAAAAATTGTCCGGCTTCATCATCATAATACTGCTCAGAAGTTCTCTCAATAAATTCCCCCTTTTCATGTAAAGTATGAAAAAATTCAGAAGCAGTTTGGTAATGGGTAGGCGTTGTTGTACGGGAAAAAATATCAAAAGAAATACCCAGATCATCAAAAGAATTCTTGATTATATGATGATATTTATCAACTATTTCTTTAGGGCTTACCTTTTCCTGCCTTGCCTTTATTGTGATAGGAACACCATGTTCATCCGTTCCGCAAATAAACAAAACATTTTCTTTCTTAAGACGTAAATACCTCACATAAATATCTGCGGGTACATAAACCCCGGCTAAATGACCAATATGAACAGGCCCGTTAGCATAAGGCAAAGCAGCAGTTACCAGATGACGCTCAAAATCCTTCATGAAATCCTCCTATTAATTTATATCTTTAACGATGACAAAGATAACAGTATTTAACTGAAAAAAATAAAATTCCATCATGATAACCCCGCCCTATCTAAAACCCGGAGATATAATAGGACTTATCTCACCTGCCGGAATAACCACAAAAAAGGAACAAGAGGATGCCATAAAAAGCATCACTAATGCTGGTTTTCACGTCCAGGAAGGAAAACACACTTATTCCCAGTATGGATTTTTCGCGGGTACTGATACCGATCGCGCCTCTGACCTGTCCGATTTTTTGGCAAATGAAAATATCAAAGCTATTTTAATTAGCCGGGGAGGGTATGGTTGTTTAAGAACATTACAAAATACAGATATTTCTTTGTTTAAAAATCATCCCAAATGGATCATTGGCTTCAGTGACGTAACAGTCTTCCATAATTTTCTCTCATCTATAAAAATACAAAGCATTCACGGACCAATGGGGAAAACCATTAAGCAAACAAACACGTCCTGTTTAGATCAATTATTAAAAATTCTTAAGGGCGAGTCACTCAGCTACAAGGGCATCTCCGGTGCAGGAAGCCTCGAGGGAGAAAGCGCCGGTATTTTGACTGGAGGAAACCTGGCAACGATCAATAGCCTGCGCGGCAGTCCTTATGATATTAATTTAGAAGGAAAGATTCTGTTGCTGGAAGACATCAATGAATTGATTTACCAAATAGACCGAATGATGCTTAATATCCATTATTGTCAGGGATTTAGCCGTTTAAAAGGAGTGATAGTGGGACAAATGACAAATATTACAGACACCACTCCTCCATATCATATGACCATTGACCAATTGATCAGCAGTCATTTTACCCATCTTAACATTCCAGTCCTGACAGGTTTTCCTGCCGGCCACGAAAACAAAAACCTGCCTCTGGTCATGGGCAGGATGATTAAACTACAAATAAAAAACAATGAATATCGAATTACCATGGATGTCAAATAAAAAAGTAACAACAACCACGCTTAGCAGTTAATTCTCAAACTCACGGTAATCTGACGGTATCTTAAAAATATCCTCACTTAGAGAAGTGTGCTCCACATCTGTAACCACTAATCTTAATTTTTCATATCGAACAAGCGTACGCTCTACCGTTAATATAGGAAGAAATCCTTCATTACCGGGGATCTGAGAAAAAAACTCCGAGCTATTTCCTACAAGACTCAACAACCTGACCATATCGTCAAAAAATCCAAATCCATTTTTCGTGACCCAATAAGCAATTTCACTATTTTTATCCCGGTTACGCACCCGCCACTGATAACATAAATAACCATTAATTTCTTTGGTGTTATCTGTTTTAATCACTTCATACTTATTCTTATCTGCCGAACCAGAAGAATTTGAGGGGATTAATTTCTTATAAATATTATGATAATTATTCAAAGCAAGAACACTCATTTCATCTGTATCCAGAATAAAAGAGTTGGTTAATCTGTTATATTGGTTATACTGGTCAATTCTTATTTTATCGTCCTTTACAGAATAAAAAAAATAACTTGTATCATAATAAGTTTTCTTCATCACCTTAATTCGTCCCTCAAACTCACCGGCATCAAGATTATCCGGCAAAGAAACACACAAAATCAAACACAAAATTATAAAGCGTCCCATTATTTATTATATTTTTGATACATCATACCGTATATGTTATACTTACTTTAATCAATAAAAGTTACATGAAACCCCTGAAAAATAAAAAAAATAAAGAAATCGGCCAGGAAGGAGAAGCCATTGCACGGCAATTTTTGTTGAAAAAAGGTTATCAAATCATCAAAGAAAACTGGCAATTCAAACACAAAGAAATTGACCTTATCGCACTAAAAGACCAATGCTTAACCATTATTGAAGTCAAGACCAGGCAAGGTTTTTATGACAACCCGAATACAGCTGTTCCCAAGCAAAAACAAAAAGACCTGATCTCGGCAGCCAATGCATTCAGTAAATTTTTTGATGACTTTGAAGAAATAAGATTTGATATTGTCTACATTACATTCGTAAACCCTCAGAAATATTTTATTGATCATATTGAAGATGCCTTTTACCCTACTTATTAACATTTATCAATAAAGCCCTGCTTTTTTAATATGAATATAATTGCCCTTGATAATTATTGTTCAAACTTTTGACTGACACATGAAAAATCACTATTCCGGGCAAATAAATAATTAAACAGGTAAGATTCATCGTTCTTCATTAATCACAAAAAACAGCCAAACATGAATAAATTATCACGTTATTTTCTACAAGGGATCCTTTACATAACCCCTATTGCCATCACAGCATATGTGATCTTCCTTATTGCAACAAGCCTGGATAATCTACTACAACAGTACATTCAACAAATATGGCAAATAAACATACCAGGGCTCGGGATATTCACCATGCTCATACTGATAACATTACTGGGATTCATCGGATCCACGATCATTGCCCGTCCATTCAAATACCTGTTTAACAAAATTATTTACCGCACGCCCTTTATAAAGCTAATATACAGCTCATTAAATGATCTTTTAAAAGCTTTTGTCGGAAAAGATAATAAATTCAACCAACCGGTTATCTTCCAACCCTTACAGCATTCCAAATACGAAAAACTTGGTTTTCTAACATCATCATCCCTCTCTAACATGCAACTAGAAGGAAAAGTTGCTGTTTACTGTCCTCACTCCTATAATTTTTCCGGAGAATTGTTTATTGTCCCTAAAGATCAGATTAGAAAATTAAATATCCCTCCATCAGAGATGATGAAATTTATTGTCTCAGGTGGTATTTCGCATCAACATGAATCTCATTAAACCACCATCAGGTTACAGCCTCTGATATCACTATTGTCAAATCTGCCCAACACCTCAAAAGATCCATCATCAAAAACCCGTCCCAAATCCATTGTTTCAATAAAAGGGCAGGAATGAATATTAGCCATATCAATCACATTAATACCACCAGTACTTCCAGCATCTAATAAAGTAAAAGGATCATTTATATCACGGATTAATACTTTCATCCAGGGAGGCGGGTAAAAACGTCCATCCTTTTTTGCATAAGCCTGGGACAGAAGCTCAGTCATTCCATACTCTGAATGAATGTTGTCAACTCCAAATCCCTTTTTTAACCGATCATGCAGTTCTTCTCTGACCAGTTCTTTTCTCCTCCCTTTCATCCCGCCAGTTTCCATAATAATGGTATTAGACAAAGAAAAATGAAATTGTTCGACAAGGTCCAATAACGCAAAAGAAACACCAATCAATAAGACTTTTTTTTCCTGACGATCTAAACGAATTAACACCTCTCTTAAGCGGGATGTATAATCAAGATAAAAGCCACTTGATTCATGACCCGAACGTTGAATCAATTCACTAACCATATATATTAAGGAAGAACCCTTTTGTTCGAAATAAGAAGGAAGCAAGGCCAGGATACAATAATCCTCAATATTACCATAAAACCATTCAAAAGCATTGATAAAGCTCTCTTCATAAACTGTCTTTTTTTTAACAAAATGCCTTGAAGTATTTGAGCCAGTTGTGCCACTACTGGTAAACACTAACTCGGCTTCATCTTCTTCTCCAACAATCACCTTATGTGATTTAAATAAACTAATTGGCAAAAACCAGGGTTTATTTCCGCGCCCGTTCAAAAAATTAACAAATTGCCTATAAACCTTATTATATCTGATCTGTTGTTCGAACAATGAATCAACAGCATCTTTATTAATATGTCCGGGAAAATGATGCATTAGTAAAGACCAAATAAATTGCTAAACTCCAACAAATTGAGTTATTCTCGCTCACATGAATAAACGATAATCAAAAATAATAAAAGAAAAGATAATATTCGATAATTGAATAAAATTCATAAATTTGAGATAACACAACCAGAAATCCAAAAAATGACTCAAGAACGAGTAGCTGTTATCGGGGGAGGTCCTGCTGGTCTTACAACAGCTTACCAACTTGCCAAAAATGGCTTTAAAGTAGATTTGTACGAAGCAAGCGATCAAGCAGGAGGTATGTCTAAATCGCTACATCTCTGGGATCAAACAGTAGATATTGGCCCTCACCGCTTTTTCAGCAGTGACCGCAGGGTAAATGAATTCTGGCTGGAAATTATTGGCAACGATTATCAAATGGTCAATCGCCTGACACGTATCTACTACAATCAGAAATTCTTCAATTATCCGCTCAAACCCTTGAACGCACTAAAGAACCTCGGGTTTAGAGAGGCTTTTTTATGCATGTTCAGCTTCTTTCATGCACAGATTTCTCCGCCCAAAACCAAAGATAATTTTGAAAACTGGGTAACGCACAGGTTTGGGAAGCGTCTTTATAAGATATTCTTTAAAACATATAGTGAAAAATTATGGGGAATATCCTGCAAAGAACTGGATGCCGATTTTGCTGCCCAACGCATCAAGAAACTTTCCTTATGGGGAGCTGTATGGAATGCCTTAATCAAAGGAAAAGGCAACAAACACAAAACGCTTGTCGAACAATTCGCTTACCCCCTTCAAGGAACTGGCATGTTCTATAACAAATTAAAAAAACTTACTGAAGAAAAAGGCGGCAATATTTTTCTTAACACCCCGGTTGAAAGTGTACTCACCGAAAACAATGCTATCACGGGAATCCTGTTAAAAGACGGAACAACAAAAAAATATGAATTTGTCGTCTCTTCCATGCCCCTGACCCTTATGGTATCCAGATTAATGGATGCTCCGGAAAATATCATTCATCTCAGCAGAAAATTAAGCTACCGAAACACCATCATTGTATACTTGAAAATCAAATCAAAAGCTATCTTTCCTGATAATTGGCTATACATTCATAGTGAAGGGCTAAATGTGGGACGCATCACCAATTTCAGAAACTGGTCGCCCTCCCTCTATGGGGAAGAGCCATACAGCATACTGGCCATGGAATATTGGTGTAACGATGATGATGAACTATGGATCAAACCAAATGATCAATTAATCAAAATAGCATCCGAAGAATTAAGCAAAACAGGTTTTGTTGACCAAACAAAAATTAAAGCCGGCCACGTTCACCATATACACCGGTGTTATCCAGTTTATAAAACTGGCTATCAGAAAATTTTAAATCCAATTAAAAGCCATCTACAACAAATTAACAAACTATACTGCATTGGCCGGTATGGTGCTTTCAAATACAATAATCAAGACCATTCTATTCTCATGGGGCTTCTTGCTGCAGATAATATCATCAAGGGAAAAAAGATACATAACCTTTGGGATGTCAATACTGATTATGACAATTACCAAGAAGATACAGTTATTACAGAAACAGGACTGCAACTCAACACTTAATACTCATTTATCCGGAATCATTTTCCCTGAAAGGCCGGATAATCCAGGCCCCAATAACACGCAAATTAATCTTTTTGCCATACATCAAAATACCAGTTCTGTATATACGGGCAGCCAACCATGTTACAAGTAAAAACGTGGCATAAAGCAATAAAAGTGATATAATAATGTGAGAATAAGACACCCCAAAAGGAATTCTGGCCATCATAATAATAGGAGAGGTCAAAGGGATCATAGAAAAAACTGTAACCATATCATTATCCGGGTTTCGAATTGCTGTAATCATAATCATCAAAGCAATAATAAGAGGAATGGTTACTGGCAACATAAACTGCTGAGTATCTGTATCATTATCCACCATTGAACCAACAGCAGCAAACATAGCCGCATAAAGTAAATAGCCTCCCAGAAAAAATAATAAAAAACTACCTATCATGACAAATAAATCAATTCCTTGTGCCGCTTTAAGAAAATTCCTTACTTCAATCAATTCTTCATCAACCACAGGTTGATCATCTTTAAAAAAACTAGAAGAATTTTCCTCTTGCTGATCATTTTGATGAACATCTCCAGACATGATACTTTGTCCCTGCTCCTTTTGCTGCCTCGCATCTATCTCTGCCATATCAGGCTGGACTCTTTGCTGCACCAAAGAAATAATAGCAATTGTCAATATAATCCACATCAAAAATTGCGTCAATCCAACAATAGCAATACCCAAAATTTTTCCCATCATAAACTGCCATGGTTTAACAGAAGAAACAATAACCTCGACAATTCGATTGGTTTTTTCTTCAATAACGCCCCTCATCACCATTGCTCCAAATAAAAAGATGAGAAGATAAATCAGAAAACCACTCATATACGAGACAGCCATCGCAATTCCAGCACGGCTCTCCCGGTCTTTTCCATCCCGGGACCACTTAATAGTACGCAACTGAATTTTGGTTTCAACCGATTTAAGAATATGATCTAATTGCTGTATATCATAAGCTTCCATTTTCTGTTTTTCAATCTCTTTTTCAAGTGCATTAGTCACATGCATCACAAGCCCCATGTCCGGCTGCTTATATCCCATAATTTGAATTGCATTAGGAGAATAATGAACAATATGGCCAATATACAAAACAGCATCATAAGGTAATTCATCAAACTTCCCGCGTACTTCATCAATGGAAGTATGAGCCAGATAATCAAATTTAAGATATTTGGTTTCAGGAATTTTATCAATAAACACCCTGGAGCTATCTATAACAGCAACCCTTCTCACCTCCTGGCTTTGATAAGACATCATTAAAGATGGGGCGAGAAATAACCCGGCAAAAAGAACTGGCCCAAGAATTCCCATTAAAATAAAGGAACGTTTGCGCAACCTGGTAATGGCTTCCCTTTTTATAATAATCCAGATCTTATTCACGTCTTTTTACATTTTGAATGAACACCTCATTTAAAGAAGGAAAAAGCTCCCGAAAAGCAACAAGTGACTTATTAAACCCCCATACTTTAAGAATAAGCTCCTCAAGAGATTCGTCTGGCTCAAAATTCAATACGACCCGACAACCCATTCGATGAGCTTCGATTTTACTAATCTTATTGGTAAATTCAGTTAAAAAATCCTGCAGATCACATTCGGATTGCCTGAAAATCAACTCAACAAGATTTAGTTTATTGGCTTCTTTAATAGTCCCAACATTACCTTCCAACAAAACCACTCCAGAATCAATAAGTGAGATATTTTCACATAAGGCCTCAACAGATTCCATATTGTGCGTTGATAACAAGACGGTTTTATTTTGTTCCTTCATCAACGCAATTTCATCCTGAATCAATGTCATATTTACCGGATCAAAACCACTAAAAGGTTCATCAAGAATAATCAATTGCGGATCATGAATAACAGTTGTGATAAACTGCACTTTCTGTTGCATCCCTTTAGATAACTGAGCCAGTGGCCTTTTTTTCCATTTTATCAGCTCAAATTTATCCAACCAATAATTCATCTGTTTGATGGCTGTATGTCGATCTAAACCTTTCAGGCGGGCAAGATAAACGATTTGCTCTTCGACAGTCATTTTCTTGTACAACCCTCTTTCTTCTGGCAAATAACCAATTTCTGCAATATTTTTATCAGATAAAGGCGCCCCTCTCCATAAACATTCACCCCGGTCAGGCAAGACAATCCGGTTAATAATTCTTATGAGGGTTGTTTTTCCTGCACCATTAGGTCCCAACAAACCATAAACATCCCCTTTATCAAGCGATAAAGAAACCCCGGATAATGCAGTATGTCCGGCGAATTTTTTACAAATCTGGTTAATGGTTAATAGCTTCTCCATAATAAAAAAAAAGGACTTTCCAAAGGTAATAACTCCTTGAGGAAAATCCTTAAAAACGAATAATAAGTATTATCTTAATACCGGTCTAACCAGTCAAATCTGCTTTCACTAGCCCCAAACCTATACCCAAGACTTAATTCGTGAGAGCCATAACTATAATTCATAATCCGGCTAAGTGTATAATCAAAACTATATCCTATATAAAAATTTTGGTAGCGCACCCCCCCCATGGCAACGATATCCCCATTGGTTCGGTA